>JAUMTX010000013.1:34776-57341 GCA_030530985.1 Corynebacterium sp.
AATTCCTTCACCAATGAAGTGGGGCAGGGAGAATTCTCTTTCTGCTCAAGCGGGGTGGTACCGCGGAGCAATCCGTCCCTGCCAAATTCACCAACGAAGGAGTATACGTGTATCCGAAGACGGATCTCACCGGCGGTTCCAGCCGTTTCCCAGACATGGAGGAGAATATCCTCAAGTTCTGGCAGGAAGATGATACCTTCCAGGCCTCCCTCGCGCAGCGCGAGGACGCCCCAGAATATGTATTCTTTGATGGCCCTCCTTTTGCCAATGGCCTCCCACACTACGGTCACCTTCTGACCGGCTATGTTAAGGACATTATTCCGCGCTACCAGACCATGAAGGGCAAGCGCGTCGACCGTGTCTTCGGTTGGGACTGCCACGGCCTGCCAGCAGAGCTTGAGGCCGAAAAGCAGCTGGGCATCAAGGACAAGGGCCAGATTGAAGATATGGGTTTGGCCGCCTTCAATGACTACTGCGCCAAGAGCGTTTTGCGCTACACCCAGGAGTGGAAGGACTATGTCACCCGCCAGGCCCGCTGGGTAGACTTCGATAATGGCTACAAGACCATGGACATTGACTTCATGGAATCCGTCATGTGGGCCTTCAAGCGCCTTTATGACAAGGGCCTGATCTACCAGGGCTTCCGCGTTTTGCCATACTCCTGGGCAGAGCACACCCCACTGTCCAATCAGGAAACCCGCATGGATGACTCCTATCGCATGCGCCAGGACCCAACCCTGACTGTGACCATGCCACTGACCGGTGCTAATCCAGGTACCGCTGGTGAAAAGACCTGGGCAGAGCACCCAGAGCTTCATTCGGCAGCAGCCCTTGCCTGGACGACCACCCCATGGACCCTCCCATCCAACCTTGCCTTGGCCGTTAACCCAGAGGTTACCTATGCTTTGGTTGGCGGTTATCTGCTGGCAGAAAACCTGGTTGGTGCCTATAAGAAGGAATTGGGCGATGCTTCCGTAGTTGCCACCTTCAAGGGTTCCGAGCTGGAGGGTATTACCTATAACCCTGTATTCCCACATTTTGTTGGCACCGAGAACGCGCATCAGATTCTTTTGGCGGACTATGTCACCACCGAGGATGGTACTGGTATTGTTCACCAGGCCCCAGCCTTCGGTGAGGACGATATGAATACTTGTAATAAGTACGGTATTCCACTCAAGATTCCAGTAGACCTGGACGGTAAGTTCACCGCCGAGGTTCCTGAATATGAGGGCCAGCTGGTTTTCGATGCGAATAAGAATATTATTCGCGATTTGAAGGAAGCCGGCAGGGTAGTGCGCCACCAGACCATTGAGCACTCCTACCCACACTCCTGGCGTTCCGGCACCCCACTGATCTACATGGCACTGCCATCCTGGTTTGTTGCTGTCACCAAGTTCCGTGACCGCATGGTGGAGCTCAACCACAATGATATTGAGTGGATCCCAAGCCATATTCGTGACGGCCAGTTTGGTAAGTGGCTTGAAGGTGCCCGCGACTGGAATATTTCCCGTAACCGCTACTGGGGTTCCCCAATCCCAGTGTGGGTTTCCGATAACCCAGAGTATCCACGCGTGGATGTTTATGGTTCCTTGGATGAGTTGGAGCGCGACTTTGGTGTGCGCCCAACCAGCCTGCACCGCCCATATATTGATGAGCTGACCCGACCAAACCCAGATGACCCAACCGGCCAGTCCACCATGCGCCGCGTGCCAGAGGTTTTGGACTGCTGGTTCGAGTCCGGTTCCATGTTCTTCGCCCAGAAGCACTACCCATTCGAAAATAAGGAATGGTGTGAGAACCACTGGCCAGCCGACTTCATTGTGGAATACTCCGGCCAGACCCGTGGTTGGTTCTACACCATGCACGTTCTGTCCACCGCCCTCTTTGACCGCGTAGCCTACAAGAAGGTTGTGGCCCACGGTATTGTGCTTGGCGACGACGGCCTCAAGATGTCCAAGTCCAAGGGCAACTACCCAGATGTTAATGAGGTCTTCAACCGCGATGGCTCCGATGCTATGCGCTGGTTCCTCATGAGCTCCCCAATTCTGCGCGGTGGCAACCTGATTGTCACCGAGCAGGGTATCCGTGAGGGTGTGCGTCAGGCACTGCTGCCAATGTGGAATACCTACTCCTTCTTCCAGCTCTATGCCGAGAAGGACGCGAAGTTCGATACTTCCTCCACCAATATTCTGGACCGCTATATTCTGGCCAAGCTCCATGACTTGGTTAAGAATGTGACCGAGGCCCTGGATAATACCAGTGTTGCGGTTGCCTGCGATGAGGTACGTAATTTCTGCGATGCCATGACCAACTGGTATGTGCGCCGCTCCCGTGCACGTCTGTGGTCCGGCAATGATGATGAGGCTTTCAATACCCTCTACACCGTGCTTGAAACCCTGTGCCGTGTGGCAGCCCCACTGCTCCCTTATGCCACCGAGGTTATTTGGAAGGGTCTGACTGGTGGTCGCTCTGTTCACCTGACTGACTTCCCACAGGCCGCTGACTTCCCAGCCGATGATGCCCTGGTTGCCGCCATGGATGAGGTTCGTGCAGTATGTTCTGCTACCTCCTCTATCCGTAAGGCCCATAAGCTGCGTAACCGCCTCCCATTGGCTAAGCTCACCGTGGCCACCCCACAGGCAGCAGCCCTGGAGCCATTTGCTGGCCTCATTGCTGATGAGACCAATGTGAAGGAAGTTCTGCTCACCACCGATGTGGACTCTGTTGGTCGTTTTGAGGTGGTCGTCAATGCCAAGGTGGCTGGCCCACGTATTGGTGGCGATGTGCAGAAGGCCATTAAGGCAGTGAAGTCCGGCAACTACACCCGTGAGGGTGAGAAGGTCAATGCCGATGGCATTATCCTCAATGCGGATGAGTACACCGAGCGTCTGGTTGCTGTGGACCCAGAGTCCACCGCCCAGATTGAGGGCAATACCGGTCTTGTTGTGCTGGATATGAACCTCACCGAGGAACTTGAGGCTGAGGGTTGGGCCAAGGACTTGATCCGTGGCCTGCAGGATGCCCGTAAGTCCAATGGTTTTGAGGTTTCTGACCGCATTACTGTGGAACTGCACGTCCCTGCTGATAAGCTTGGTTGGGCAGAGACCCATAAGGACTTCATCGCCGGTGAAGTCCTGGCAACCAGCTTCAGTATTTCTACTGAGGGTGCGGGTGCCAATGAGGTTCTTGACGGTGTAACCGCTACACTGACTAAGAACTAACAAAGGCCTATTCCAAGGCACTGGTAGAGGGAAGGTTCAAGTACCGTGAAGGCTGTGAAGACTATAAAGGCTGCTCAAGCACTGCTGCTATCTATTGTGATGGTTGCGGTGGGTCTTGAAAGCCCAACTGCAACGGCAGCTGCTATTACTGTTCACAGCCCCACCTCTACCGTTTTGGGTCGTGAGCCTGTGCTGGAGGCCTATGCGCCTGCCACTACAGGCACAGGCCAGCTGTATGTACAGCCGGATGGGATTGACTCCCAGTCGAATAATACTTTCTTCCGTGAGGCCAATGTGCAATTGGCCAAGAGCTCTCTTGGTTCCAATAGTCTCTCGGTCACACGGCACTGCATTAATACCGAGGGTAAAGAAGCAATCTACCCTTCAGATTTAACGGCCGATAATTCCACCAACCTGATTTGTTTGGGCAAGGACTCCACCTACTATGGTTCCGCCATGCTCAGCACCGATGAGATTCCAGTCGGTAATTTCAAGGTGGATGTGAGCTTTAGCCTCCCACAGAACACCACCCGCAAGGGCATTCGCCGCTCCATTTATTTGATTAATGATAGTGAGTCCTGTGAGGCTGGCGGCGGCTATGCTGTCTTTGATGCTTTCGAGCTCTACAGCCCCCGCGTGGATACCTATTCCACCACGGAGATTGGCTGCAATGGCGCAAGCATGCAAAGCTACACCGGTTTGGATGCGCCAATTTCTGCCGGTCGCCATAAGCTATCCATCGAGGTTTTTGATACCACCATCTCCTACTATTTGGATGATGAGCTCATTGGTATGCACACCCGCGACCGTCTGGCCGCAAAGTACCCACAGGCCATGGCGGATTATGATGCGGCCTTCACCCACCCATTCCGTCTTGTTGTCTCCACTGGTGTGAGCAACCAGCTTGGTGGCCTCTACCCACGCATTAGCGATGAGGATAATATTCTCAGCCAGAATTTCCTCATTAATTCCATCCGCACCTATGTGGAAACCAATATTCCTGAGGACTACCAGAGCCGCTATAACACCCTGGCCTATACCCGCTATAGTTTCCCAGAGCTTTATGGTGAGGATGTTCCGGATTCTGAGGTGAATCAGCTCCGTGGCCCACTGGGCACAAGCATCCTGCCATTTGATACGGTCACCACCACAACCAGCACGGTTACCACCACTACCACCCAGGTTGCCCAGGTGGAGGAGACCACCACCCCAACCCAGACTGTGGAGCAGACCACCACTGCTACCGCAACGGCCACAGCCACGGTGACCACCACCAATACTCACACCGAGGAGTCCACGGCCCGTGTGACCACCACTATTGCTGATAATGCGAGTACTGAGCCGGCCACAACATCCACCAGTGCGGCCCAGGAGCCTGCTAATGGGGTGTTGCGCTGGACTAAGCACCTGGGCTGGCTGTTCTTTATTCTTGCGATTCTCGCCTCTGTTGGTGTGAGCGTGGCTAATGTCCCGGTGGGTTCTTCACATTGATATGGATGCATTCTTTGCATCCGTTGAACAATTAACTCGTCCTTCTCTTCGCGGTCGCCCCATCCTGGTTGGTGGGGTTGACCGCCGTGGTGTTGTGTCCGGTGCCAGTTATGAGGCCCGCGCTTTGGGGGCGCATTCCGCCCAACCCATGTACCAGGCGGAAGCCCTGGTTAAGCCCCGTGGTGTTACCGTGCCGCCGCGCTTTCGTGTCTATAGTGCTGTGTCCAAGCGGGTTTTCCAGATTTTTCAGGAAGTCGGCGGGGTAGTGGAGCAGATTAGTGTGGATGAGGGCTTCCTTGAGCCCCCTGATTTGGTGGGCGCCACCCCGGAGCAGGTGCGCGAGTTTGCGGAGCAGCTTCGTGCCATTGTGTTGCGCGAAACGGGGCTTCATGCTTCGGTGGGGGCGGGCAGTGGCCGCCAGTTTGCCAAGATTGCCTCGGGTTTGGCCAAGCCGAATGGTATTTGTATTCTTCCCGATGAGGAGCATGAGGAGAAGCTCTACCCATTATCCGTGCGCAAACTGTGGGGTATTGGTCCTGTCACCGCCGACTATTTGCACACAATGGGCATTGATACCATTGGTCAATTTGTGGCCATGGATGATGTGGAATCCCTGCTGGGTAAGAGCGGTATTGGCCTGTGGCGCATGCTGACCTTGGGCGATCACAGTCCTGTGGAGCCGCGCGCCGCCCGCAAGCAGGTGAGTGCCGAATACACCTATGCCGATGATATTCTCACCCATGAGGGCATGGATTCTGCCATCGAACGCGCCTTTTCCACCGCTTTTCGACGCCTCCAAAAAGACGGCCGTGCCGCCCGCACCGTGACTGTCAAAACCCGCATGAGTGACTTTCACTCCGAAACGCGCAGTGCCAGCCTCAACTACGGTTCGACCAATAAGGACACGCTCTATTCTTTGGTGCGTAAACTGGTGCGCTACCCGGATACTTTGGGCGCTGTGCGCCTGGTGGGTGTGGGTTTTTCTGGTCTTTCCAGTGAGGTTCAGGAGGTTCTCTTTGAGGACCCCATTGAAACAGCCCCCACCACTGTGTCCACCCATGTGGATAATACCCCCATGGATCAGCCTTTTCGGCGCTGCGATGATGTTTCGCACCCCGAATGGGGCCATGGCTGGGTGACTGGTGTTGGTGCCGGCTTTATTACTGTGCGTTTTGAGTCCCGCACCAGGCAGACCTCCAAGCTCAAGACTTTTAAACTGGCCGAGTGCAACCTCGAGCATGCCGATCCTCTCGACTCCCTCGATTGGGGCGAGAGAATCAAAGAACTCATTGAAGAAGACTAGCCAGGCACTGAGGGCAGTGCCTTTACCTACAGCAGTGCCCTGAGTTCTTCGCCGGTGAGTCCGGCGGCGAGTCCCATGGCCAGGGCAATGCGGGCCTGTGGGGCACGAAGGTTGGTGCTCATAATGCCATGCTTGGCCAGGGTGGCCCCGCCACCGTCACCGCCATAGATGCTGGCCACTGGGCCTTCAGGGACCCGGGTGCAGAGGACGACGGGCATGGGGGCGCGGCGCATGGCGGCAGCCATCTCGGGGCTCACATTGCCGCTGCCTTTACCCGGCACCACAATGCCATCCACACCGGCGGCAATGCAGGCATCCACCAGGAGTGGGGAGCTCACAATTTCCACGCGCTTGGCCCCAAAGGAGGATTGCTCATCCACAGGGCTGGTGGCACCGATGCTCACTGGGCGTGGGCGGGGTAGTGCCAAGGAGGCAAAGGCCTCAAGGTCTTCCGTGTGGCGCTTATAGGCCCCGCGGGCAGCAAGGACCTGGGAGCCAAAGACGATATGGACACCTGGAGAAGGGCTTGCGTCTTTTTGGGAGCATAGCGACTCTACGGAAAGGCGAAGGTTGGCAGGGCCATCGGGCTGTTCGTCATCAAAGGGGCGCTGGGCGCCGGTGAGAA
This sequence comes from Corynebacterium sp., assembly GCA_030530985.1. Taxonomy (GTDB): domain Bacteria; phylum Actinomycetota; class Actinomycetes; order Mycobacteriales; family Mycobacteriaceae; genus Corynebacterium. Next base: position 41,417 of record JAUMTX010000013.1, read on the forward strand.
CAATCGGGGTGTGGAAGTCTAGTAGGTCCAGGGCCAGGGCGGTTTCTTCCAAGGAATCCGTGCCGTGGGTAATGAGAATGCCATCAACCGCAGGGTCGGCATCCTGCTGCCCAACAACCACTGCCAGGTCCTGCACATCAGAGAGAGTCATTGCCGAGGAATCTAGTGCTTTGACTTCAACAATCCTGAATTCAACCCCAGGAATATCCAGGTCAGCAACCAAACCGGCGCCCGTAATGCGGGGCACCAAAGCGCCACTGTCATCCTTGGCACAGGCAATGGTGCCACCGGTGGCGAGAAGGGCAATGAGAGTCTGAGACATGGCATATATTTTACTCTTTAATTGCACCCTGGGCATAAGGGGTTTAAACTAGTGGGGTTAATATTCTCGATCAATGACCGGAGATTCACTCATGAAGCTTTCCAAGATGGTTGCTGCTGGTGCCTGCCTCACCGCGGCCCTCACCATGACCGCCTGCTCTTCCGATTCCTCTGAGAGCACGTCCAGCAGCAGCACCACCTCTGCTTCCAGCGCATCCACCGACCTGCCTACCGCTGCTGAGCTTAACGAGCTCATTGAAAAGGCATCTGACCAGTCCGTACCACTGGCAGAGCGCGTGCAGCTTGTCGAGGGCGGCGAAGATGCCCCAGAGATCTTCGACTCCCTGGCACAGTCCAAGCAGGAGACCGGCGCAACCTTCACCGTTGTTGACCCAATCCTCCCAGGCTATACCTCCAATTCCGCACTGGCTACCGTGACTTTCAGCGCTGAAGGCCGCCAGCCACAGACTGCAGATAATGTTGAGTTCGTCTACGAGGATGGCCAGTGGAAGCTCGCCAAGAACTGGGCTTGCACCCTCGTCACCAACGTAGTTGACCCATCCCAGGTTCCAGCAACCTGCCAGGATGGCGCAGCCACCGAGGCTTCCTCCGAGGCCCCTGCTCAGTAAACAGCTCTGCACAGTAAGCCACATCTAGTCTTACTAGCTACACAAAAAGGACGGTGTCACAACCGTCCTTTTTTGTATTTCTACTCGCTTGTCGACGCCCACAACCCCTGCATTATATACGCACTCGTGAAACCATAGTTTTGGGTTGAAAAGATCTCTAGGATCTACCGCACTATACCGGCAGAGTCCGGATTTTACTACAATTTAAGGCCGTGACCTGGCCTTAAATGTAATACTTATGGGCGATTTTTTATTATTCGTTATGCGTTATCGAAAAATATTATACGGCCAGAATTAAGCCCGGGACTTAATCCCCGTAGTTTACAGCTGTGGTGGAGTCCTGCACTACGCGCACAGGGGAGTCATCGGTGCCGTAGATAACGCGGGTGGTGAACTGCACAATGCCCTTGGTTGGGATTGGGTGGTTTGGATCCACAGTAAGTGAGCCTTGCGAGGTCGTATTGGAAGACAGGACCTTGAGCTCATTGGCAGACTGGGCTGCTGTTGTTTCTGTTCCTGTTTCAGTGCCGGTGGACAGATCCAGTGCGCCCACCGATGGGCGCTGCGCAACCTGAACATCCAGGGCCAGGGTGCCATCGGGGTTAATAGCGCTGAGGGTGTAGGTGACCGTCTGCAGGGTAGAGGTGGCGCCAGGAACCTTGGAGTCCACAGTCCACTGGGCGCCCACGCCAATCTCTTCAGAAGGGAAGATGACTGGCAGGGAGATGAACTTCATCAGACTGGTTTCCATCAAGGAGCGGCCCTCATCGCTGGCGCCAATGGGGGCAGCCAGGTGGACGGTGCGAATAAGACCATTATCATCCGCATCCCAGCCGAGGGTGAAGCCATTAGCTGTAGCCAAGTTCGCATTCAACGAAAGCTGCGAATAGGTCATGTCATTAAAAGTGAATTCCGCGCCACTATCTGTTACTTTTCCATCAACCGTGGCGGAGAGAGTATTCACATCGCCACCGGCCGGGGCCGTTGGATCCACCGCAGCATCAGAAGTGAACTGATTAAAACCAGTAGAGATCTTCAGATCCTGGGTGAAAGAATCTGCATTGGCGGAGTTATTGTTCTCGCTGCGGGCATATGTATAGGCGCTGCGTGGGCTGTCGCCCAGGCTAAGGACACTCACACGCGGGGTATCCACAGGCAGGCTGACTGCCTGCTCAGTGGTGGAGGTGGTCTCCTCCTGGGAGCAGGCCACAAGAGTAGCAGCCGGCAGGATAATCAGGCCGGCGGTCAAAAGAATTTTTGGGGCAGAAGCACGAAAAACTGACACAACCCCTAAGATACCAGTATTATTTGAATTGATGAGTAAAGGTAGAATCATTGGCCTCATGGCGGGAATTATTATCATTGTCGCCATCGTGGACCAGCTCACTAAAATCGCGATTCTTGGCAGCATGGCTCCAGGGGAAATTCGCCCACTAATCGGTGACTGGTTCCGCTTCTATTTAGTATTTAATTCCGGCGCCGCATTTTCCATGGGTGCCGGCTTTACATGGGTCTTCACCCTTATTCAATTGGCCTTTGTTATTGTCATCGCCATTTACAGCCCCCGCATCACCGACACCTGGTCGGCGGTGGCCCTGGCCCTGGTGGCGGGCGGGGCAGCCGGCAACCTTATTGACCGACTCTTCCGCGCGCCAGGCTTCTTTATTGGCCACGTGGTGGACTTTATTAGTGTTGGTTCTTTCGCCATCTTCAATATTGCCGATAGCTGCATTACGATAGGAGTGTGCCTTCTCATTATTAATCTTTTGGGGGTGAAGAAGAATGCCTGAACACCGTTCACTACCAGTACCACCCGGCCTTGAAGGGCTGAGGGTGGATGCTGGTGTATCCAAGCTTCTGGGCATGTCCCGCTCATCGGTGGCCGATTTGGTCACCGGCGGCCATGTTCTTCTTGATGGGCGTACCGTCACCAAATCTGAGCGCCTGGTAGAAGGCTCCTTCTTGGAGGTCACCCTGCCCGATCCGCCTTCCCTCATTCCGGAGGAGGAGCTGGTAGAAGGCATGGAGATTCTCTACTCCGATGATGATGTGATTGTTATTGATAAGCCTGTTGGTGTGGCAGCCCACCCAACTGTTGGTTGGGAAGGCCCCACCGTAGTCGGCGGCCTCGCGGCCGCAGGTTTTAGGATTTCCACCTCCGGGCCGCCAGAGCGCAAAGGCATTGTGCAGCGACTGGACGTCGGCACCTCAGGCGTCATGGTGGTTGCCGCCAGTGAGCGCGCCTATAGTGTGTTGAAGCGCGCCTTTAGGGATCGCACAGTCACCAAAACCTACCATGCCTTGGTCCAAGGCCATCCTGATCCCCTCACCGGCACTATTGAGGCCCCCATTGGTAGGCACCCGTCGGCCGGGTGGCGTTTTGCTGTCACGACCGATGGCAAGCATTCAGTGACCCACTATGAAACCATTGAGGCTTTCCGTGAGGCCTCCCTTTTGGAGATTCACCTGGAAACAGGGCGCACCCACCAGATTCGCGTGCACTTTTCAGCCCTGCACCACCCATGCTGCGGGGACCCCATGTATGGGTCGGATCCGAATTTGAATAAGCGCCTGGGATTGGATCGCCAGTGGCTCCACGCTGTCACCCTGGGCTTTAACCACCCGGCTGATGGCCGCTATGTGGAATTCAACTCCCCATATCCGGCGGATTTGCAGCACGCCCTTGATGTACTGCGAGGCGAATAGTGTCCCGGTTTTTTAATTGGCGGGTGGCCTGGGCTGGTGTGCTGCTCATTGTAATTATTGGTGGCTTTGCCTTTATGATGCAGGCAAAATACACGGTGCCCACCGCCCATATCAATGGCGATACCCTGGGCCGTGATAATAGTGAGACTCTCAGCGCCTACCAGGAGCGGGCCGAGGCTTCCTTGGCGGCCGCCCCAGAGGGGGAGAATCTTTGGGCCCTGGTGACCTTTAGGGAGGTCGTCGATACGCAGACGGCGGGGGCAGCAGCAGAAGCAGCCGGTATTCCCCGTGTGGGTTCCATTGTGCTCGATGTGGGAACCCCAATTGCCGTGCCTGAACCCACTGGCAGTGATAATAGGGCAGCGGTTTTTGACCGAACCATCGCCCACTACACGGCCTCCGGGGTGCGCATTAGCGGCATTGCCGGCCTGGTTGTGTACGCGCCAAAGTCTGCGCTCGTGGCATTGGCCTCGAATCCACAGGTCATGACAGTGGAACCTGCGGAGCCTGATGCAAGCCGTGCCCGCATGGGTATTCAACGCGTGATCTAATTGTTAAAATAACCCCTATGGGTTCTTCATTTGTGCACCTGCACAACCACACGGAATATTCCATGCTCGATGGCATGGCCAAGGTCGACCTCCTAGCGGAGGAGGTTAATCGCCAGGGCATGCCGGCGGTGGGCATGACCGACCATGGCAATATGTATGGTTCGGATGCTTTCTACCGCCGCATGGTGGATGCGGGCATTAAACCCATTATTGGTATTGAAGCCTATATTGCCCCCAGTTCCCGTTTTAAAAAGGAGCGTGAACTCTGGGGTGCGCCGCACCAGAAGCGTGATGATGTTTCGGCCTCCGGTGCCTACCTGCACCAAACCATGATGGCGGAAACCGCTCAGGGCCTAAAGAACCTCTTCTATCTTTCCTCCATGGCCTCCTATGAGGGCCAGTTGGGTAAATGGCCACGTATGGATGCGGAGCTCATTTCCCAAAATGCCACCGGCATTATTGCCACCACAGGCTGCCCTTCGGGCGATGTGCAAACCCGCCTGCGCCTGGGCCAATATGATAAGGCCCTGGAGGCCGCAGCCATGTGGCAGGATATTTATGGCAAGGAGAATTATTTCCTTGAGCTCATGGACCACGGTGTGGAGATTGAAAAGCGCGTGCGCCGTGAGCTGCTGGAGATTGGCAAAACCCTGGGCTTGCCACCACTGGTGACCAATGACTGCCACTATGTGCTTGAATCCCAGGCGGCGGAGCATGAGGCCATGCTTTGTGTGCAGACTGGTAAAACCCTGCAGGATGAAGACCGCTTTAAATTCGACGGTTCCGGCTACTATATTAAGTCCGCAGCCCAGATGCGCAATGACTGGGATGATACTGTTCCCGGTGCTTGTGATAATACTTTGTGGATTGCGGAGCGCGTGCAGGACTATGGGGAAATCTGGGAGGAGCACACCCATGACCGCATGCCTATTGCCAATGTGCCGGACGGCCACACCCCAACCTCCTGGTTGACCCATGAGGTGATGGAGGGATTGGCGGCCCGTTTCCCAGGCCAGCAGGTGCCGCAGGCCTATATTGACCGCGCCAATTATGAGATTGAAGTCATTGATATGAAGGGTTATCCTTCCTACTTCCTCATTGTGGCGGATTTGATTAAGCATGCCCGTAGCGTGGGTATTCGTGTGGGTCCTGGCCGTGGTTCCGCGGCTGGTGCCTTGGTGGCCTATGCGCTGACCATTACTAATATTGACCCTATTGAGCACGGTCTGCTCTTCGAGCGATTCTTGAACCCTGAGCGTCCATCCGCCCCCGATATTGATATCGACTTTGATGATCGCCGCCGTGGTGAAATGATTCGCTATGCGGCGGATAACTGGGGTGAGGACAAGGTCGCCCAGGTGATTACCTTCGGTACTGTGAAAACCAAGCAGGCCTTGAAGGACTCGGCCCGCGTACAGTTTGGTCAGCCGGGCTATAAGATTGCTGAGCGCATTACCAATGTGCTGCCCCCAGCAATTATGGGTAAGGATATTAGCCTCAAGGGCATTATGGATCCGGATCATCCGCGCTATGCGGAGGCCGGTGAGGCCCGCACTGTGATTGAAACCGACCCGGAGGCCAATCGCATCTACCAAACCGCCCTTGGTTTGGAAGGTGTGGTGCGCCAGGCCGGTGTGCACGCCTGTGCCGTGATTATGGCCAGTGTGCCACTGCTTGAGCATATTCCAATGTGGAAGCGCTCCGCTGATGGTGCCATTATTACAGGCTGGCCTTATCCTGCCTGTGAGGCCATTGGTCTGCTGAAGATGGACTTCCTTGGTCTGCGTAACCTCACTGTTATTGGTGACTGCCTGGAAAATATTAAGGCCAATAGGGGAGAGGACCTCCAATTAGAGGAACTCACCACCGATAATGAGGCCGCCTATAAGCTGCTGGCTAAGGGCGATACCCTGGGCGTGTTCCAGCTCGACTCCGGTGGTATGCGTGAGCTGCTCAAGCGCATGGAACCAACCGGTTTTGATGATATTGTCGCCGCGCTTGCGCTCTACCGTCCAGGCCCAATGGGCATGGGTGCCCACTGGGCATATGCGGACCGTAAGAATGCGCGTGAGGATATCACCCCAATCCACCCTGATTTGGAGGAGGCCCTCTCCGATATTCTGGGCGATACCTTCGGCCTGATTGTGTATCAGGAGCAGATCATGCGTATCTCCCAGAAGGTGGCTAACTATACTGCCGGTGAGGCGGATGGTTTCCGTAAGGCCATGGGTAAGAAGAAGCCTGAGGTTCTGGCCAAGGAATTCAAGCACTTTGAAGAGGGCATGAAGTCCAATGGTTTCGGTGATGCCCCCATCAAGGCCCTGTGGGATACCATTGAGCCTTTCGCCTCCTACGCTTTTAATAAGTCCCATGCGGCCGGCTATGGTCTGGTCTCCTATTGGACTGCCTACCTCAAGGCCAATTACACCGCCGAATATATGGCGGCCCTGCTCACCTCGGTGGCGGATAAGAAGGACAAGTTGGCCATCTACCTGGCTGACTGCCGCCACCTGGGCATTGAGGTCCTAAGCCCTGATGTTAATGAGTCCTCCTTCACCTTTATGCCGGTTGGTGAAAAGACCATTCGCTTCGGCCTGGGTGCCGTGCGCAATGTGGGTGAGGATGTTGTGGCCAGCATTATTAAGGCCCGCGAATCCAAGGGCAAGTTTGAGGACTTCTCCGACTATGTGGACAAGATTGATAACCAGGCGTGCTCCAAGCGCGTGACGGAATCTTTGATTAAGTCCGGTGCTTTTGATTCCCTCGGCCACCCACGTAAGGGTCTCCTGCAGGTGCATGAGCAGGCTATCGACGCCGTCTTGGATACCAAGAAGGCCGCCGAAAAGGGCCAGTTTGATCTGTTCTCCACGGCGGATACTGAGGAGAATGATGTATTCCGCGTGGATGTTCCTGAAACCGAGTGGGATAAGAAGCAGAAGCTCGCCTTGGAGCGTGAAATGCTGGGTCTCTATGTGTCCGCCCACCCGCTGGATGGCTATGAGGAGGCCCTGGAAAGCCAGATTGATACACCGCTGACCACCATTGTTGCCGGTGAAGCCCGTGAGGGGGTGGAGTTGACCATTGGCGGCATTATTTCCAATGTGGAGCGCAAATACGCCAAGCGTGATGGCTCCCCTTGGGCGATTGTCACCATTGAGGATCACTCCGGTGCCTCCGTGGAAATCCTGTGTTTCAATAAGGTCTACCAGGTTTATGCCCCACAGATTGTAGAGGACAATATTATTGTGGCCAAGGTGAAGGTGGCCACTAATGATGACCGTATGAGTGTGCGCTGTGAGGCCCTGCAAACCGCGGACTTGGGTCCGGGTGGTGGTGGCGGGGCGCCGCTGCACCTATCCATGCGCGTGGAGCAGTGCACCGTGGCCAATCTCACCAAACTCAAGAGTGTGCTCACAGCAAATAAGGGTGAGTCCTCCGTCTACCTGAAATTGGTGGACCATGAGGAGGAATCCACCCTTGTGCTGGGCGGTCAGTATAGGGTGAATAAAACCCCATCCTTGATGGGTGATTTGAAAGCCACAATGGGCCCGAATATTTTGGGCTAGCTTATTTTCGACTGGGGCCTGGGATGGGTACAATAAGTTGCATGACTCCAGAGATCCATGCAGCCGACATCCAACAAGCCCAGGCCCGTATCTCCTCGGTTATCGCACCAACCCCACTTCAGTTTTGCCCCCGGCTCTCCCAAGAGACCGGGGCACAGGTGTATCTGAAGCGCGAAGACCTTCAGGATGTGCGTTCCTATAAGATCCGTGGCGCCTATAACAGCATTGTGCAGCTCAATGAGGAGCAGCGCGCTGCCGGTATTGCCACCGCCTCGGCCGGTAACCACGCCCAGGGTGTGGCCTATGCCTGCCGTACCCTGGGTATTCAGGGCCGCATTTATGTTCCGGAACAAACCCCAAAGCAGAAGCTTGACCGCATTAAGGTCCATGGTGGGGACTTTATTGAACTCGTACCAATTGGTGCGACTTTCGACGATGCCAATGAGGCCGCACACAGCTGGGCCAAGGAAAGTGGCGCCACCCTCGTCGAGCCTTTCGACGCCATCAATACCATCATCGGCCAGGGCACAGTCACTGCCGAAATTCTCTCCCAGCTCACCCAGTTGGGCAAGAGCCTAGACACCCTCGTTGTCCCTGTTGGTGGCGGTGGCCTTCTTGCCGGCGCGGTGTCCTATCTTGCCGATATGGCCCCACGCACTGCTGTGGTTGCGGTAGAGCCAGCCTCCGCTGCCTCCATGCAGGCTGCCTTGGATAATGATGGCCCTATTGCCCTTGAGCAGATCGACCCCTTCGTGGATGGTGCCGCTGTGCGCCGTGTTGGTGATAATAACTACGCCATTATTGACCGCAACCGCAGCCGCGTACACATGATGAGTGTCTCCGAGGGTGCTGTGTGTACTGAAATGCTGGGTCTCTACCAGAATGAGGGCATTGTTGCTGAACCTGCTGGTGCTTTGAGTGTGACTGCACTCAAGGACCTTCACTTCCGTGAGGGCGAGACTGTGGTCTGCATTATTTCCGGTGGTAATAATGATGTGCTGCGCTATAACGAGATTATGGAGCGCTCCCTGGTGCACCGTGGCCTCAAGCACTACTTCCTGGTGAATTTCCCACAGGAGCCAGGTCAGCTGCGTGCCTTTGTGAGTGATATTTTGGGTCCTGATGATGACATCACCCTCTTTGAATACCTCAAGCGCAATAACCGCGAAACAGGTACTGCTCTTGTTGGTGTGCAGCTCACCCGTGCGGTGGACTTGGAGCCACTTCTGGAGCGCATGAGTGTGTCGCGCATTAATTGCCAGCAGCTCAAGCCGGGCACCCCGGAGTATGACTTCCTCACCTAATGAACCAGGATTATCAAAGGCCCGCGCCGGATATTATCGAAACTGAACTTGAGATTAAGCGCTCCCGTTTTATTACCTACCTGACCAGGGTGGAGAATGAGGAGGAGGCCCGCGAGTTCATTAATGATATTAAAAAGCAGTACCCGGATGCCCGCCATCATTGCAGCGCCTATATTTACCATGTGGATGATGCCAATGCGGTGGAGCGCTCAAGTGATGATGGGGAACCCTCCGGTACTGCCGGCATGCCCATGTTGGATATGCTCAAAGGCTCCGGGCTTTTAGATATTTGTGCCGTGGTGGTGCGCTATTTTGGTGGCATTAAACTCGGCACGGGTGGTTTGGTTCGCGCCTATGGGGATGCAGTCTCCCAGGCTCTTGAGCAGGTCACCCCGGTACTTCGCGCCCAGCGTGAGCTTTATACCATCGCCCTGGATCATAGTGATGCTGGCCGTATTGAGGCCGAGCTGCGTAACCGCGGCTTTGTCATTACCGATACACACTATGGATCCCAGGTCACTCTCACTCTTGCAGTGATTCCTGGTACTGATCTTGCCGCCACTGTAGCAGCGTTGACTGCTGGAACTGTTGAGCCGGAACCTGCCGGCCGCCAGTGGGTGGAAGAAAAGTCATGATAATCTAGAACACAGACCACAAAGAACCGTCTAGTAAGGAATTTTTCCATGCGTAAGTCTCTCATTGCTACCGGCCTGGTAGCTATGGTTGCCCTGTCCGCTTGCTCCTCCAAGTCTGAGGAGACCACTGAAACCACCAGTGCAACCACCAGCGTAACCGCCACCGATAGCTCCACTTCTGAGAGCCCAGAGGCTTCCCCAACGGATGCCACCCCATCTGCTGAAACCCCAAATGTTGAGACCCCTGCTGCTGAGGCAGCAGCCCCAACCAGCCTTGATCAGGCCCAGCTTGAGGCCCAGGCTTCCCAGGTTCAGCAGCAGCTGGCAGAACAGCTCAACCAGATGAACTCCACCTTCGCCCCAGTTCAGGGTGATGATGCTAGCCAGGCTGATGTTGATGCTATCCGCGCTGTTGTCAATAATATCTTCGGCCAGCCAACCTTCCGTGGTGTCGTCCGTGCTTCCCTGGACAATGCCTGCTCCGATATTATCGCTGAGGCTGGCGGCACCCAGGCTGCATATGCACAGCTCAATGACATCCCAGATCTTCCTTTGGGTACCGCTGCTATCACCGTCAGCAATGTGACCGATGCCAAGGTTAATGGCGATGAAGCTTCCGCTACTGTTTCTATGACTGCTGGTGGCCAGACCCAGGCAACCCCAATGAAGTTCAAGAAGGAAAACGGCACCTGGAAGTACTGCACCCTTGCACAATAATTCGGATTAACCGAAAGGAAATGGCATGACCGATATTCTCGATATTGCACGCGATAAGGTCCTGGGCACTGGCCAGGGCCTGACCAAGGACGAGGTTATCCAAGTTCTTGAACTCGATGATTCTCGTATCGAGGAGCTGCTCGCCCTTGCCCATGAGGTTCGCCTCAAGTGGTGCGGCGAGGAGGTTGAGATGGAGGGCATCATCTCCCTGAAGACGGGTGGCTGCCCTGAGGACTGCCATTTCTGTTCCCAGTCGGGTTTGTTTGAGTCACCGGTTCGTTCCGCGTGGCTCGACATCCCTGCGCTTGTCGATGCTGCCAAGCAGACCGCCAAGACCGGTGCTACCGAGTTTTGTATCGTCGCTGCTGTTAAGGGCCCCGATGAGAACCTCATGTCCCAGCTGGAAAAGGCTGTGGCCGCCATTAAGGCTGAGGTTGATATTGAGGTTGCTGCTTCGGTGGGTATTCTCACCCAGGATCAGGTTGACCGTCTGGTCAAGGCGGGTATTAACCGCTATAACCATAATCTTGAAACTGCACGCTCTTTCTTCCCACAGGTTGTTACCACCCACACTTGGGAGTCACGCCGTGAGACTTTGCAGATGATTAAGGAAGCCGGCATTGAAGTATGCTGTGGCGGCATCCTTGGTATGGGCGAGTCCATTGAGCAGCGTGCTGAATTTGCCATTGACCTTCAGGAATTGGACCCAACCGAGGTTCCAATGAACTTCTTGGATCCACGTCCGGGCACTCCTTTTGCTGACTATGAGGTCATGCCAGCCAACGATGCGCTTCGTGCCATTGGTGCTTTCCGCCTTGCCCTGCCACATACCATGCTGCGTTTTGCTGGTGGTCGTGAGCTCACCTTGGGTGATCTTGGTGCGGAGAAGGGTCTGCTTGGTGGTATCAACGCCATTATTGTTGGTAACTACCTGACCACTCTTGGCCGCCCACAGGAGAGCGATGTGGATATGCTTGGTCGTCTTCGTCTGCCAATTAAGGCCCTGAACTCTTCCATCTAATATGGCGCGTAAACCTGATAGCACTGAGCTACTCATGGCCATTATGACTGGCCAGGCCCCTGACTTTCACCCCAATACGGGGCAGAAAATTGAGCCCGGTGTGGAGATTAAGCTTTCCCCATCGGCTAGGGCTGGTTTGGAAGCACCACGCTACTGCCAGCTATGTGGCCGCCGCATGGTGGTTCAGGTGCGCCCCGATGGTTGGGATGCCACCTGTTCGCGCCATGGGGCAGTGGACTCTGCCTATTTGGAGCGCCGCTAATGTTGTGGATTTATCTTCTGGCCACGGCTGGTATTGGCGCCCTGTGGGGTTGGTTCCGCCAACCCTATGTGGTGACTGTGGGTGAAAACCAGGCTTTGGATTTGGCTGTTGGCAGTGACTCTGTGGAGTTCACGAACTTTGCCACCTACTATGTGGTTGTACTGCTCATTGCCCTGGGCATTGGGCTCTATTTTGTGATGAAGCAAAAGACCAATCTGAGCCACCTCATTTTTAGTGGTTTCCTTGCAGTCCTTGCCTGCGGTACCGTCTGGTACATTGGCCAATGGATGGGCCTGGCCCACTATGGTTCGGTGGATTTCAATACTCTTTCCGAGGGCCAAACAGTCAGTGTACTTCCGAAGTTCACGGTTGGTGCCACAGTGATTCTGGTGCCTGCCCTCACAATGACTATGGTCTGGTCCTCGGCTCTGAGCCAATTGGTTCTGGAACGCAAGGAAGAGGCCGAAAAAGCCTAGAAGTAATCCCCGTAGTGCTTAGCACTATGGGGATTATATGTTTATGATGCGGGTGCTACTAGGAGGAGGTCACCCAGTTCTTCAGTGGGGTAATGCTGCCGGCACCGATGCTCATGAACAAGTAGCCCAATGGAGTGATTGGGTTGAGAGCGAAGAGCAGCTGGGTAATCTTGGTGTAGAGCCAGATTGCTGGGTTGGAGCTCCCCACTGCCGATGCGCTCGACAGTACGGAGGAGCTCACAATACTTGCGGAGGAGCCACTGGAAATAGCAGTGGAACCCACCAGACCAGCGCCCAGCTTGGTCATACCATTGGCCTCAATATCATCAGCATGTGCCTGTGGCGCGGACAGTGCGCCCACAATCAATGAAGCAGCAATGCCACCAGCAAGAATTTTCTTTGAGAACTTCATATTTACCTCTATTTTTAGCAGGGAACAGAATTAGAATAAATCACGTCCCTGCCATTAGCAAACCCGCAACTCTACTGCGGCTGAAGCGAACTTATTCCAAGCCCAAAGATTCCGAGAACACCCAGAATCACCACAATTATCCACCAAGGGAAACCCTTAGACTGTTCCTCAGCTGGCAGCTCATTCGACACCGGAGCTGTCTCAGGCTTTTGCTCTGGCTTTGGCTTCTGTTCTGGCTGTTGCTCAGGCTTTTGATCTGGTTCCGCCTCTTGTTGTACTGGTGAAGGTGCTGGTGCTGGCGGCTCGGGTTTCTGTACCTCTGGCTTTTGCACTTCGGGCGCGTTTGTTTCCGGTTTGTTTACTTCCGGCTCGGTTTCCTGATCATCAGGAACACGGCATGCGGGGCTATCCGGGTCGTACTGCGCCCCGGAGTTTACAAGCCAGTCCGTCTTTGCCTCGGCAGTATGCCAACAGGAAAGGTCAGCAGTGAGCGCCGGGGTATTGGCAAACATGCGGTTCATCGACTTAATGGATGCGAGATGCCACGCCGAAAGATCCACATTGAGCTTGGTTGCGCCCTCAAACATTGAATCCGCAATGAGCAGGTTACTCATATCCCAATGCCCAATATCGAGGGTGTCGGCACCAATTTCCCTAAACATTGCAGTCGCATTGGTCAACTCATTGCGGTTCACACCGGAGAGATTCTCAAAGGAGCCCTGCCAACCATCAAAGGCGCCACTCATATCAGGGGAGAAGCGCACCCCAGAAATGAAACGAACCGTATTATCTGAATCCGCCAAACCCAACTGCGTCAGGGCAGCATTAAGCTTGGCTGGGTCAATATAGCCGCCGCCATTAACAATCAGGAGCTTCTTGCCGGGAATCAGAGTGCCAGTAACCCGACCAGACAGTGCTTCATTGGTGAGGTCCTCAAAGGACTTTTCGCCATCCTCATAGGTGAGCTGACTGCCCTCAAGCCAATTGGCCGTGGTGGTTATATTATTGCGAAGCTTCCAATGGGAAATGTCACCGGTAGCGCTGCTTGCGCCAGTAAACATTTCCGAAACATCCTTGGCATTGCTCATATCCCAGCTATAAACATCAGGATTGGCGTTGGTGGCGTTCTTAAACATATTCCCAAAATTTGTCACATTGGACACATTCCAGCCGCTCAGATCCGGGGTGGCCTGGGAATTAAAGAATAGCCCCCTCATATCCCGTGCACTTGAGGTATCCCAATTGCTGATGTCTGGGATTTTCACTGTATAGGCAAAGGCATAGTTAAAATACCGCACCTTACTTACATCCCAATTGGAAATACCCTGGATGTCCTTGGCGCTACCAAAGATTCGGGTCATGTCAGTCACGCCGCTGACATCAACATTTTCTAGGCCGGTAATAGTGCCCTTAAAAAACCTATTGGGATCCATGCTCCAACTACGGCCGGAGAATAAGGTGCTGGACTCCGCCGGGAATTTAATCGCACCGGGTGCATTGATAAAGCGGATGAGTGTGTCTTCACCGACAAACTCATGATCCTTATACAGGGCATAGGCAAACTTGCCACGGTCAAGGGTGCCAGAACCATCAACCGTAATGGTATTTGTGGCAGTATCAAGGCTATAGGTGATAGTGCTTGTGGCATCACCGACACCATATTCACGTGTCTCAGCATAGGCAATAGGCACAGTTAACATTGTCGAGCCAAGAGCCAGTGGCATAGATAAAGACAGGCCCGCCACCAAGGCTGCAGAAATCTTCCGCATGAGTACTCCTCAGACTAGTGTGTGTATGAAGAAATCATTACTCACAGTATATCTAAAGGTATCAGTATTGCGGTTCAATCCCTGGCTGATGAAATACGTGCTTAATCAGGCAAGAGGAACTCATCATAGGCGCTGACAGGGAAGTAGGTTTCATAGCCCAGAGCGCGCAGGGTGACGACAAGGCCATAGATGGCATAGTCGGCTGATTGGTCGAGAACTACTTCCATTTGGGCGGTGTTCACCCCGCCGCCAGTAAAACAGACGACCTCCGAATGGAGCTGGCCATTGTCCTCATCGTAGAAAACACGGGCAACCTTGGCCTTCTTATTCCACTCATTGGCGGCCATAATGGCATCCACCGTTTCCCGCTCAATAGGGAAGGTGGCGCGAGTCATAAAGGTAGGGCCGCGCTCTACATAATGTTCCATGGCCATACCGGCCGGGGTGATTTCAGCAGCCTCCTCAGAGATAGCAACCTGCACCATCTCTTCCTTATCCGCAGGATTAAAAGGCTCATCCTCACTGGTGGCCATGGCCACAGCCACCGGCACATTCTGACCAGAAAAGACGCGCCAGGCACTATTCGGTGGGATGAGGGAATCCTGCCACTTGGCCTCATCAAGATTTGGGCAGACCGTAATATAGTCGGCGAAAAACTCGCGGACAGTGACCATAGTGTCCAAGAAATAGGGCAGATACAGGTCCAATTGTTCCTGGCTAGCACCCGCCTGCAAATAGTAGAAATCACGCAGGGAAAGACAATTAGACAGCTCCGCGTGCATAGGGATCATGCGGGCCACAGGGTGCACAAAGGTGGCATTCCACTCATTGACCTTGTGCAAAAACTCCAGGGAAGGAACATCACAGGCACCAAAATACATTTCGGCCTGCAATTGTGGGCCACCAGACTCAATGAACCCAAGACGAATCATTGCCCCTTCCCAGCGGATCACAATCCAATTGCCCTCCTGGGTGTACTTCAAACCCCGGCGCTCAAGGAAGTGGGTGAGCTGGTTCAGGTAGATTTCATCGTCAATCACAGATTCATTATAGGGTGTCGGCGTGAGGTTAACACGCATGCGGTGAACATAAAAAGAAGGACCCAGCCGGGTGGCTAGGTCCTAAAAGCTATAGCAGGCTTAGCTAACCCAACTAGCGAGAAGACGCATGGCCTTGAAGTGCGAGGTAATTGGGTCAAGGCTCAGGTTACCAATGGAGGAAATCAATGCGCTGAGAATGAGGAGTGGGTTCAGCATCTGGGCATACCAGAACAGGCTTGTCTGGGAAGAGCCGGAAGAACCCTCAGTGGAACCACGGAGGCTAGAGGTATAGGCCTCGGTGCCCAGTTTGGTGATGGCATTATCAGCGGCATTAGCCTGTGGGGCGCTAACAGCGGACATTGCGGTTGCAGTAGCCAAGCTAACTGCCAAAAGCTTCTTCTTCAAAGACATACGAAACTCCATTTAAGAGATTGACACGGTTTAGTGATGAAAAACTGGGCTATGCACCTGTCCCCATTTCTTGGGGGTTAATTCTTACGCTACTGCTTCCTGCAG
>JAUMTX010000054.1 GCA_030530985.1 Corynebacterium sp.
AATTATAGTCCAGTTTTCTATTCGATGATTTTTTCGATGATTTTCTTTGGGGATTTTCATTGTGGATTTTTTTCAATTGCACCATTGGCGAAGTTCGACCTTGGCGTGACCACCCCTTCTTTGGTTTCCCTAAATGGAGTCCCGGGGCTGCTGTGCTGTACAATATTCAATCCAACCGTGGAAGGAGAAAAGATGGCCTTGCATTATGAAACGCTCGTTTCTGGCCCTATGGAAAATAATATGTACCTACTCTGGGATGACGCCCAGCCGGGTGCCGATTCGGCATCGACGGGTACTCGTCCTGTTATGCTTATCGACGCCGCCACGGACGCCCCACTGATCAAAAAGTCCCTGGATGAGGGCGCTTTTGATTTGCAGGCCGTGGTGACCACCCACCGCCACTGGGATCATGTGGAGGCCCTGGAGGAGATCCTGAACACCTATAAGGTGCCACATTATGCTTCCGCGGAGGAAGCGGATCTCTACCCTGTTGCACCAACCAACCCGTTGAGCGATGGCTCCCATATTGACTTTGCGGGCCATAAGCTTCCAGTTTTTATTGTTCACGGCCACACTGAGGGTGGCGCGGTCATTGAGGCCACCATCGACGGGGTGCCCCACCTCTTCGTTGGCGATAATCTCTTCCCGGGTGGTGTGGGCAAAACCAATAGCCCAGAGGAATTCACCACCCTGTGGACTGATGTTGTCACCAAGATTTTTGAACAGTACCCAGATGAGACCGTGGTTCTTCCCGGCCATGGTAAGTCCACCACGCTTGGCGCGGAGCGCCCCCACTTGGATGAGTGGAAACAGCGCGGCTGGTAAAGGACTATAGAGACTTAAGTAGAGACTTAAAGTAGTGACTGAACTAGATAAACAGCTTGCTGCCGAGCAGGCCTATGTGGATGATCTCTTTGGACGCATTGACTCAGAGGTGCAGACTGCCAATGAGCGCCTCAAGGAGGTCATGCTTCGCGTGGACCGCGCGAATCCGGATCCGGAGGATTTGGTGCGCCGTGAAACGGAGTATCACTCCCTTAATGCCAAGCTTGACCGCTTGACCATTGCCCAGTTGGGCCTGGTTTTTGGCCGTATTGATATTGAGGCGGAGGAGCCAGAGAACCCGGTTGCCAATAGCCTTGACCCCGAGGCACCTTTGGATAGGCGCTATATCGGCCGTATGGGTATTGATGATCGTGAGAATCACTATAAGACCCTGCTCTTGGACTGGCGCGCCCCCATGGCCCGCGCGTTCTACTTGGCCACCACCGCCCATCCGGAGGGTGTCCATGTGCGCCGCCATATTCGCACCAAGGGCCGCACGGTCACTGGCATTGATGATGAGGTGCTTGTCGACGACCCTTCCGCAGAGTCCACCACCAGCGGCGTGGCTAGTGAATCAGCCTTGATGCATGCGCTCAACCGTGCCCGCACTGAGCATATGTCTTCTATCGTGGAGACTATTCAGCGCGAGCAGGATGATATTATTCGCGACCAGACTCGTGGCGTCATGGTTGTGGAGGGTGGCCCGGGTACGGGCAAGACTGCTGTGGCCCTGCACCGTGTGGCCTATTTGCTCTACACCTGGCGTGAACATTTGGAAAAGCGCGGTGTCCTTATTATTGGTCCGAATAAGACCTTCCTGGAATATATTTCCCGCGTTCTTCCTGAGCTTGGTGAGACCGGCGTGGTTTTGGCCACTGTGGGTGACCTCTACCCTGGTATTTCCACCACCCGCCAGGATTCTCTTCTTGTGCGTGAGGTCAAGGGTAGTGATGAGATGGTCACTATTATGACGGAGGCCGTCAAGCTCTACCAGACCACCCCGGCTGCCAAGGAGCCAGTCAAGATCCAGGTGGATGGTATTACCCTCACTTTGGATTCGAAGATTGTTGCTGCTGCCCGCACCCGTGCGCGCCGCTCCCGCCAGAAGCATAATTTGGCGCAGCCTATTTTCACTGAGGCTTTGACGGAGCTTCTTGCCCAGCAGATGGCCGGCATTATTGGCAAGGATCTATTGACCCCCGCCCAGATTGATGCCCTGCAGGATGACCTTTTGGCTGATGAGCCACTAATTGAACTCATCCATAGTTTCTGGCCTATCCTCAACCCGGAGCAGGTGTTAGCGGATCTTTATTCCGACCAGGGGCGTATTGCTAAGGCCGCCAAAGCCTATGATGAAACCACCCAGGAGGCTCTTTTCCGCGAAGATTCACGTGCCTGGTCTATATCAGATATCGCACTTCTAGATGAACTTGCCACCATCATTGGTACTCAAGCTGATGAGGAGGATAAGGAAAAAAACCGTGCGAATCTGGATCAGGCGGAGGATGCCTTGGATGCCCTGATTTCTTCAGCCTCCATTGATTCCGAAGACGAAGTAGATAATGAGATTCTTTCCGCCCATGACGTGATTGACGCCGAAACCCTGGCTAGCCGCCAGGAGGAGCGCGATAATCGCACCACCGCACAGCGCGCCGCTGCCGATGTGGCCTGGGCCTATGGCCATGTGATTGTAGATGAGGCGCAGGAACTCTCCGCCATGGAGTGGCGCATGGTGATGCGCCGCTGCCCTTCCCGCTGGATGACATTGGTAGGTGATATTGCCCAGACTTCCTCGCCTGCCGGTGTGGAGGATTGGAAGGCAGCACTCTCACCTTTTGTGCAGTCCCGTTTCCGCCAGCATTTATTGACGGTGAATTACCGCACCCCTGAGGAAATCATGGAGGTGGCCAATGAGCTGCTGCCTGTGATTGCCCCGGAGCAAAAGCCGGCCACTGCCATCCGCCAGTCGGGTATTCCGGTGTCCTTTATTGAGGACTCCACCACGGACCCGGAGGGCATCGCGGCGCAGCTGCGGGCCACGGATCCGGATCGTACGGTGGCTATTATTACTGCGCAGAATATTGAGAGCCATAAGGGCCTTGAGTTTGACCATATTATTGTGGTCAAGCCGCAGGATTTCCTTGAGGAGTCCCCGCAGGGCTGGCAGGATCTTTATGTGGCACTTACCCGTGCCACCCAAAGCCTGACTGTCATTGGCGCTATGCCTGAGTAAACTGCCAGAGTAATATTGACCATATGATTACGGTCAATATTTACTACACTGGCAGCAATGGTTCTGCCCGCGCTTTTGCGCAGGCTATGGTTGAGTCCGGGACAGTGGATGCTATCCGTGCTGTTCCGGGCAACCTGCGCTATGAATACTTCTTCCCCATGGATGACCCTGAAACCGTCTTGCTTATCGACGCCTGGGATTCCCAGGAGGCCATTGATAAGCACCATGCGTCCCCGGCCATGACAACCATCGCCGAATTGCGCGATAAGTATGACCTGCATATGCGCGTGGAACGCTTCATTAGTGATGATGGCATTCCTGATCACGACCAGGCTTTTATCCGCCACTAATAGCACCTAAAGAAAACGCCACATGCACACCGCAATTGTGGGCATAGCACATGGTGTGTTTAAACACACACATGCCCACTACCTGTATGCAAACAGCAACCATGGCTAAAAAGTGTGCTTTTGCATGAAATTGACTGCACTTTACTTTATGATTACCTGTGAACCGTTCGTTCAAACTGTTGAAAG
>JAUMTX010000055.1 GCA_030530985.1 Corynebacterium sp.
TCGCGACCCTCACCTTGGCAAGGTGATGCGCTACCAACTGCGCTACATCCGCATATTCGTTGATTTCAAAGGGAACTTTTCTTGTTCATAAGGCTTTTATGAACTGTTCTCTCTGTTCCATCGAACGAGTAATAACTCTAACCTACTTTTATAATTTACACAAATCCCCACCTTAACCGGCTTTTTCACCCCATCTTATCCCCCGCAAATCAGCCCGGTTTCAACTCTTAGATTCCCCCGGGCGTCGGGGTCTCTTCGTGCACCCCACCACCTACCCATGATGCGCCCACCATCTACCCACCAAGTACCCAGAACTATAATCTCAATACAGCATTCTCGACACAGCATTTCTGCACTACCGGCGTGGCTTGTATTAATGCTCTGCCAGGCTCAGTATTCTTGGTGCAATGAGCACTTTTGCGAGCAGAATTGCAGAGAATGCGTGGAATTCACAACGTCCCGCGAGTAAGCCCATTGAAATCCCGGAACGCGTAAACCACATTGGACGTATTGTCCTGTGGCCAATTGCCATTATGTTGATGGCTAATGCGGTCTTGATTCTTTCTATGAATGGCTCCGTTACTGATGACTTCACCACCGTCTATTCGGCCCTTCGCCGTTTTATTGATGGTGTGAATGTTTATAACGAGAACTACTCTTTCGTTAACCCTCACTACTTGTATAGCCCGGGCGCAACTCTCTTCTTGTCGCCACTGGCCATGCTTGGTGGTTTGATGCGTGTTCGCATTCTCTTTATCCTGCTCAATACAGTTGCCGTGGTCATTGCCTTGGGCATTGGTACCCGTCTGATTGGCTATAAGCTCAGCTCCATTGTTTTCCCTGCTGCTGTGACTTTCGCCTTCCTGACTGAGTCTGTCCGCAATACCCTGGTTTTCTCCAATATCAATGGCATTCTGCTGCTTGCCCTGATGATTTTCCTCATCTGTGTGGTTGATAATCACCCATGGTGGGCGGGTATTTTCATTGGCCTGGCTATTCTGGTCAAGCCAATCTTCCTGCCACTGCTCTTTATCCCATTTGTCTATCTCTATTGGCAGACCATTGTTGTGGCCATTGCTATTCCAGTGGCCCTCAATATTATTGCCTGGCCGATAGTCCCGGGTGCTAGTGAGTATGTAAGCCGAACAATGCCATATATCTCCATTGTTCGCGACTTCTCCAATAGTTCCCTTTCTGGTCAGACCACCTATTTTGGCATCAATGATGGTGCTCGCCTGGTGCTTGCCGCTATCTTTGCTGTCCTGATTCTTATTGGTCTTTTCTTCCTGCTTCGCATTCGCAATACTGACCCAGTATTGTTTGTGACCACCACATCTTCCCTGCTCTTGGCTGGCGTATTCTTCCTCTCCAGCCTGGGCCAGATGTACTACTCCATGCTCCTCTTCCCTGCTGTATTGACTCTGCTTCGCAGCCGCTCTGTTATGCATGTTTGGACCATGTGGTTTGCCATGTACTTCATGTTCTCCCCACAGTCCTGGGAACTGGTCAATATTCAGGGTCGTATTCGCCCAGCCGGCGAGGTCTTTGGCGAGTTTCCAAACCCAGTCTGGGGCCAGTGGCTACTCCCACTTCTGCCATGTATTGGTTGGGGCATGTTCGTGCTCATTACCGTCACTGTCGCCTTCTACTGGTGGTTCGAGGAGCGCGGCCAGGTCTATATTGATGCCCATAAGGAATATAAGGAAGAGCTCAATAGGCCAGCAGACATTACGCCTTAAAAGCTAGCCCCGAGTAGAATCGCTCGCTAAACGCCGAAGGCCCCGGATACTCATCAATTGAGTACCGGGGCCTTTCTTTAGCCATAATCCTTAGGCCATATTCCTTAAGGCAGGAGGTTAATGACCTCTTCAATGCCGGTGAGACGACGACCGGAGAAGAATGGGGTTTCCTCACGCACGTGCAGACGGGCCTGGGTGTAGCGCATGGCGTGCATCAGGTCCACATTGCGCTGAAGCTCAGGGGCCTCGAAGGCAAGAATCCACTCATAGTCACCCATGGCGAAAGCCTCAACAGTATTGGCGCGGCAATCTGGGAAGGCACGGCCGGCACGACCATGATCAGCAAGAATCTTGCGGCGCTCATTGGTGTCCATGAGGTACCAGTCATAAGAACGGACGAATGGGTACACAGTAATCCAGGCACCTGGCTCCTCACCCATAATGAAGGATGGGAGATGGGACTTATTAAACTCAGCTGGCCTATGCAGCGCAGTACCAATCCAGGTTGGTTCCACGAGACGGCCGATAGCGGTGGTGCGTCGGAAAGCATTATAGGCGGCCTGGAGGTCCTCAATACGCTCGGCGTGGGACCAAATCATAAAGTCGGCGCCTGGGCGCATACCGGAGACATCGTAGATACCGCGAACAACCACGGTACCCTCTGCTTCAAGCTTGGCAAAAAACTCGGTAGCCTCAGCCAGCATGGCCTCGCGCTCGTCACCAACAACTACATTAGGGAGCTCATACACAACCCACTGTGCATAGCGCTGGACGCTATTGAGGTGCGCATAATCTGGACGTTCTGACATCGCCCATTCCTTTCTACTGATTTTGCATACAGCTCCATCATACTATTGGTGGATGTCTTCGGCGCGCCTACACACGGTTATGTGCTCGTAGCGGTAATTTTTGTGGCGTGAGTACCCAAGAGACCCCCATGGCGGCACCAGCCATCCCTCAGGTTTTTACCGAGGCCGTTGAGTCCATGCACGCCACGGTTCTGCGTCCCGAATTGTCCATGAGCACCATTCGCCCACCGCAGAAGCTGGCACCATTCGCCCACGCCATTGGCCTTGAGGTTAATCGTGATCAGATTGATATTCTGCCCATTGGTGCTGAAGGCGATGCATTCGGCCGCCTCATTGTTCTCTTTGACCCCCACGGTGAGGAACCATGGGACACCCACATGCGCCTCGTGGCCTATATTCAGGCCGATATGGAACCATCCATGGCTGTGGACCCAATGCTGGCTGAAGTGGCCTGGGAATGGCTCAATGAAGGCCTCACTGAGTCCAATGCGGAATATGAGGACCTGGGCGGCACTGTGACCTCTACTCACTCACAGCGCTTTGGCACCATTGACGGCCCAAGCAATGCCTACCAGCTTGAACTCCGCGCCTCCTGGACCGCAACGAGTAATGACCTCAGCGACCATGTGCGCGCATTCGCGGAAACCCTGGCCCACGTGGCCGGCATCCCGCACCTCAATGAGGAGCTCTAAGCGCCCCTACAGTGCACACAGCACCCGCGCCTAACAGAATTTACTGATCACTAATCCACTACCGCAATGTAAATGATGTGTTGATAACAAGATTACAGCGATTCAGCACATATCCAAAGGTCAGACAGGGATTAGACACCTCATATGGCATGGTGTATACTTAAGTCATCCTGGTTTTCAGTTCTCAACCTACGGTACTGAACTCCAGGATTTTTCTATGCCCAAATTCGGGCCCTATGCGCCCAGAGTTGGTGCCAAGCATAGGTGCCCACATGGCATACGTGAATCTTTAACTGCATGCAGAAAGGCC
>JAUMTX010000056.1 GCA_030530985.1 Corynebacterium sp.
CGCCTGGATTGGAGGCGGCAGGGTAGAGCTTCGTCGGCGGATACAGACTTGGCGGGTGATGCAGACTTGGCGGGCTGCCTTTCTAGATATTTGAAATTTGGGAAAAGTGTTCCGGGCCCGCAGTACCAATGTGATTCCTAGGCTTCACAGGAAATAGTTCCTGAGAGTAGTTCAGCGGCTTACAGCTGTGGCAAGTGCTGTGGCGTATATGGTAGCCCATACGCATAGCAAAAGGCCCCAGCATCCTTTCGAAAGTGAAGGTGCTGGGGCCTTGGCTGTTTGGAATTAGGATTCCTGTTATTAATCTTCCAAGCAGCGGTCGAGGTTGGCTTCCTCGGGCTTGATGGATGGCTCCTTGGTAATGAGCTTGTGGCCAATCCAGAGGCCCAGGAAGAGAGGGAGACCGATGTAGGCGGAGAGTAGGGAGACAAAGTCGCCATTGCCCACCAAAGCCTCATAGTTCTGGCCGGCGATAACAATAAGACACATGAGCAGTGCCAGGATTGGGCCGGCAGGGTACCAGGCGGCCTTATATGGCAGTTCGCTCACATCATGGCCCTGAGCAATAAAGGCCTTGCGGAACCGGTAGTGACACCAGGCAATACCCGCCCAGGTAATAAAGCCCGCCAGACCGGAGGCATTGACCAGCCAGGTGTAGGCGGCGCCATCGCCAATGAGGGAGGAGATGAAGGCCAGGCCACCAATGGCGGAGGTGACCAGCAGGGCATTAAGAGGCACGCCACGTGGGGTCACATAGGCCAGGAACTTTGGTGCCTGGTGGGACTTGGCCAGGGCGTAGAGCATACGGGTGGAGGCGTAGAGGCCGGAGTTGCCCGCAGAGAGAATGGAGGTCAGGATGACCGCATTCATAATGGCCGCGGCCGCAAGAATGCCCGCATTATTAAAGACAAGGGTGAATGGGGCAATGGAGATATTGGCTTCAGAGGAATCCAGCAGACGGGAGTCGGTGAATGGAATGAGGAAGCCAATAACGGTGATGGCACCAATATAGAAAAGAAGAATACGGAAGAAGACGGTGCGGATAGCGCGAGGAATGGTGCGGTCAGGGTCCTCAGCCTCACCGGCGGCAACGGCAACAAGCTCAGTGCCCTGGAAGGAAAAGCCAGCAATCATAAAGATGGAGAGCAGGCCCAACCAGCCATTGACGAATGGTGCCTTCTGTCCATCCTCGCCGGCTAGGGTCCAGTTGCTCAAACCTGGGGAGCTGCCACCAAGGATGCCGGCAATCATGAGGACACCAAGGATAAGGAAGAAGATAACCACAACGACCTTGATCATGGCAAACCAGAACTCGGATTCACCATAGGCGCGGGCGGAAAGGGCATTAAGGCCAAAGAGCAGGGCCAAGAAGAGTACGGACCAAATCCAGCCCGGTGTATCCGGGAACCAGTACTTCATAATCAGTGCGGCGGCCGCCAATTCGGCAGCCACAGTAATAGCCCAGTTGAACCAATAGTTCCAACCAATGGCAAAGCCAAAGGATGGGGATACAAAACGGCGACCGTATTCACCAAAGGAGCCAGCCAGTGGAAGGTAGGTGGCCATTTCGCCCAGGGACTGCATGAGCAGATACACCATGAGACCAATGAGCAGGTAGGCGAGAAGAGCACCACCAGGACCCGCACCAGCCACGGTCGCACCGGAGGCCACGAAGAGGCCGGTACCAATGGAACCACCAATGGCGATCATGTACATGTGGCGTTCCTTGAGGGAGCGCTTCAAACGCGGCTGCGTTGAGGTCTGCCGTGGGGCAACCTGCCTATCAGCAGAATTAGAATTCATAAACTTCCTTTAATTTGTCTTAAGTAACCTGTACATATTACAAGCTATGGGCCGTACTTGTGAAGTCTTTGGGCGGAATTTTTTATGCTGTGGTTTGTGCTGGGGTTTGTATTGTGTGTTGTTTGATTGTGTGTTTTTGTTTTGTGGTTCCTGTGGTTGTGGTTCATGAGTTGCTTGTGAGTTGCTGCTGTGGTTTAATATTTAGGTTGCTTAGTACAGGTCGGCTGAGCGCGCTTTCCGAGCGCCGCCGAAACCATCCTTGAATCTCAAGGTGACCTAGGCAAAAGAGACAAATAGACCGCGCGTGTCAGGACGGAAATCTGCCACGCATCAAATTCCAGGTCAAAGGAGACCCACTGTGATTCAGCAGGAATCGCGTCTGAGGGTTGCCGATAACACTGGTGCACGTGAGATTCTGTGCATCCGCGTTCTCGGTGGCTCCACTCGACGTTTCGCTGGTATTGGCGATGTTATTGTCGCTACTGTCAAGGACGCCACCCCAGGTGGCAGCGTGAAGGCTGGCGAGGTTGTTAAGGCCGTCGTTGTTCGCGCAAAGAAGGAAACCCGTCGTCCAGACGGCTCCTACATCAAGTTCGATGAGAACGCAGCTGTTATCATCAAGAATGACAACGAGCCAAAGGGTACCCGTATTTTCGGCCCAGTTGCTCGTGAGCTCCGCGATAAGAAGTTCATGAAGATCGTGTCCCTGGCTCCGGAGGTAATCTAATATGAAGATCCATAAGGGCGATTCCGTACTCGTCATTTCCGGTCCAGACAAGGGTGCTAAGGGTAAGGTTATCCAGGCTTTCCCAAAGACCAACAAGGTCATTGTTGAAGGCGTTAACCGCATCAAGAAGCACGTTGCTAACTCCGCACCAGAGCGTGGCGCTGAGTCCGGCGGCATTGTTACCCAGGAAGCCCCGATCCACGTGTCTAATGTCATGGTTCTCGACTCTGACGGCAACCCAACCCGCGTTGGTTACCGTACCGATGAGAATGGCAAGCGCGTGCGCATCTCCCGCCGTAACGGGAAGGATATCTAATCATGAGCGAAAACTACACCCCTCGCCTTAAGGCTCGTTACCGCGCAGAAATCCGCGAGAAGCTCAACTCCGAGTTCACCTTCGACAATGTCATGCAGATTCCTGGCGTTGTTAAGGTTGTTGTCAACATGGGTGTTGGCGACGCTGCTCGTGACTCCAAGCTCATCAACGGTGCTCTCGAGGACCTGACCCTCATCACCGGTCAGAAGCCAGAGCTTCGTCGCGCTAAGAAGTCCATCGCTAACTTCAAGCTCCGTGAAGGCATGCCAATCGGTGCTCGCGTTACCCTTCGTGGTGACCGTATGTGGGAATTCCTCGACCGTCTTCTGACTGTTGCTCTCCCACGTATTCGTGACTTCCGCGGTCTTTCTGACCAGCAGTTCGACGGCCACGGTAACTACACCTTCGGTCTTAACGAGCAGACCATGTTCTACGAAATTGACGTAGACCAGGTTGATCGTCAGCGTGGTATGGACATCACCGTTGTTACCACTGCTACCAACGATGAAGAAGGCCGTGCCCTTCTTCGTGAGCTCGGCTTCCCATTCAAGAAGTAAGACTCACATCTTTCTGAGACGCCCTTCGGGGCGTCTTTTTTTATGCCTAGGGTGTGAATGACGTGCTGAAATTTGGGTGGGCTTACGCGTAG
>JAUMTX010000014.1 GCA_030530985.1 Corynebacterium sp.
AACCCCCAACCACACGGTTGGGGGTTTAGTCGTATTCGGCGTAGAACCGTCCGACGATTATTTCGGTTTTCCGTCATTGACGTATTTATTTTGATATAACTTGTGGGGCATTCGGTATTTATCTAATCGGTATTTTGCATTATATGCCCAGTTGAAGATGATTCTTGTCGCCATAACTAAATTTCGTGTTTTGTTTCACATCACTTTGCCTATTAGCGCAATAATAACATTGATAAATGTGCTGTGACCTTAGTGTATGTACCTACAGGTGGTGCCCAGGATTTTGGGCCAGGATATTGGTGGATTTCTAAGTCTCCTTTAGTGGATTTTCATTTTAAGTTTAGCTAGTTTCTAGTCTATAATTCATGTAGTCTAGATTTTTGTTTATGAAGGATGGTACACGTGGCAAAGCAGTCTAACGCACACCGACGCCTAAAGCCGGGTTATGCAGCAGTGGGATCCGCTATTTTGGCGATCTCACTTGTAGCAGGTTCAGTTGCTGCGCCACAATCTGTTGTTGGCCACTTCCTTAGCGGCTCGTACGCTGATGCTTCAGGGCTTGAGAAGTTCGATACATCTAAAATGCGTATCATTCGCAATGGTGGCGAACGTTATCTCTACAACAACGAGCCTTTTTACCTTGGTGACTATAATGTGACGGTCGAGCCGGTCTATGATGAGGAAACACGTCTCTTCACTGGCATGCGTCTTGATATTGTTTTGCCACTGCCTAATGCAGCCCCTTCTAAACTGAATTATTACGCTAAGCTTTCTGTCAACACTGACCTTGGTTATAAAGCTGCCAATAATAGCTTGAGCTACGGACGTACTGGTACTGATCCGCTTCCTGTCTGGTCCCAGAGTGACTGGATGAGTGACAATACCGGTCAAATGCAGCAGGGCTTCAATATTTACCAGGATGAGTACCAGAAGCAGTTCACAACTGATAAAGCGGCCTCCTGGGAATTGTTCTCTATTTATGGTCAAAGACCAGAGAATATCACTGTTAATGTGAACGCCCTGCATTACTCTGCTGTGGTTCAGCAATTCCGCAGTAATACTCAGTTTGATATTGTGGTTAAGCGTAAGTCACAGGACAAGATTATTCAGTTTTCGAACTGGGTGGGTTCAGATGCACTGCCCTCCGGTGGTTTTGGAACCAACGCGATGATGCCGACTTTCCGATCTTCAATCACCAATGTTGCACGGGCGATTCAGAATAGTGCCGAATTGCCTAAATGGATTGAGGAACAGGTGATTACTGAGGTTGATGGCACCGGTAATCTTGAAGAGGCAATCGGACTGCTGAATTCCTATCTCGACTTTGCGCGCGCCTATGAGGGTGGTACGGTTGCCAGCGAGAGCGGCGTATCCGATAAGTTTAAGCAGTATATTATTGACTTTTTTGATCCTGAAAAGGTCAGGTATGTGAATGAAAAGAACCGTCCACTGACGACTAAGCAGTACGCTGAACTTAAAGAGGATGTTGCCGAGGCAACTTCTGTGACGGCACTGTTCACTGCCTACAACCATATTATTGAGGAGTCCAATAAAACTACTTCTCGTACGACTACGACTACAACGTCGCCAACAAGCTCTGAGGAGTCTTCGACTCCAGAGTCTTCCGCTGAACAGCCAGTCGAAACAAGCGCTGAGTCATCGACTAGTTCACAACCAAAACCCGTGACTAGCTCAGATCCTGAGCCAAGCGAGGTTCCGCAGCCAACCCCGGTGGATAATTCTGCTGCGACAGTGGACAAGGCATTAAACCGGATGAAGGATTATGCTGGTCAGGTTTCTACTATTCCTGACTGGCAAAGCGGTCGTGCGATTCTCGCTATGATGCGTGGCGACGAGCAAGTCATTCGTTCCGAGGATGCTGCTACCACAGCTCAGAAGGACGAAGCAACCACGCTCTTGCTTCATGCGACGACTACCGTCCTTGCCATGGAAACTGCGGCATATCGCGATGATGTACCAAGTCGAGCAACTGCTTTTGATGCAGCACTTGAAGATATCCGCATAGTTCGCTCTTATATCGAGCAGCTCGACTATGATGTGCCTTCGGAGCAGGAATCTATTGATGACGCCTATCGTGATGTGACCCAGGCGATTCTCGACATGCTGTCCAAAGCAGATAGGGTTTCGTACACTACTGACTTCACCGATGTTCAGAGTCTGCTCAATTCCACTGTGATGCTCAATACTCAGTATGCGGCTATTGGCAGTGATAATAATTCGGTCCAGACCCTGGGCGTTGCAGCCATTGATTCGCGTATCCTTGAGGTTCGCCGTCAGGTGGCTCGTGCTCGCATTAACAGCTCCACTCTTTACCCTCCTGAGCGTACCGCGGCCATTGGCATGATCGCTGCAGCTACAGACGAGAACTCCATCAACGCTATTTTGGAGGAGGCTCTCAGCCCAGAGAATCTTGAGCTGTCCTCCGCAAAGTGGGTTATCAATACCTTGGGTTACCTCAATGATGAACAGCGCGCTGATTATCTTGAGCAGTTGACCCATGCGACCACTGTTGAGGAGATTGCTGCAGTAGCTAAGGAAGCTGCCGTACAGTCTGTTCGCTTGTCGCCAATTTCTGAGGTGGCAAAGAACCGAAGCATTAATGCAATCACCAATGCGAATGACACATCCACGGTCAGCATTAATGTCCCTGAGGATAACTGGAACAAGACTCTTGACACTGATGGCGCCCAGGTGCCAAGTGTCACTGTGATTCCGGCTTCCCCTACCCAGGACTCGGATGCAACCGAGGAAAGTGCTCCTGAGACCACATCGGACGCATCTAATAGTGAGCCTTCCACCACCACGGAATACGCCAGTGGTTCCACCACTAACTCCATTTTCCGTTGGATTCTTTTGGTGCTCGGTGTCCTTGGTGCCGCAGGTATTGGTTTCTTCGGCATTACCGGCCTCAACCAGTCACGCTAATCCACTAGAGCAGCGCACGTACCACACTCCCTGTAGAGTAGCCCCACGGGCTCCTACAGGGAGTTTTTTTATGTAACCCCTCAGGCGTCCTTGTGGAGGGCGAGAGTAGGGCAGTGGGCTCTAGCAAGAACATAGCCAATTGCGGCGTATAAATTAGCTGGCGCTGTTCACGCTCATTAGACTCGCCGTCATATCCTTGTGGCGGCAGGAAGAAGGATAAAGACCCGGGCTCGTAACCCCCTTTTTAAAAGCCTCGAATACTGGTATCCACCTGCGAAGACGGCTGCAAATCATCAACACATCTCTGCCTATAGTCCCCGATGTGTAGGTACCAAAAAGCCTGACCCCGATGCAAAATCGGAATCAGGCTATTGGTTGTGAACGAGTTGGTTTTATGGGGTTGTGTGGGGTTTAGCTTTCAGCGATGCGCTTAATGGCTTCGAGCGTTGCAGGAATACCTTCAAAGGCAGCCTTGCGGCGGTCCTCAAGCTGTGCTTCCCACTGCTCGCCCCACTTCTTTTTAAAGAACTCAACGCCATATTCGGTGAGTTCCCAATGCTCAGTAAGAGCAGAACCAGTCGCGGTTGGTTCAATCTTGTAGCCCCAACGCGCAACACCGCCGGAAACCTCCCAGACAAAAGCCCGGGGGCGGTCAGCGACGGTGACGACTGATTCAGTGTCCCAAGTGCGGTCAGGGGTGACATTGTGGCCCACAATTACGGAGCCAACAACCGCCACATCCTCACCGCCCTTGAGGTGAGCACTCTCTACAACAGGGGACCATTCGCCGGTCCTGGTCACATCACTGACCATGTCGTAGAGAGCCTCGGGGGCAATAGCAATCTCAATTGTCTGTTCGGCACGAAAGTCTTCAAGATTCATGCCCCCGATTATACGCTTAGCGGCGACGGCCGCCGCCCATGCCGCCACCCATAGCGCCGCCACCCATACCGGAGGCAGTAGCGGTACCAGCGGTTACAGTGGTGCTGGTGCTACCGGCAGTAACGGTGTAGCTGGAGCCATTGGTCACTGCTGGGGCAGAGTACTGAACCAGACCGAAGGTCTTCTGGGCAGTGAAGGTGGTCAGAACATTGCCGGAGGAGTCGGTGATGCTAACAGAGGTACCAGCATTGCCGCTCACATTGGCAGCAATCCAACCCTGGCCATCGGTGGTACTTGGGTTCACTGGCATACCGTTGGAGCCAACAGCCAGCAGGGTACCACCGGTGATGGTGTAGGTGCCGTTGGAGTCGAGGGAGCCGTTGCCACCATTGGTTGGGCCCCAAACAGTGGTGTTACCACCGCTTATGGTCAGGGTGCCGTTGGAGTCGATGCCGTCACCCTCAGCGTTAACAACCACGGTGCCGCCGGAGATGTTGACCTCTTCGCCGGTGTCAGTGTCCATGCCACCACCCATGCCGCCGCCGAAAGCAGGCGCGTTAGCAACATTCTGATAGGCGGTGCCGCTATTGGAGCTGAAGTCAGCGAAGCTGTAGCTTGCGTTATCGTTGGATGCGCTGGACAGGAAGCTGGAGGAGCCGAAGTTCCAGACAGAGGAGCCGGATACTACGCTGTCACCGCTGTTGCTGTTGGTGCCGCTGTTATTGGTAGTGGTGCTGCTGGTGCTGCCGGAGTTGGAGCTGCTACTACCAGAGTTGTTGGTAGTGGTGCTGGTGCTGCTCTCATCCTCAGTGCTGGTGGTGGTGAGGTTGTCGGAAGTATGCTGGGTGCCGGTGTTGGTACCTGAGCCATTGATGCCGTCATCGGAGCTGGTTACATTAACAGTACCGGCGCTGATGTTGATCAAACCACCCTCGATGCCCTCATTGGACTGGGTGATGGTGACAGTCGCACCGTCGATGTTATTGGCGACCTCAGCGTGAACACCGTCATCACCGGTTGCGATGGTGATATTGCCACCGCTGAGGCGGGTTGCACCATTGGAGTGGATGCCGTCATCGGCGGTGTTGATGTTCAGGGTGCCGCCTTCAACAATGACGTACCAGTCGGACTTGAGGCCCTTCTGAGCAACATCGTCGTTCTTGCCGGAGGAAGCGCCACCGCCAGCGGTGATGTTCAGGGTGCCGTCGGAGACGAAGACACCGGAGTAGCCAACCACAGCATTGCCGGTGGAGTTGATGGTGATATTGCCACCCTCAATGTCCACATAGCCCTTGGTTGCGTCATCGTCCTTATTGGAGATGAGGCCGTCATCGCCGGAGGTGATATTAATGGTGCCATCAGCAACGGTCAGGGAGTCCTTGCCCTTCATGCCGTCTTCGCCAGCGGTGACGTTGATGGTGCCGGAGAGGACGTAGAGGTCATCCTTGGAGTAGATACCATCAGCATTTGGGGCGTTAACGGTGAGGGTACCGGAGCCGGAGAGGGTCAGGTCCACAGCGGACCAGATGCCAGCATCATACTCATCATCGGTGCTTGCAGAGGAGTTAACGGTGTTGACAGTGCCAGCCTCAGTGTAGATGGAGACCTTGTCAGCGTTGATGATGTTGATGCCGTCCATGGTTGCGCCGTCGAGAATCAGAACAACCTTGTCCTCGTCGCCAGCATTAACGGTGATGGTGCCGTGGGTGCCGCTGATGCGGTATACACCAGCTGCGGTGATCTCATCGCCACTCAGGTCCTGGGCGTCATCGGTGCTCCACTTGGAGTCCTTGTACTTGCTTGCCTCATGCAGGCCAGCCAGGGCCTCGCTGATGGTTGGTGGGTTTGCGGTGTCGTAGTTGGTGGACTCGACAGTAGCTGCAACAGCGGTGCCAACAACAGTAGTGTTGCTGCTGGTTGCACTGTAGCCTGCGCAGCCGCCGAATGCGAGTGCCAGAGCCATGATTGCGCCGGTAGCCTTCTTGGAAATCTTCATTTTCTTTCTCCTTATACTGTGTGTACGTGTATGAGTTTGTGTTTGTGAATAGTTAGGAAACAGCCGCTACAGCTGGGCTGATTAGG
Organism: Corynebacterium sp.; assembly: GCA_030530985.1. Taxonomy (GTDB): domain Bacteria; phylum Actinomycetota; class Actinomycetes; order Mycobacteriales; family Mycobacteriaceae; genus Corynebacterium. The sequence continues at coordinate 5,911 of JAUMTX010000014.1, forward strand.
TGGCTGTCTTTTTTGCTGTGCTTCGCACCCGCAAAGTACGTATTGAGTACGCGGTGCCAGCGATTACGGGGCAGTGTCTCATCCAAGGCCGCCATCCCTGTGCCAAATTTGGATATCTTCTGGGGGCGGATTCCCGCGCCCCACAAGCGCTTATCCAAAGCACTAGGCCTGGAGCCGGACTTGGTTTCAACAATGACCAACCCGGGGACTGTCACATAGTCTCCGCGACCATTGGCCCAGTCCATATGCCGGTCAATAGTGGCGCGACCACCATCAGGCATGAGCAGGGTTTGTCGCTCGTAGCTTCCCCACATGGTGGGAACCAGCGGCTCTGTGAGCCCTAGTTTTTCCCGAACCCATGGTTCCGCCTCACCCAGGGAGTGACTTTCGGCGACATCCCATGGGATTGGGATTCGTTCCTTGACGGTCACTCCGCGAGCGCCTCGGGCTTTCACCTCAGCAAATGCAATCTCGGAGTTCACATATTGCCTGATACGGACTTTAAACTTGCGACGTCTCGGATGAACGGCCATATAGAAGCTGTCCATGTTTGGCGTATCGAAATACACCGAGCGGTAGGGTTGGGAGCGCTGCCCATCAATTTCCAATACCTTCGTAGCCGGGTCGAGCTTCTCGACGACCTCATCCATCTGCTCTTCCCACAAAATATATTTGCGGTCCATGCGGGTGAGCATCGCTGCCTCTTGGCATAGCTCCTCCAGGCTGATGGGAGTCAACCTATGCATAAGCCTTTTCTCCTGTAGCCTCAGCCGTCATGCTCCTTACTGGGATACCAGTGCGCACTCGGGCATTGATCAGAGTCGAATCATTAACAAGGTCCACCTTGATGATGTCCACTGCCACAACCTTGAAACCAAGGGTGCGCTCGGCTTCTGCAGTAATCTCTACTGGGCTGGACAGGGCGCGGTCTAGCTGGATCTGCATGGTGCTGGTGCCGAATCGGCCAACCAGGCCAGTATCAACAATGGCCAGGACACCGATTACCAGAGCCACCATTCCAAGTGCCATTGGGGTTGGGGTCGCATTGAGACCCGCAATCAGTGCGATTGCCAGAGAGGAGAAGTAGTAGGCAACTTCGCGCTGTGTAATCTCATCGGAGCGCAAGCGGATGATGGAGAGAACACCGAAGAGGCCGAGTCCCAATCCTGCACCGGCGGCGCTGGAGGCGAGAACCTCTGTGACTGCCAGGACGCCAATGTTGACACCCAGGAAGGCGACAACCAAATCGGCCCGGCGGTGGCGTGGGAAATATACGCCGAAAACTAGAATCGCAATAGCAATCAAATCAACTGCCAACATCATGGTGATAACACCCTTTCAACTCGTTCTGTGTGAAGTAATTTCATTCTGCTATGCCAAACTTGCATAATCCTGGTAGCACATCTCAGAATTAATATGGAAGAAATACAAGAATCCTCGAAGCGTTCAGGAAGCTCACAGCAAACACGCACTTGTCTGTGTTTTGGTATGATTAACAGCGCTTTTACTAAGAATTAGCCGGGAAATTTTCCTTGGGTGTAACACCCAAAAGCCGCACAGAAGGGATAAAAGTGCCAGATTTAAAGCTCAGCGACTACCAAAGATCCATGATCGTAGTCGGCACGGGTGCTAGCATTGGTGCACTTATCCGCTATGTTTTGAACCTCATAATCCCTGGTCTTTGGGGGATTTTGGTGATTAATATTATTGCGTGCGCGATTATGGGCTATAAGAAACCGGGTCTTTTCCTTGGCACTGGCTTGCTTGGTGGCATGAGCACCTTTAGTACCTATATTGCTTATGCCCATGGCAGCGCGTTTTACGCGGTCATCAGCATTATTTCCTGTGTAGCCGCCTATTTGCTTTTCGACGACCTCTCCCACAGGCTTGCAAGTGGCAGCGCCAGTCGTACCCCTGCTAGTCAGGCAACGGAAGATGAGGTGCGTTAATGAATATTGCACTTACCATTCTGTGTATTGTTGTGGGCGCTTTTGCTGGTGGTGCCTTGCGTTTTGCTTTGGCGCACTATGCCTCTACTCATAGTGGTAATACTCGCCGCGCAACTTTTACTGCGAATCTTCTTGCCTGCTTTGTCCTTGGTCTTGCTGGTTCACAGCCGCTGCTTGCCCTGGGTTTTTGTGGGGCACTGTCAACTTGGTCCACTCTTGCCCGTGAGCTTGGCCAGTTTTTGCAGGCGCGTGACTATCGCACCGCCCTTGCCTATGGTCTTAGCCAGGTGATCTTAGGCTTGTTGCTTTTCCTTCTGGCTAATTCAATACGCTAGAATACGATCTGTTAGAGAACTGTATTAGAGAAGCTCTTCAGAGAAGCCCAGTAGAAAGGCCTATGGTGGCAGAACAAGGCAATAGGAATAGTAACCGTCCTCATAATAGGCGTGGATCTGGCGGCTATGGTCGTGATGACCGCCGTGGTAGCGGCCGTGATGACCGCCGTGGCGGTCGCGACGAGCGCCGTGGCGGTGCCCGTGGTGGTTATGGTCGCGATGACCGACGTGATGATCGTCGTGATGATCGCCGTGGCGGCCGCCCTCAGATGAGGAGCAACCGTGGTGGCCAGGAGCGTCCACACGGTATTCATGCCCAGCGTCCGGGTTACCGCGAGGAGCGCATTAAGAACCGTATTAAGGAGCCAGCAATCCCAGGTGATATCACCGCGGATGTGCTTGACCCAAGCATCCTGCAGGACCTGCGCAGCCTCTCCAAGGAAAACCGTGAGATGGTGGCAAAGCACATGGTGGCAGCCGCTGATTTGATGGATGAGGATCCACAGCGCGCCCTGGAGCATGCCCGCGCAGCCAAGGACCGTGCTGGTCGTCTTGCTGTTGTGCGTGAAACCTGCGGTATTGCAGCCTATCGTGCAGGGGAGTGGAAGGAGGCTCTGACTGAGCTTCGTACCGCCCGCCGTATTGGTGGTGGCCCTGGTCTTTTGGCTGTTATGGCTGACTGTGAGCGTGGCCTGAACCAGCCGGAGCGCGCCATTGCTATTGGCCAGAGCCCGGAGGCCCGCGAGCTTGATATTGACCAGGCCATGGAGCTTGCCATTGTTGTGGCCGGCGCCCACCGTGATTTGGGTGAAAACCTGCAGGCCATGAATGTGCTTGAAAGCCTTGGTCTTGAGGAGCTCCCAGGCGAGTCCGGTGCCCGCGTCTACTATTTCTATGCAGATATTTTGGCGGAGCTTGGCCGTACCGATGAGGCCCGCGGTTGGTTTGAAAAGGCCGCAGCCCAGGATGAATATGAGCTTCTCGACGCCACCGAACGACTCAAGGAACTAGACCACTAAACCATGTCTACTCTTCTCACAAGCTACGACTCTCTTCTTTTCGACCTTGACGGCACTGTGTGGAAGGGCGGCCAGCCCATTGCCCACGCTGTTGAGACCATTGCCCAGGCCGCCCAGAGTGGCATTGGCATTATGTACATTACGAATAATGCCTCCAATGCACCCCAGGTTGTGGCCGATAAGCTTGGCGCCATGGATATTGAGACCAGTGCCGAGTTCATTATGACCTCCGCACAGGCCGCTATTGAATTGGCCACTGAGCATCTTCCAGCCGGCACCAAGGTGCTGGTTTTGGGCACTGATTCTTTCCGTGACCTGGCCCGCGCAGCAGGCTTTGAGGTTGTCACCAGTGCCGATGATTATCCGCAGGTAGTATTCCACGGCCATAACCCAGAAACTGGTTGGGCCCAGCTTTCCGAGGCCGCCTTGGCTATCCAGCGTGGGGCGCGCTATTTTGCCTCCAATTTGGATGCCACCCTGCCACAGGAGCGCGGCAATATGGTGGGCAATGGTTCCATGATTGCCGCGGTGATTAATGCCACCGGTGTGCAGCCAACCTCTGCTGGTAAGCCACAGCCACCAATGTTCCACTCGGCTGCCGCCAAGCTGGGCTCCACCAAGCCTTTGGGTGTGGGCGACCGTCTGGATACTGATATTGCCGGTGGCAATGCGGCAGGCTATGATTCCCTGCACGTCCTTACCGGTGTATCCGGCCACTATGCGCTGCTCAATGCCAAGCGCAGTGAGCGCCCAACCTATATTGGTGAGGATCTTCGTGCCCTCAACCAGGCCCCAGAATCCCTGCGCCCAGGCGCCCAGGGTGGTTTTGTGGCCACCGCTAATGGCAATACCATCACCCTTTCTGGTGGCGAGAGCGCCGATCATCTGGCAGCGCTGCTCACTGTTTTGGCTGTGGCCTGGGAGCAGGACCGCACCGATTGGACGCTACAGGCCGAAGGCGCGATTGCGACTGAGGCTGTGGAGCAGTGGTGGTAAGTGGATACAGCGGCACTTGATGCGCTCCTAGCCACCCACACCTCAAGCCTGGAGGAGGAAGCCACCATCCTCAGCCAGGCCCACGATCTTATTCACCAGGCGCTCAATAGCACCGCCCCCGGGAGAAACTAATGGCCAAACCAAAACTCCGTCGTCTTGATGCTGAGCTGGTGCGTCGCAAGATTGTGCGCTCCCGCACCCAAGCCCAGGAGCATATCAAGGAAGGCCACGTCTATGTTGGTGGCATGAAAATCACCAAACCAGCCTCCCAGGTTGATGGTGATGTCTCCATTCGTCTTGATGTGGACCCGGAGGATGATTGGGCAAGCCGCGGGGCGCATAAGCTTCTTGGTGTCGTCGAGGCCTTCGATATTGACTTCACGGGTCTTCGTGTCATGGATGCCGGTGCCTCCACAGGTGGTTTTACCGATGTGTGTCTGCGTGAAGGCGCCGCCGAGGTGTGCGCCATTGATGTGGGCTATGGTCTTTTGGCCTGGCGCCTCCAGCAGGATCCTCGCGTCATTGTGCATGACCGCACCAATATTCGCACCATCACCCCAGAAACTATTGGGATGTGCGATGCCATGGTTGGCGATCTCTCCTTCATTTCCCTGGAACTCACCCTTCCCCCGATTGTTGCCTGCCTCAAAGAGGGCGCGTTCTTGCTGCCCATGGTCAAACCCCAATTTGAGGTGGGCAAGGAACGCCTTGGTAGCGGCGGTGTGGTGCGCAGCCCCGAGTTGCGCGCAGAAGTCACCACCCGAATTGCTACTTTTGCGCAATCACTTGGGCTAAGCTTAGTAGCAGTAGCCGCCTCACCACTTCCTGGCCCTAGTGGCAATGTGGAATACTTCCTCCACCTGGTTAAGGATGGAGGGGCAGAGGCAAAGACCGATTCCGAGATTAGCGCCATGGTGGAAAAAGCCGTGGCAGAAGGACCACAATAATGGAGATTCTCCTCGTCCCCCATGTGGGTCGCGCCAGCAACCTTGAGGCAGCAATTGTTGCGGCCTCCATGCTTGAGGGCGCCGGTATCCAAGTGCGAGTCGATACTGACCATGAACTTTTCTCCCGTTTCCCCCAGGGCGTTGGCAATGCTGAGCTCGTCATTGCCCTTGGTGGTGATGGCACCTTCCTGCGTGCCGCCGATATGGCCCGCCCCAATGACCTGCCGGTTTTGGGTATTAACCTGGGCCATGTGGGTTTCTTGGCTGAATGGGAGTCAGACTCCTTGGAAGAAGCTATTCGACGCGTCATCGCAGGAGACTACCATGTGGAGGATCGCACCACCCTGGATATTCGCCTAGGCGAGGAGACCAGCTGGGCACTCAATGAGGCCTCCGTGGTCAATAATGACAACACCCGTGGTGTGCTCGATGCGGAGCTTGCTATTGACGATAGGCCTGTGTCTGGTTTTGGTTGTGATGGCATTATTGTTTCCACCCCAACCGGCTCCACCGCCTATGCTTTTAGTGCCGGCGGCCCTGTGCTGTGGCCGGAACTTGAGGCTCTTCTCGTGGTGCCCAATAATGCCCACGCCCTTTTTGCCCGCCCACTGGTCATTGGGCCTGATTCTAAGGTGGAAATCCGGGTGCACACCCCGGCCCGTGTGGCCCTGGATGGGTACCGTTCTTTGGATATGCCGGCCGGTTCCACTGTGGTGGTTACTAAGGGCAGTCAGCCTGTGCGCTGGGTGCGTCTTGATAATTGCCCATTTACGTCCCGTTTGGTGCGCAAGTTTAGGCTCCCAACCTCTGGCTGGAGGCAGCCCTAATGCTGCGCGAAATCACCATTTCTGACCTTGGCACGATTAGTTCCGCCACTGTTGAATTTGGTCCCGGTCTTACTGTGCTCACCGGTGAGACCGGTGCCGGTAAAACCATGGTTCTAAGCTCCCTGCGGCTACTGTGCGGTAATCGAGCAGACGCTGGCCGTGTGCGCGAAGGGGCAGCCCGTGCCCTTGTCGAAGGCTCCGTGGATCTAAGCCCACAGGACACTACCAGCAGTGCCCTTGCCGCCGAGGTTGGTGCCGAGGCCGATGAGAACGGGGAATTCTTATTGGCCCGCACCGTCTCCGCCCAGGGTCGTTCCCGCGCCCACCTTGGTGGCCGCAGTGTGCCGGCCTCTCTTTTGTCTGAGTTTACGAGCCCACTGATTACTATTCATGGCCAGCATGACCAGATTGCGCTTTTGAGCCGCGCTCACCAGCGTGAGGTCCTGGATTCTTTTGACCCTGAGCTTGCGGAACTTGCGCGTACCTACCGTGAGGCCTATAAGGCTTGGCGTGAGGCTTTCAAGGACTACCGTGCCCGCCAAAATATGGCCCGTGAGCGCGCCCAGGAGGCCGATAGGCTACGTTTCTCCATTGAGGAGATTACTGGGGTTAACCCACAGCCGGGTGAGGATACGGCCCTCAATAATCAGATTCGCCGCCTCCAGGATGTGGATATGCTGCGCGAGGATCTCACCACCGCTCTTGTGGCCATTGATGGCGCCGCCGCTATTGATGCCGGTGAGGATGAGGGTGCTAGTGATCTTTTGGGTCGTGCCGAGCAGGCTTTGCGCCATGCTGATGACCCGGCCCTGCTGGCTTTGGCCCAGCGCCTGAGTGAGCTTATGAGTCTTCTTGCCGATATTAGTGCCGATATTGGCTCCCAATTGGCGGATCTTCCCACCGACCCGGAGGCGCTCAACCAGGCTTTGTCCCGCCAGCAGGAGCTTCATGCTCTTATCCGCAAGTATGCGCCTTCCGTTGATGAGGTTATTGCGTGGCGCGATAAGGCCGAGCAGGATCTTGCGGCTTTGGATACTAGCCCTGAGGTGATGGAAAAGCTCAAGGAGCAGGTGCGTGCCGCCCAAAAGCAGCGCGATGATCTGGGCGCACAGCTCAGCCAGAAGCGTAGCGAGGTCGCCGCCACCCTTGGTGCCGCCGTGACCGAGGAGCTTCAAGGCCTGGCCATGAAGAATGTTCGCTTCCAGGTGGCCCTGCACCCAATCCCATCCAAGACTGAGGGCAAAATTGCCTACAGTGAGTGGGGTAGTGAAGAGGTCGAATTTGAGCTGGGCTATGGCACCCCAAAGCCCCTGTCCCAGGCGGCCTCGGGTGGTGAGCTCTCCCGCGTCATGCTGGCCCTTGAGGTTCTTTTGGCCAAGCATTCTTCCTCCACCATTGTTTTCGATGAGGTTGATGCTGGTGTGGGTGGCCGCGCCGCGGTGGAGATTGGCCGCAGGCTTGCCCGCCTGGCCGCCGACACCCAGGTTATTGTTGTCACCCACCTGCCACAGGTCGCCGCCTATGCAGATACCCACCTGCATATTTCTAAGGCGGAGGCCACGCGCTCTGTGGTTGAAACTCTGAGCGAGGAGGAGCGCGTTGAGGAACTGGCCCGCATGCTTGCCGGCCTGGATGATACTGATACGGGCCGCGCCCACGCCACCGAGCTTTTGGCCAAAGCCCAGCAGGAAGTTCAAAGTTTCCGCGCCTAAACCCGCGCGCCTATCCAATAACACCAGCAGATTCATGGACAATGTGAGCCATGAGTCATTCTGGTGTTATTCGTGACTGTCGCCCTGGCGCCAAAGGCTTCAAGCGCCTTACCGCCGGGGATTTTGCTATAGTCGATGCCCCTGATTTGAGCAGGGGTTTGGCCTCCCGCCTAATTGAGGCACGCCCCGCCGTGGTGATTAACCTTTCGGCTTTCTCCACCGGCACTGTGCCAAATTATGGCCCACAGATGCTGCTCGATGCGGGCATTCTTTTGGCTGAGGCCCCCGCACTAGAATTCAAGGATGGTAAAAAGGCCACCCTTAATGGCGCCACCATCACCATTGGCAAGAACCCAACCGACCTGGGCATTATTAACCAGGCCCGCCTGGATGCCAATTTTGCTGAGGGCCAGCAGTCCCTCATTGACCACATGGAAGCCTTCTTTGGCAATACCATCCAGTTTGTTCACTCCGAGTCCCCTTTGCTTATCGACGGCCTCGGAATCCCCGAAACCGGCATGGATATTGCCGGCCGTAAAACCCTGGTTGTGAGCCCTGGTGCGGATATTAAGCCACTGCGCCACTTTATTCGGGAATTCAACCCCATCATTATTGCCTGCGATGAGGCCGCTGATTCCTTGGTCCGCTTGGGCATTAAGCCACAGTTGATTGTTGGCAACCCAGCTGTCATGTCTAATGAGGCCCTCAAGTGTGGTGCCTCTGTGATTCTGCCAGCCGACCCTGATGGCCACGCTGTTGGTTTGGAGCGCATCCAGGATTTGGGTGTGGGCGCAATGACTTTCCCAGCCGCCTCCAATAACGCCACTGATTTGGCCCTGCTCTTGGCCGGCTATCATGATGCCTCTTTGATTGTGAACTGTGGTGCCACTCTTGAGCTCAGTGATATTTTCACCGGCAATAAGGCAGCCACCCCATCTGCACTGATTGCCCGCCAAAAGGTGGCCAGCCGCCTCATGTCCCAGGAAAGCCTGCTGGAGCTCTACACGGGCCGCCGTGGCAATGGATGGTCCTGGTTCTGGGCTTTGATCTGCCTACTAATCTGTGTCGGCACTATTTGCTACTACTACCTCTAAGGAGCACCCATGGCTAAGAAAGTTAATGCCTCTAGCGGCCGCATGCCTACCCGCATTGCTGGCCTCACGCTCGGTATTGCCATTGGTGTTGCCGGTGCGGTCCATTTTGCCCCGAACGATGAGCTGGAGCTTGCCCAGAGTGAGCTTTCCTCCACCAGCGAGCAGCTGCGCATTGCCCAGGCCACCAATGCCTCCAATGAGGCCTATATTGGCGCCTCTGGCCCAATGATTGTGGCCAATAAGCTCTTTAACCTTCCTGTCATTGTGATGACTACCAGTGATGCTAAGGAAGAGGATGTGGCTGCAGTGGAGGGCCTTTTGGAGAATGCCGGCATTGTCAAGAGCGGCCGTATTGCCCTCCAGCCTAGTTTCTTCGCGCAGGATACCGCCGACCAGTTGAATAATGTGGTGACCCAAACCCTGCCAGCAGGCGTGCAGATTTCCACCACCAAGCTTGACCCGGGCACCCATGCCGGTGAGGTTTTGGGCGCAGCTTTGTTGCCAGCCACCAACCCTGCCGATCGTGGTTTGGTGCTCAATGCCCTTATTGCCGCTGGTTTTATTGAGGCCGATCTGCCAGCCATTGTCCCAACCGCCAATATTATTCTCATCACTGGCGATGGGGATGTGTTGGGCTATCCTGCTGATGCTTTGGCCGCTTTTGCCCAGGGCATGGAGGACCAGGGCTCCCAGGTTGTTCTTGCCGGCCGTATTCACACCGCCGCTGATGGTGGGGCCATTGACCAGCTGCGTAAGTCTACCGAGGCTGGCCGTCGCCCATCCACCGTGGATAATATTTCCACCCCAGTTGGGCGTATTGCCACTGTTTTGGCTTCTGCCGAACAGACCAAGGGTGAGGGCGGCGCCTACGGCATTGCTGCTAGTGCATCTGCCGTTTGTCCGCCATTTGTGTTATCATAAAGTCCCGTACATATTGAGCACGTGATACGGGAGTTTCATTGTCCAAGACAACCTCTTCAGCCAAGGCTAAGGCTAACCCAACCAAGTTCATTTTCGTCACCGGCGGTGTCGTATCTTCCCTGGGTAAGGGACTGACCGCCTCGAGCCTAGGCCAGTTGCTTAGTGCCCGTGGCCTCAAGGTGACCATGCAGAAGATGGATCCATACCTCAACGTCGATCCAGGCACAATGAATCCTTTCGAGCACGGTGAGGTCTTCGTCACTGAAGACGGTGCAGAAACCGACCTGGATCTTGGCCACTACGAGCGCTTCCTTGACCGCGCGCTGACCGGTAATGCCAATGTGACTACCGGCCAGGTATATTCCAGTGTTATTGCCAAGGAGCGTCGTGGCGAATACTTGGGCCACACCGTCCAGGTTATTCCACATATCACCGATGAGCTTCGTAGCCGCATCACCTCCATGGCAGATCCTGATGAGAATGGTGAGCGCCCAGATGTCGTCATTGTTGAAATTGGTGGCACTGTTGGTGATATTGAGTCCCTCCCATTCCTGGAGGCTGTTCGCCAGGCCCGCCACACCATTGGCCGCGAAAATACTGTGTGCATTCACGTCTCCCTGGTGCCTTTCATTGCGCCTTCTGGCGAGCTCAAGACTAAGCCAACCCAGCACTCTGTAGCCTCCCTGCGCTCCATTGGTATCACCCCTGATGCTTTGGTTCTGCGTTGTGACCGTGAGGTTCCACAGGGCCTTAAGTCCAAGATTGCTTTGATGTGCGATGTGGACGAGAAGGGTGTTATTAGCTGCGCTGATGCCCCAAGCATCTATGAAATCCCTAAGGTTTTGCACCGTGAGCGTCTCGACGCCTTCCTCATCCGCAAGCTTGGTCTCGAGGCCAAGGATGTGGATTGGACTGTATGGGGCGACCTGCTTGAGCGTGTCCACAACCCTGAGGATGAGGTCACCATTGGTCTGGTCGGTAAGTATATTGACCTGCCAGATGCCTACCTTTCCGTGATTGAAGCTATCCGTGCTGGTGGTTTTGGCAATAATGTCCGCGCCAAGATCAAGTGGATTGCCTCCGATACCTGCGCCAATGATGAGGATGCCAAGCGCGCCCTGGCTGATGTCCACGGTGTTGTGGTTCCTGGTGGTTTCGGTATTCGCGGTATTGAGGGCAAGATTGGTGCCGTCAAGTATTGCCGTGAGAATAAGATTCCTCTCCTGGGTATTTGCCTGGGTATGCAGTGCACCGTTATTGAGGCTGCCCGCGCAGCCGGTATTAAGGATGCGTCCTCTGCCGAGTTCGATGAGAACACCCCAAGCCCAGTGATTTCCACCATGGCCAGCCAGGAAGATATTGTTTCTGGTCAGGCTGATATGGGTGGCACCATGCGTCTTGGTGCCTATCCTGCCATCCTGCAGGAAGGCTCTGTTCTTGCCGGTGTTTATGGCACCACCGAGGTTTCTGAGCGTCACCGTCACCGCTATGAGGTCAATAACGAGTACCGTGAGCAGATTGCTAAGGGCTCCGGCATTGTCTTTAGTGGTACCAGCCCAGATGGCCACCTGGTTGAGTTTGTTGAGTACCCAAAGAGTGTTCACCCATTCCTTGTTGGTACCCAGGGCCACCCAGAGTATAAGAGCCGCCCAACCCGTCCACACCCACTCTTTGCCGGTTTGGTAAAGGCTGCTGTGGAGTATAAGGCCGCCGACTAAATGTTTGAGGTCCTCGATTCGGAGCTTCTCATCCAAGCTCCTATTATTGCCCTGCGCCGTGATACCCTCACCATGCCGGGTGGCAGTATCGCCACCCGTGAGATTGTGGAGCATTATGGTGCAGTGGCAGTAGTGGCTGTCAATGATAAGGGCGAGGTTGCCCTTGTCTCCCAGTACCGCCACTCGGTTGGCACCCACCTGCTTGAAATTCCCGCAGGGCTCATGGATATTGCCGGCGAGGACCCACATAAGGCTGCTATGCGTGAACTCCAAGAGGAAGCTGGGCTCAAGGCTTCCTCCTGGACTCTACTCGCAGATCATATTTCTAGCCCCGGCTTCTGTGATGAAGTCGTGCGCATCTATTTGGCCACCGACCTTGAAGAGGTTGGTCGCACCATTATTCACGATGATGAAGAAGCTGAGATGACCCTCCAGTGGGTTCCTCTAAGTGATTGTGTACGCCAGGTGCTTTCCGGCGGTATCAGCAATGGTATTGCCATGTCGGCCCTCCTCATGGCTAATGAGGTTATTAACCATGGGGCAGAGGCCCGCCCGGTCGATACTCCTTTCCCTCTTCGTCCAACTGCTTTCATGAACCGCAAAACTAATGCAGGCACTAATTAAGTCGTGGTTTACATACCTCACTGTTGAAAAAGGTCTCAGCACTAATACTCTTGCCGCCTATAGGCGCTCCATTGAGCGCTATGAATCCTGGTTGGCCTCCGAGAAGCTTGATGACCCAAAGAAAATCACCACCAAGCATATTGAAAGCTACTATGCTTCCCTGCGTGGCAGTAATCTTTCCGATGCCACCGCCAACCATGCTTTGGTTGTGGTGCGCCAATTCCATGATTTCTTGCTGCGTGAAGGCCTGGTCGATCAGGATGTGGCCAAGGATGTTCACCCAGCTAAAGGGGAGAAGGCCCTGCCAGAATTCCTCACCTTGGCGGAGGTCGACCAGGTTATTGATGCCGCCAAGGATCAGTGTGAGGCTGCTTTGGTGGAGCTGCTCTATGGCACCGGGGCCCGTGTGAGCGAGGCTTTGGCTTTGAGTGTTGATGATGTCAACCGCTATGAGGGTTTTGTGGTTCTTACCGGCAAGGGCAATAAGCAGCGCATTGTTCCTTTGGGCTCCAAAGCCCAGCAGGCCATTAGTGCCTATATTCGCGGTCAACGCAAGGACCTTGTCAAACCCAATAGTCCCGATCCGCACAGGCTTTTTCTCAATAGGTTGGGCAGGCCCTATTCGCGCCAATCCGCCTATAACAATATCCAGGCTTTGCTTGCCCGGGCCGGGATTGAAAAGACAGTTTCACCGCATACTTTCCGCCATACTTTTGCCACCCACATGTTGGCCGGCGGGGCAGATATGCGTGTGGTGCAGGAACTTTTGGGCCATGCCAGCATTTCCACCACCCAGGTCTATACCCATGTTAGGAATGCTGAAGTGCTTGAAGCCCACCACCAATTCCACCCCCGCGGCTAAGCCCGAAACACGTGGTATTCTTAAAAGCATTATGGAGGAAGGACTTTTCGTGGTTAATGTAGGACTCACCGGGCGCCCCTTGCGTGACATTCCTGAACCAACCCCGCTGGAGCAGCATGGCCCAGCCACCATCATTTCTATGTGTAACCAGAAGGGTGGTGTGGGTAAGACTACCTCCACCATCAACCTTGGTGCCTGCCTAGCCGAAGCCGGCCGTAAAGTCCTGCTCGTTGACCTCGACCCTCAGGGCGCGCTCTCCGCTGGTCTTGGTGTCTCCCACGATGACCTTGACATTACTGTCTATAACCTCCTGGTTGATAACCAGGTGGAGGTCAATGAGACCATTATCCACACCAGCACCAAGAACCTGGATCTCATCCCAGCCAATATTGATTTGTCGGCGGCCGAAATCCAGTTGGTCAATGAGGTTGGCCGCGAGCAGGCTTTGGCCCGTGCTCTGCGCCCAGTCATGAAGGAATATGACTTTATTCTTCTGGACTGCCAGCCTTCCCTGGGTTTGCTCACCGTTAATGCACTGACCTGCTCCCACGGTGTCATTATCCCTATGGAGTGCGAATACTTCTCCCTGCGTGGCCTTGCCCTGCTGACCGATACAGTGGATAAGGTTCGTGACCGCCTCAACTTTAACCTGGATGTGTTGGGCATTTTGGTCACCATGTTTGACCGCCGCACCTCCCACTCCAGGGATGTGATGAACAAGGTCGTCGAGGTTTTCGGCGATGTTGTTTTCGACACTGTCATTACCCGTACTGTGCGTTTCCCTGAAACCACTGTTGTGGGTGAACCAATTATTAGCTGGGCGCCAAAGTCTAGTGGTGCCGAACAGTACCGTAACCTTGCCCGCGAGGTCATTGCACGCACCAGCAACTAAGGTGCCATGCCCAGCTACCAACAGCTAGAAATCCCTGGCTTTACCCTGGCTCTTGCCAATTTTGAAGGCCCTTTCGACCTTTTGCTCCAGCTCATTAACTCCCATAAGCTGGATGTGACCGAAGTGGCCTTGGGGCAGGTCACCGATGAGTTCATTGCCTATACGGCGAGCCTGGACCGCGATCTATCCCACACCACCGAGTTTCTTCTCATTGCAGCAACCCTGCTTGATTTGAAAACTGCGCGTCTTCTCCCACGCGGCAATGTGGAGAGTGAAGCCGACCTGGAGCTTCTCGAGGCCCGCGATCTTCTCTTTGCCAAACTCCTCCAATACAAAGCCTATAAAGAGGTGGCAGCAATTTTTGCTGGTTGGCAAAAGGAAGCCCAATACCAGTACACCCGCGATGTGGCCTTGGAGGAACAGTTCCTGGGTATTTTGCCACCACTTCGCCTCAATGTGGATGCCCAGGGTTTTGCTGCCATTGCCGCCGAGGTCTTTACCCCAAAGACAGTCAATGTGGAGCATGTGCATGAATCCCCAGTTTCCGTGCCCCAACAGGCACAGATTGTGCGCGATATGCTCGCCCAAGGCCCCCAATCCATGGAAGCCATTTTCGCCACCTGCGAAACCCGCCTTATTATGGTGGGCCGCTTCCTGGCCTTGCTCCAACTCTATAAAGACCGCGCCATTGATATTGACGACCACGACACCATTAGCCTACACACCAGCCTGAACCATGCAACCAATTAGCCACATCCGCTCCCAAATCGAGTCCATTCTCCTTGTCATTGATGAGCCCATCCACCCCTCCAAGCTTGCCGACGTCCTCTCCATCCCCCAAGACCAAGCACTGGCCGAACTCCAGGCCATCGCCCAAGAATTTGATGACCGTGGCTCCGGCATGGAGCTTCGCTGCGATGAGGATCGCTGGCGTCTCTATACCCGCAAGGCCAATGCCCCAGCAGTAGAAAAGCTCCTGCTTCACGGCTCCCATAACACCTTGTCCCGTGCCGCCATGGAAACACTGGCCATTGTTGCCTACCGCCAGCCGGTTACTCGCGCCCAGGTGGCTGCCATCCGTGGTGTAAATGTGGATGGTGTCATGCGCGGACTTTCCCAGCGTGGCCTCATTGAAGAAGCAGAGCTTCCACACCACTACCAAACAACCCCACTCTTCCTTGAGCTCCTCGGCATCCCAAGCCTCGAGGTTCTGCCTAACCTGGCACCGCTGCTGCCAGACTTGGCGGAGCTTGAAGACCTCGACAGCTACCGCTAAATCATCAGCAGGCACGCCAAAGGGGCATGCCGGGCATTCCCGACACGCCTCCAATCAGCGATTTCCTAGCAGTCTACTCTGGCACTTATTCTCGGAGCAGTGCCCGGCGCAGGCTTCGCCACCCGTGCTCGGCATCCAGGTCAATATCAAAGAGTCGTGCCTGGAGCACCATTGCTGGTACATGTGGGTGGTAGGCCATTCCACGGTGGATGCTGCCATCATCCAAAACAAACTGGGAGATTCCCCGTTTTCGGTCCAGGTAGAAATCCCCGGGCCGTTTTTCCACTATTCGGTGGTGTCGTGGACATAACAGCACGAGATTATTGGTGTCGGTGTCTCCACCAATGCGCACTGGCAGCATGTGGTGGGCGTGCACCCTGGTTTCATTACAGTCAGGGAAGCAGCAGCCGCCTTGTTCCGCCATGAGAATAATGCGTTGCTGTTTTGTGGCAAGACGGGTGCGCATCAGGCTAACAATGCGGCCATTCTCATCGTAGACGGCCACAAAGTCTTCGCCTTTTTGCCACTGGGCTTTGATTTCGGCGAATTCTTCGGGGCTAATGAGCTGGCCCTTGCGGTTAAAGATAGCGGCACCATCAATCCCTGCCTCATTGACCACAAAGACACTAGTGATGCGCCCATCGGTATAGCCGCCAGCTGCGCCACCGCTCATGCTGCTAAGCATGAGTAGGGCAGCGCGGCCCATGACTTGGGCGGGGGTGCCGCGCCTATCGGCCTCTCCAAGACCCGAGATGGCATTGGAGACCATGTCGTAGATGATATCGGCATGATTCTCATCCACGTTTTTAATCATTATGTCTTTATAGCCCGGCGCGCCTGCCCGCATGAGCAGTTCCGGCACCAGCCCCTTGGCCTTGCGCTTTGCCTCAGCGGCAGCTATATTCTTTTGCTTCACATCGCGCTTGAGGGCAGCAGCCATGTGCTGCTTGCTTTCAAAATTACCTCGGGCCAAGACTTTGGCCGCGTTATTGAGTTTGTGTTGCCCATTCTTGAGGGCTTCGGCCTCACGCACCACTGCGGCGGCCTCACCAAGAGCCAGTTCGTGCTCCTCCATGGAGGGGCCGAGCTTAGTGTGGGCAAATCCGCGACCGGCATCATACATTGTATTGGCCTGGGCGGCGGTCCAGTTAAAGAGTTGTTGGAGGGCTAGCTGTGGGTTTTCTTGGTGGGCAACCCGGTCAAATAGGGTAGAGGCAATAAAAGCCTCACGGCCGGTGTGTTGCTTGGCTAGAATATCGGCGGCCTGTTGGCGCACCTGCTCATCGGCACGGCGCAGTAGACGCACCAGTTCGGCCTCAGCCTCGAGGTGCGCATAAACGCGTGTGATGAGTGTTTCCATAAATTCATTGAAACACGCCCCAGAATATTCGTTGAACCAATCTGTACCACCGGGCCCACAGCACAGCCCGAATAGCCCACAATTCCCCCAAAATCACGTGCCTAAACCCCCACGACCTGGGAAAATAACCCCAGACCATGTGAGCAAAATCACTGCCACTGCGCCTTTGGGTAGCCCACCTATCTAATGCCCGCCCAATAGGGTAGAATAGCGCTTGACCATAGAGTATATCCTGCGAAAATAAGCAATTATTGGAGCGGAATGTCGAGATAGGAAAAAATTGAGTCAAGAAAAACGCGTCCATGCGCGTGATATTTACGTGTCCAAGGCAAAGCCTGCACGTCGTCAACATGCACGAGTCAAGCCCTCCCAGGATCTTCCTGAGGGTGAGGGTATGCGTCTGCAGAAAGTTCTCGCCCAGGCCGGTGTGGCCTCTCGCCGTATGGCAGAAAAGCTCATTGAGCAGGGACGAGTCGAAGTCAATGGCCATATTGTGACCCGCCAGGGTGTGCGCGTCGATCCAGATAACTCCATTATCCGTGTGGATGGTGTGCGTGTCCGTATTGATGAAAACCTGCAGTACTTCCTGCTGAATAAGCCACGTGGTGTGCAGTGCACCATGCACGATGACCTTGGCCGCCCATGTGTGGGCGATATTGTTGGTGAGCGTGTAGATTCCGGCCAGCGTCTTTTCCACGTGGGCCGCTTGGATGCTGATACTGAAGGCTTGTTGCTTCTCACCAATGATGGTGAGCTGGCTAACCGCCTTATGCACCCTAAGTACGAGGTTTCTAAGACCTACCTGGCCACTGTGACCGGTGAGGCTGACCGTAAGCTGGTGCGTGAACTTACTAATGGCATTGAGTTGGATGATGGTCCAGCCAAGGCCGACTATGTCCAGATTGTTGAAACCTGGCAGGGCCGTTCTATTGTGCGCATTGAGCTGCATGAAGGCCGTAACCGTATTGTTCGTCGTATGCTCAAGGCTGCTGGCTACCCGGTTGAGCGCCTGGTGCGGACCAAGATTCATACTGTGGGCTTGGGTGAACAAACCCCGGGTGCTGTTCGCGCCCTTAATAGTGCAGAATTGTCCAGTCTCTATAAGGCGGTGGGAATGTGAGTGACTTTTATGATGAGGAGGAGTTCAATACTCCTTCATTCGCCATTGCGATTGATGGCCCAGCTGGTGCCGGCAAGTCCACCATTGCCCGCATGCTTGCCGACGAAATCGGCGCATACTACCTAGATACTGGCGCCATGTACCGCGCAGCCACCCGCTATATTCTCGACCAGGGCATTGACCCTAGCGACACGGATGCTGTTGCTGAGGCTATTGAAGAGATGCCTTTGGATTGGGATGATGAGGATCCTGAGCTTCGTACCGCTGAGGTAACAGCCAATGTTTCTGCAGTGGCTGCTAACCCTGTGGTGCGTGAAGTTTTGGTGGATTTGCAGCGCGAGATTGCTGCCACTAGCCCAAAGTGTGTTTTGGATGGCCGCGATATTGGTACCGTGGTGCTTCCTGATGCCAAGGTCAAGATCTTCCTGACTGCTAGTGACCGTGTGCGCGCCCAGCGTCGTTTTGACCAGAACCCTCAGGGCATGACTTTCGAAGAGGTTCTGCGCGATGTGCAGCGCCGCGATCACCTGGACTCCACCCGTGAGGCTAGCCCGTTGAAGCCTGCCGAGGACGCCATTATTGTCGACACCTCTAAGCTCAAGCTCAACCAGGTGCTCACCCGCCTCATTGACATTATTGAAGGCGAGCACGTTAAGGAAGCCCTGTGCACTGTGGCTATTGTGGGCCGCCCAAATGTGGGTAAGTCCACGCTGGTTAACCGTATCCTTGGCCGCCGTGAAGCTGTGGTGGAAGACTTCCCAGGTGTGACCCGTGACCGAATCTCCTATATGGCAGATTGGAATGGCCGCCGTTTCTGGGTGCAGGACACCGGTGGTTGGGATCCAGATGCTAAGGGTATTCACGCAGCTATTGCCCGCCAGGCAGAAACCGCCATGGACACTGCTGATGTCATTGTCTTTGTGGTGGACACCAAGGTGGGTATTACTGAGACTGATGAAATCATGGCTAGGCGCCTCCAGCGTGCCGATGTCCCTGTTTTTGTTGTGGCCAATAAGTTCGACTCCGATAGCCAGTATGCTGAGCTAGCCGAGTTCTACGCCCTGGGTTTGGGTGACCCATTCCCAGTTTCCGCCCAGCATGGTCGTGGTGGCGCCGATGTGCTCGACGCTGTGGTTGGTGCCTTCCCTGAGGTTCCACGCCACGCCACCATTACCGAAGGCCCACGCCGTGTGGCCCTGGTTGGTAAGCCAAATGTGGGCAAGTCCAGTCTGCTCAATAAGATCACCGGTGAGAATCGCTCCGTGGTTGATAATGTGGCTGGCACCACCGTGGACCCAGTGGATAGTCTTGTGCAGCTGGATAAGAAGCTGTGGAAGTTCATTGACACTGCGGGTCTGCGCAAGAAGGTTAAGAATGCCCAGGGCCACGAGTTCTATGCATCTCTGCGCACCAAGGGCGCTATTGATGCAGCCGAGGTTTGTGTCTTTATTATTGATGCTTCTGAGCCAGTGTCCGAGCAGGACCAGCGTGTGCTACGCATGGTCATTGAGTCCGGCAAGGCTTTGGTTGTGGTCTTTAATAAGTGGGACCTGGTGGATGAGGATCGCCGCGAACTACTCGACCGTGAGATTGAGCAGCAGCTGGCCCACATCCCTTGGGCTCGCCGAGTCAATATCTCAGCCATGACTGGCCGTGCCGTGCAGCGCATTGAGCCAGCTATGCTTGAGGCCCTGGAAAGCTGGGATAAGCGTGTGACCACCGGTCAGCTTAATAACTGGCTGCGCCAGGTTATCGCCCAGAACCCACCACCAATGCGTGGTGGCCGACTGCCACGGGTGCTCTTTGCCACCCAGGCATCTACACGCCCACCAGTCATTGTTCTGTTCACCACTGGCTTCCTTGAGGCCGGTTACCGCCGCTACCTGGAGCGTAAGTTCCGTGAGTCCTTCGGCTTTGAAGGCTCGCCGGTGCGCATTGCGGTGCGTGTCCGTGAGAAGCGCGGCAAGAAGTAGGGCATAATCCCTGCTACAGAGGCCCCCGACTAGTCCTGTGACTAGACCCGGGGGTCTTTTTGTGCGCCAAATCACAGTGTGAAAATTGTGTGTCGTGGGACTAAAGATTGTAAAGTGGTGTAAGTGACACAAGTGAATATTGAGAAAAGATGTTAACGAGCTATGTAACACCTGCGGGCAGAGTAGAGATATGTCTAGTATGTTCGCAAAAGTAGCTCGGAAGAAAGGTCTTGTCATGAATGGTGTGACGCGGGGAATCGTCGCAGCATGCTTGCTGGTCCTCACATCCTGTGCGGTACGCACTGACGCGGAACCAACTCCACAGACCTCGGTCACCGTGGAGTCGGCAACCTCGGTGAGCTTTGCTCCTGCCGAGTTCCAGTCTTATTACACTGTGTACCAACCCGGCTTTGTGGACAAGTCTACCGTCTTTACGGGCATGCAGCGTTGGTCTGTTAACCTGCATAAAACTCGTGGCCTGTATGCGGTCGGTGACCCCATCCAGGTAGGCAATACTGTCGTGCTCAATACGACAGATGGCCATACCCAGACGGGTGTGCTCGCTCTGAGCGCTGCCAATGGCGATGTGCTGTGGCAGGACAGGGCACTGAGCTGCACCAGTGTGGATGTGGGCGGTAGCCTCATTTGCTCCAAGAATGGTGAGGGCTATGCCCCATACGATATGGACAATGGCACAGTCGGCTCTGTTATCAACCCAGGTTTTGAACCAAGCTCTTTCCTCTACCATGAGGGCGTGCTCTATTCCGTGGGCACCAATGGTACCGGTGCGATTCTTGTTGCTGCCGGCACCCCAGCCGAGCCTTCCTCCCTGTGGAGCGCCCAGGTGGCCCGCCCAGCCGATCTGGTGGACGCCTCTGGTCTCCAGACAAGCCTTGAGCTTTCTGATACTGCTCTCATTGCCACTGTTGGCTCTGCTAGCGCCACGCTCAACCCAGCTACTGGTGCCACCATCTCTGTGGGTCCAAAGCTGCTACAGCAAGGCCTAGTTAGTGCGAGCGAGGCGAGCTCTGTTGTAGAGCCAGGTCTGCGCCAGGTAGCCACCACCAACCACAGTGTCATTCTCACCGACGATACGCTTCGCACCGGTAGTGCAGGTGTAACGGTGGACTTGGTGCACCCAGCAAATACCAGCAGCCTTCATGGCTCTGTCATCCTGGATTCCGTGAGCCTGGTCTACGGCTCTGATGATGTGCTCAGCGCCTACACCCCAGAGGGGGTGCACCTGTGGGATTACTCGGTTCGCCTTGCTAGCGGCGGGGTAGTTACCGATGGCGAAGTGCTATATATCAGTGGCGTCAATGGTGTAGTTGTATTGGACCTTGCCACCGGTGCAGAGAAGAGCACAATTCCAGGCGGAACTGGCACCAGCATTTCTGCTGGTCGTGGAGGTATCCTTCAGCTGAGCAACGCCAAGGGAACACTCAATTATTTTGCATAAAAATCCACGAGATGATAAAGTAAACTAATGAATGCGCCGAACTCATTGTGAGGGGGAATAATTCCGATGGGTTTGGCGCTCATTTACGTGTACATCTCAACCCGGGGGCTGGAGGAGTTTTTACTTTTTTATGCTGAAGCAATCTATTAGTCTTGCTCTGGCAATTGTCGGCCTCATTGTGGGTGCCGGCTTTGCATCGGGCCAGGAGATTCTGCAGTACTTTGTCGCCTTTGGTCAGATTGGTATCTGGGGCGCTGTGGTCACCGGCATCATTATGAGCGTGGCCGTTATGGCAATGGTGCAGCTAGGCTCCTATTTCTTTGCCAATGAGCATACCGCCGTCTTTGACCGAGTAGTCCACCCATTGCTCTCTCGACTCTTCGACATAATCATCATCTTTGCACTTTTCTGCATCGGCTTTGTGATGCTCTCTGGTGCAGGAGCCAACCTTAATCAGCAGTTCGGCTTCCCATCATGGGTAGGCTCCCTGATTATGTTGGTGCTTGTCATCGCCTGTGGCTTCCTCAATGTGGAGAAAGTCTCTAGCGTGATGGGTGCAATCACCCCTTTCATTATCCTTGCTGTTATTGGTGCATTTATTGTCTCCATGAGCCGCATCGATATGGACTTTGCCCACTATAATGCGCAGGCCATGGAATTGGCCCCTGCAATTGATAATGTGTGGATTTCCGTACTGAACTACTCCGGTCTCGCCCTGGTTCTGGCCGTATCCATGGCCATTGTTATTGGTGGCTCCCACATGGACCCAAAGACCGCCGGCATCGGTGGCCTTGTTGGTGGTATCCTCTTCGCTGTCCTGCTGATTCTTGCCACCCTGGCACTCTTCTTCCAGGTAGATGTAATAGGCCATACCGATATGCCAATGCTTGCCCTGATTAACAGTGTTAACCCAGTGCTGGGCTTCATTATGGCGATTGTTGTTTATGCCATGATCTTCAATACCGCTATTGGTCTATTCTATGCGCTGGGTAAGCGCCTGACCGTGAATAAGCCAGAGCGTTTCACTCCGGTGTTCATCATTGGCTGCTTGGTTGGTTTCGCCTGCTCCTTTATGAACTTTAAGACCCTGGTCGGTAGTGTCTACCCAATCCTGGGATACCTGGGCGCCTTCCTGGTTGCCTGCCTCGTCTTTGCTTGGGTGCGAACACGCCCACGTATCGCCAAGGAAACCTGGCGTCGTGGCCGCATCCGTGAGCTGGTGGAGAAGAAGCTCCACCCAGAAGAGGACTTTGGTAAGAAGGATGCTGCTGAGCTCAAAATGCGAATCAATAACTCCAACCTGGATAATGAGGAACTCTCCGAAACTATCCACACCGAGGTTGTTGAAGAACTCGTCGCAGATGAAGAAGTAGACTTCTCTGAGGCCGATGGTGAAGAAGTCCTTGAGGCCTTCAACACCGATGATGCTCCTACTAAGGACGCTCCTACTAAGGATGCGCCAAAGCAGAGCTAGTAAAGGCATAATCGCCCCCACATATGTGGGGGCGAATTTTTTATGTATTATGTAGGAATGACTTGGGCCGAAAAGTGCGCAGAATTAATAGAATCAGTAGACGAAGGGCATCTCACCGTCACCGCCGCAGCCGGTGAAGCTGGGTGCTCCCGCCAATGGTTCACCACCCTGCGTCGCCGCTACCATCAGGAAGGACCCGCCGGCCTACAACCACGAAGCCGGCGCCCCAAAAACTCCCCGCGACGCACCCCCGACGAAATGGTGGAACTCATTTGGCAATCCCATGACTACCTTGAGGCCGGAGGCTACTACTCCGGGGCACGCACCGTGCACTGGCATATGGAAGAAGAAGGGCTCAACCCGCCCAGCATTGCCACCGTGCATCGCATCCTCAAAGCAGAGCGGCCAGAATAGAGCCAGAATAGAAAAGCAGTGCTAGAGCAAAACTCTAGCACTGCTTTTTTGTGGTCGGACTGACAGGATTTGAACCTGCGACCCCTTGACCCCCAGTCAAGTGCGCTGCCAAGCTGCGCCACAGTCCGTACTCACAAAAGAATACACCTACGGGCCAAGCATGGCAAAGCCACAGTAAGAGACTAAAGAGCCCTACATTAGAGGCGCTTTTCCGAGACCTCACCCTCAAGATATTGCCAGCGGTTAGTCACAGGATCGCGGTCGAAAATAGAAAACTCCGTCATGGAATACTTCTCCGGAGGCTCCTTGGAGAGATCTTGATGGGGGAGATGAACCTCATAGTAGGCGGTGAAGTGGACCTTACCTTCGACGTCGAAAGGCCCGCCAATAGTGGAATGAACCTCAAGGCGCGTATAAGTCACCGTCGGGTCAAGATGAACCACATCAGGGCGGGTACGCTCCGACCAAGTGGAGCGAATGAACTCGGCATCACCAACAACATAGGCGCTATAGCGGGCGCGCATCAGGGCCTCGGGGACGCCAGGGTAGACCCTGCCGGAGAGGAAGCGGTGACAGCAGTCCAAAAAAGTACGGCCACTATTGCAATAGCAGGGCATCTGGGGGTCATGTGGGGCAAGTCTATCCATATCCCAATCCTAATACGAAAGCGTAATTCTGGCACGGCACTGGGCAAAGAAGTAGAATGGATAGGTACATTTTGTGCTCAGGAAGAAGTGCTGAGCTTAGTTGGAAAGGGCAAACCGTGGCCGGATTTGGATGGTTCTGGAAGGCACTGGGTGATACCTCAGGTCGAAACCAAAAGCGAAGCCGAAATATTGTTGGCCAAGCAAGCGACCTGAAACTCCAGGACCACAGCGATGAGCAGCTCAAGGCAGAAATCGCCAAGGCCTTCAATGGGGATAAAATCACCGACCCCGCGCTCTTTCTCGCGATCATTAATGAAGCGGCCACCCGCACCCTGGGCATGACCCCCTTCGAGGTCCAGTCCCAGGCTTGTTTGCGCCTCATTGAGGGCGACGTGGTGCATATGGCCACCGGTGAAGGTAAAACCCTGGTCGGTGCCATGGCTGCAACAGGTCTGGCGCTTACTGGCAAGAGGATTCACTGCATTACCGTCAATGACTACCTGGCCAGCCGTGACGCTGCCTGGATGAGGCCATTGGTGGAATACTTTGGGCTCAGTGTTGCGCATGTGGAAGAAGGCATGAGCCCTGAAGAGCGCCGCGTGGCCTATCACTGCGATATTATCTACGGCTCCATTAATGAAATTGGTTTTGATGTGCTGCGCGACCAGCTGATTGTGCGCCGTGAAGATCAGGTTCAGGTGCCGGCCGATGTGGCCCTGGTTGATGAGGCTGACTCGGTTCTGGTGGATGAAGCCCTGGTTCCACTGGTGCTGGCTGGTAATGAGCCAGGCCGTGCCCCAAGTGGCAAAATCACCGATATTGTGCGCCGATTTGTTAAGGACGAGGACTATAGCACCGACTCCGATAGGCGCAATGTCTTCCTGACCGATAAGGGCACTGCCCGCATGGAGCAGGCCTTGGGTGTGGACTCGCTCTACAGCGAAGACATGGCCGATACCCTGGTGCAGATTAACCTGGCCCTGCATGCCAAGGAGCTGCTGCAGCGCGATGTGCACTATATTGTGCGCGAAGGCAAGGTACTGCTCATTGATGGAAGCCGTGGCCGTGTTGCTGATTTGCAGCGCTGGCCTGATGGTCTGCAGGCGGCTGTGGAGGCCAAGGAAGGCCTGGCCGTGACTGAAGGCGGCAGGATTCTTGACACCATTACCATCCAGGCGCTGATGGGGCGCTACCCAATGCTCTGCGGCATGACCGGTACCGCAGTGGAGGCTGTGGACCAGCTGCGCCAGTTCTATGACCTGCGCGTCTCTGTGATTGATAGGAATCATCCTTTGGCCCGTGTGGACCTGCAGGACAGGGTTTATGCCACCCTGGCGGAAAAGAATACCGCCATTGTGAACTATATCCGTGAGGTACATGCCACCGGGCAGCCAATCCTGGTGGGTACCCACGATGTGGAAGAATCCGAACTGCTGGCAGAAGAGCTTGCCTCCTATGATATTTCCGTGGCGGTGCTCAATGCGAAGAATGACCGCCAGGAAGCAGGCATTATTGCTGAGGCCGGCAAGGTTGGGGCAGTGACTGTCTCCACCCAGATGGCTGGTCGCGGTACCGACATTCGCCTCGGTGGTAGTGATGAAGCCCAGCATGATGAGGTAGTTGCTCTTGGTGGCCTGTGCGTAATTGGTACCGGCCGCTATAGGACTAGCCGCCTGGATAACCAGCTGCGTGGTCGTGCCGGCCGTCAGGGTGACCCAGGCACCTCTATTTTCTTTGTGTCCTTGGAAGATGATGTGGTGCGCACCGGTGGTGCTGGGGAACAGGTTGAAGCCCAGCCTGCCGATGATGGCCTCATTGAGGGCAAGCGCATCTATAACTTTGTGGACCACTGCCAGCGCGTGACCGAAGGCCAGCTGCTCGAAATCCACGCCCAGACCTGGAAGTACAATAAGCTTATTGCAGACCAGCGCATCATTATTGATGAGCGTCGTAATAACCTTTTGGATACTGACCAGGCGTGGGTGGAGCTGGCCGGCAGGCAGCCAGCCAAGGCAGAGCAGCTTGGCGGTATTTCCCAAGAGGTACTGGACCAGGCGGCGCGCGAAATTATGCTCTACCACCTGGACCATGAGTGGAGCGAACACCTGGCTTTGCTTGATGATGTGCGTGAAAGTATTCACCTGCGCGCCATTGCTAAAGAAACCCCACTGACTGAGTTCAACCGCATTGCGGTGACCGAGTTTAAGCAGCTGGCACAGCGCGCAGTGGATGAGGCGACCGACACATTCCGCACCGTACTTATTGATGAGAATGGTGCACATTTGGAGGACGCTGGCCTGGCGCGACCAACCGCCACCTGGACTTATATGGTGAACGATAACCCACTGGCTGGCAGCGGTAATTCCGTGCTCAGCGCCATTGGCAATATATTTAAATAAATCGTACGCTATGATAGTTACAGAAACTTGTAATTTCGGAGGAACACACTATGACCGATAACAACCTGTCCGATAACAACCTCGAACCTCAGGTTGAAACCACCTCCGTCTTCCGGGCAGACCTGCTCAAGGAGATGGAAGCTGGTGCCAGCACCATTACCGGTGTTGAAAACCTCCCAGAGGGTGCAGCCCTGCTGGTAGTAAAGCGTGGCCCAAATGCTGGTGCGCGCTTCCTTCTGGACCGTCCAATCACCAGTGTTGGTCGCCACCCAGAAAGTGATATTTTCTTGGACGATGTGACTGTTTCGCGCCGCCATGCTGAGTTCCGACTCGGCGATAATGGCGAATTCGAAGTAGTTGACGTAGGAAGCCTCAATGGCACCTATGTCAACCGTGAACCACGTGACAGTGCAAGCCTGTCCTCCGGTGATGAGGTACAGATCGGCAAGTTCCGTCTCGTTTTCTTCCAGTAAAGGATATTAATTTTCATGTCAGCCCAGCTTTCTGTCAGTGGCCTGGGAAACCCTAGCCCACGCGCCAAAGAGCCTACCTTTACCATTGGGCAGGTGGTGGATATGCTCACAGCGCAATTCCCCGACCTGTCCCAATCCAAGGTGCGCTATTTGGACAAGCAGGGCCTCGTGTGCCCACAGCGCACCACCAAGGGCTACCGTCGCTTCACCGAAAAGGACATTGAGCGACTTCGCTATGTGCTGACCATGCAGCGTGACCACTACACCCCGCACAAGGTGCTCCTGGAGCAGCTTGAGGCCTTTGATAAGGGTGAAGTGGCCAGCCTGGACAAGGCGCTGGTAAGCCAAGAAGCCCCATCCATGGTGGCCACCTATACCTTGGTGGAACTGGCAGATGCGTCTGATGTGGATATTGCCTTCCTTTCTGATTTGCTCAGTCTCGGTTTGCTCACCAAGGCGGACAAGGGCATCTATGCGGATGACCATGTGCGTATTGTGAAGTCCTGCTTTGCTCTGGCTAAGGCCGGGGTGGATTTGCGTCAGGTTTCGCGCCTCAAGAACAGCGCTGTGCGCCAGTACGATGTGATTCGTGCAAAGATGGATCAGCGTGCGCAGGCGCGTGATGTTGATGCGAAGCAGGCAGCCCTGGAGAACGGCCAGTACTTGGCCTCTCTGGTTATGGAACTCAATGCCGCTGTCCTTGGTAATTTGCTGCGAGAAGAAGAGCGTAAGTAGTGGGTTTTATTGAACTCAGCGTTGATGGGGTTTATCGCGCTGAGGTAGAAAATTTCAATGCGATTTTTCTACGCTCAGTGCACAACCCTGAATGGGTGCTGCCACTGTGGGTAACTGAACACATGGCAGGCCTGGTTGAAGACCGCCTTAATGACCGATCCCCACGCAGGCCAGACTGCTATGAGCTGCTGGCCGATGCGTGGTGCGTGTTGGTCAAGGAAGTTGCCATCATCTCCTATTATGATGGCCTCTGTCTTGCAGATATTGTCTTCAATGATGAAAAGCGAACTGATGCAAAACCAAGTGATGCTGTGCTGCTCGCTATGCACCTGCGTGTGCCCATCATGATTGATGAAGATACCTTCCATAAGATCGCTATCTTTGCTGGTACAGCCAGTGTGCCTGAACTCTTTGAGAATGGGCCAAGCGTGGGGGAGCCAGAATATATTGATATTGATGGCTTCTTGAATGAGCTCTTTGGATCCGGGGATGATAATGGCCTTGGCGACAATCCGGACGGTAACAGAAGCGATACATAGCGGGTGCACCCAAACCCTAAAGTAATACTTTAATGTTTGGCGTGTCTCCTTGACTGAAATTAGGCTCTGGGCGAAAATAGGTACATGACTCAGGGCGAACAACAAGCACTTTTTGAGGTCGGACCCAATGAAGAAATTGGGTACCGCGGCCCCGTAGCCTGCCAAGTTGCCGGCATTACCTACCGTCAGCTTGACTATTGGGCACGAACCAAGCTGGTCGTGCCATCTATCCGTGCCGCACGCGGCCACGGAACCCAGCGACTCTACTCCTTCAAGGACATTCTTGTCATCAAGATTGTGAAGGGTCTGCTTGATGCTGGTATCTCCCTGCAGAATATTCGCGTAGCAGTAGAAAAGCTGCGTGACCTGGGCATGGGCGACCTGGCTACCGTAACTTTGGTATCCGATGGCCGTAGTGTGTACGCCTGCCACAATGCCAATGAAGTCTTCGATCTTCTCAGTGGCGCCCAAGGTGTCTTCGGTATTGCTGTACCAGGCCTCGTACGTGAGCTCAATGGCGTTATTAGCGACTTTGATGGCTATGAGGTAAGCAAGCTTCGTCCAGTGGATGAACTCGCTGAGATGCGCGCTAAGCGCGATGCACGCAAGAAGAAGACCAGTTAACTAGAACCTAAAAGAAAAAACTCGAGCCGCCCTGAGCTCGAGTTTTTTGTTTGACCAGCACGAATAGTGGTTGGGATTAAGTGCGCAGACCCCAGGCGCGGCTGATTGCAGAGTTAATCTCATCAGCAGTGCGCGCATTAAAGGTATTGGTCGCAACACTGGAAAGGCTAGAATCAGACTCGCGGCCACCCACATGGACCACATTGAGAGAGTCCTTAGGATTCAAGCCCGCGCGGACACTGTCAACAAAGTCCTGATCGGCGATAGAATCCTGGGTGCCGGTCGTGACTACCACAATAGTAACCGGCGTGTCGTAGGCGCTCGCAGAAGACAAAGTAGCAAGTACCGCCTCACGGGTTTGCGGAACGCCACCAGTGCCAAGACCCATAAGAACGGGGGTAACCTCGCTTACGGAAAGAAAGCCTGTATTATTGCGCCAACCCTTGGTGACACCAGGATTAAGCGGGGAAGAATAGTTCCACAAAGACACCGGCTGATTTGCCTCAGTGGCAGCAGTGGTGATTGCTTCACGGCTAATGGTGAAGAGACTGCGGCCATCGACCAGGTCGTTCATATTGGTGGAGGCGTCGAGAAGCACGAGGGTAGGCTGTGGGCTTGCAACAGGAGGCAGGGCCACAGAGCTCAAAGCAGGTGGGGCACTAGAGGTAGAAACCGTGGTAGTGGTGCTGGTGCTCTCCGTGCTGCTGGCGGAATCCTCCTGGGAGGAAGGCCAATTAATCGCCGCAAGGGCGCCGCCACCAATAACACCCACAGCAATAAGTGCAGTGAGCCATGGGGCGAGCTTCTTATTGCCGCCAGGTTTCAGGTGCTTAGCCACGCGCAGTCCTTACTAGTTCAATCAATGCGGAACGAATGGGTTGAGCCCGCTCCGATAATGCGCGCTGCCTGCGCACATATTCGGCCTTACCCTCCGGGCTTTCAACCGGAACATAGCCAAGGCCAAGGCTTTGGCAGTCATAGGGGCTCGCTTCCATATCAAGAATACGGCAGTCCCAAGCCAATTCAAAACAATCCAGCCACAGTTCCCCAGGAACCAGGGGGCCAAGTTTGGCAGCCCACTTATAAAGGTCCATGGTGGCGTGCAAACAGCCACGCTGCTCACACAGTGGTTGGGACTCGCGGGTGAGCTGGGTTTGATTATGCTCTGTTGCCTCAGGGGCAAAGAAACGGAAAGCATCATAGTGGGTGCAGCGAATCTGACCCTGGGCTTCCACCAGGGCATTAGTGCCGGCAGCACCAATACGCAGTGGCAGTTGATGGCGCGGCTCCACCTTATACACCATGGCCCATTCGTGCATGCCAAAGCAATCAAAATGGGCAGGGTTGGATTGGGTGCGCTCCAAAAGATCGGCGATATACTCAGCCGTATTGCCACGGGCCTGCCACCAGGCCTCCACATCAAGACTAATCAACCCATCCTCAGTCTTATAGAAACGCCAGTTGGCGCGCTCATTCGGGGCGGGGATAGCGGCACCCACACCAGGATGCCACTTGGCTAATTGGGCGGGCTTGATGGGGTAGTAGTCAAAGAGAAAATCGAAGACAGGGTGCTTTTCATGCCGGAAGCGGCGCTCCACATGGGCGGCCGTATATTTTTCGGCGCGGGCCTGGTGGGCGGCAATCCTGTCTTCAACTTCTTGGGTGGAATAAACCTTAATTTCCATGGGTCCAGTCATTTACCGTGCCCACATACTCCTCAATGAGATCCTCAAGGGCAACAATGCCCACCACGGTGCCATTATTGCGCACCTGGGCGATGTGTACGGATTTGCGTCGCATAGCACGAAGGGCATCATCGAGCATTTCGGATGCATCCAGGTTAGTCAATGGGCGCAAAATACGTGGGTCAATGCGCTCCTCACGGCGACTATCCGGGGCAATAAGACGATCCAAAACATCCTTGACATGGATATAGCCGATGAACGCATCGCCAGCACTCGAGGTGACAGGGAAGCGGGAATAGCCCGTCTCATCAACCAAATCCGCAAGCTCACCCAAGGTTGGGCCGGATGGGGACAATGCGAGAGTACGCAGCTTATCGGTAGGAATCATGACCTCAGTGACCTTGCGGGTCTCCGAACGAAGAGCATTGGTCAGACGCGAAGTCTCCTCCGCATCCAACAGGCCCTCAAGGCGGGAGGCCGAAATCATGGTGGCCAACTGATCCTGGTCAATATTGGTATCCAGCTCATCCTTCTGCTCAATACCAAAGAGCTTCAAGGTAAGACCAGCACAATGGTTCATTACCCAAATCAGTGGGCGCACCAAGGTAACAAAATGCATGTGGGTTGGCACAACCACCATGGCCACACGCTCAGGGCCAGCCAAAGCAATATTCTTTGGCACCATCTCACCCAAAATAATGTGGAGCACAGTCACAATGGACAGGGCCATCACAAAACCAATAGGGTGGAGCAGCTCATCAGGAACACCCAGCGCATGGGCGGGCTCCTCAATGAGATGGGCAATAGTAGGCTCAGAAACCTTACCCAGAATCAGGGAGGCAATGGTGATACCCAACTGGGCGCCGGCCAGCATATCGGAAAGATGCTCAGTGGCATAGTGCACCTTCTTGGCGCGCTGGTTGCCAGCCTCAATGAGAGACTCCAACCTATCGCGGCGCGAAGAAATGAGCGCAAACTCGGCTGCCACAAAAAATGCGTTAATGAGCAGCAGAACAACAGTCAAAATAAGAGCGGTAATACTATGCATTATCGGCTCCAATTGGGGTCATAATTGCCTTTGCAATACGGCGACCATCCATCAAGGTCACACGGGCCTTCCATTGGACAGGGTGCTCCTGGTGGGGGTCACTTGGCAGGGTGATTTCATCACCGGCGGCAGGCATGCGGCCAAGAAGGAACATAATCAAGCCGCCCAGAGTTTCATAGGGGCCATCAGGGGCGCGGTAGCCAATCTGTTCTTCCAGCTCATCGGTACGAACCAGGCCGGCAATCTCCCAGGAGGAACCAATTTTGACGAAGTCACGCTCCGCATTATCATCGTGCTCATCATAGACGGCACCCAGAAGCTCCTCCACAATATCCTCAGTGGTGACAATACCGGCAGTACCGCCGTACTCATCAGCAACCAGGGCAATCTGTGGGCCGGCCTTACGGACCGCGGAAAGAACCGAGTCGCCATCCAGGGAGCCAGGAATGATTGGCACCTGGCGGGCAAGGCTGCGCACCAAAGTGCTAGTGCGGCGCTCACGAGGAACACCGAAAGCATCCTTGACATGGACCACACCAATGGTGGCATCCAAGTCACCATCAACCACAGGGAAACGGGAATAGCCGGTTTCCAGGCTTAGCTCCATGAGGTCCTGGACGGTGGCGTCGATAGGCAAGGTTTCAACCTTGGCGCGCGGGGTCATAAAGTCAATGGCAGTCGCATCACCGAAACGCAGGGAGCGATCCAAAACCTGGGCGGTTGCAGCCTCAATACCACCAAGCTTGGCGGAATTACGGACCAGGGCACCAAGTTCGGAGGCGGTGCGGGCAGAAGCCAATTCCTCGGCTGGTTCCATGCCCATTTTGCGCACCAGACCATTGGCGGCGCGGTTGAGCAACCTAATGGCAGGGCCAAAAATCTTATTGAAAACACGGACGGGGCCCACCGTAATACGGGCGGCCAACCACGGATCCGTAATAGCCATATTCTTTGGCACCAGCTCGCCATAAACCATGGACAGCATGGTTGCCACAAGCATGGCCAAGACTAGAGAAATCGGCCTGGAGGCAGATTCATTCAGGCCAATGAGATGCAAAAGAGGCTCAAAATACTTATTGAGCACAGGCTCAGCCAAATAACCAGTGGCCAGGGTAGTAATGGTAATACCCAGCTGGGCACCGGAAAGCTCAAAAGAAAGATTCTTATGGGCCGCGGCAATGGCCTTAGTGGTGGTATCTTGGCTGGCTTTGAGTTTGGTGTCAATAACTGACTTTTCAAGCCCTGTGAGCGCAAATTCGATGGCCACGAAGAAACCCGTGGCCACCGTCAATGCGATAAAACCCAGGAGGGCAAGAATACTAATAACTATGTCCACAAAAAATGTCCGTGAGTTATATATTCCTCAGGGCTTTTAGGCCTCGACCTCGGAACGGTCGCCGCTCCACAGGGTGTGGAAGTGACCTGGCTTATCGGTGCGCTCATAGGTGTGGGCACCGAAGAAGTCACGCTGACCCTGAATAAGGGCTGCTGGGAGACGGTCGGTACGAAGCGCATCGTAGTAGGACAGGGAGGAAGAGAATACTGGGATTGGAAGACCCATGGTGGTTGCAGCAACAACCACACGACGCCAAGAATCCATCAGGCCCGCGACTTCATTATTGAAGTATGGGTCGAGCAGGAGGCTCTTGAGCTCAGGATCATTGTTATAGGCATCGGTGATGCGGTTGAGGAACTTTGCGCGGATGATGCAGCCGCCACGCCAAATGGTGGCAAGGTCACGAGGATCCACATTCCAACCGTGCTCGGCGCTACCAGCCTTGATCTCATCAAAGCCCTGGGCGTACGCAACCAGCTTGGAGGCATAAAGTGCACGGCGAACATCCTCAATGAACTGCTCGGTGGAACCGGAAACAGAGGTTGCAAGCTCACCGGAAGGCAGGTTGCCCACAGTAGCTGCGCGCTGCTCACGAGCACCGGAGAGTGCGCGGGCAAAAACAGCCTCGCCAATGCCGGTGGTGGCAATACCCAGATCCAGGGCGGCCTTAACAGTCCAACGGCCGGTGCCCTTCTGGCCGGCAGAGTCAACAATGACATCAACCAGTGGCTTGCCGGTCTCGGCATCAACCTGGGAAAGAACCTCAGCGGTGATTTCTACCAGGTAGGAGTCAAGGTCGCCGGTATTCCACTCACGGAAAATCTCAGCAATCTTGGCTGGCTCGAGGCCTGCACCGTAGCGCAGCAGGTGATAAGCCTCACCAATAACCTGCATATCGGCATACTCAATGCCATTGTGAACCATCTTGACAAAGTGGCCGGCACCATCTGGGCCAATGTGGGTGCAGCAAGGCACACCATCAACATGGGCGGAGATGGACTCGAGCAGTGGGCCAAGGGACTCATAGGACTCGGCAGGGCCACCAGGCATAATAGCTGGGCCATTGAGAGCGCCTTCTTCACCACCGGAAATGCCGGCACCAACAAAGTGCAGGCCACGGGCACTCATCTCAGCCTCACGGCGGATGGTGTCGGTGTAGAGGGCATTGCCACCATCGATGATGATATCGCCTGGCTCCATGGCGTCGGCAAGCTGATTGATGACGGCATCAGTGGCCTTACCAGCCTGAACCATGATGAGCGCACGACGTGGGCGCTCGAGGGAAGCTACGAACTCCTCCACAGAAGCGGATGGGATGAAGGCGCCTTCGGAGCCATGATCCTCAATGAATTGGTCGGTCTTTGCAGTAGTACGGTTGTAGACGGCGACGGTGTGGCCGTGGCGTGCGAAGTTACGAGCAATATTGGAGCCCATAACTGCCAGGCCTACAACACCAATCTGTGCGAGAGAGTTCTTGTCAGTCATGGTTCCATATTTTACTCAAAACTAGACAATTGCGCATAAACTAGGGGCATGAACCTACTGCAACTCGCCCAAAAAATTTCTGCCGGAACCCCAGCAAGCCCTGAGGATATTGCCTGGCTAAACGGCCAATTGGGCGGTTTCGAGGCCCTGATTGGCCTCCAGTATGAGATTTGTGAACAAGACCGGGTGCGCGCCCGCCTGCCTATCGGCCAACAGCTTATGCAACCTTGGGGCATTGTGCACGGAGGTGTTCATGCAGCAGTTGCGGAGAGTGTGGGCTCCTTGGCCGCGGTATGCGCAACCGGCCAGACCGTGGTGGGAATGAGCAACCACACGGAGCTGCTTCGTCCGGCCACCGAAGGCACCATTATCTATGAGGCGCGGGTGGTGCACGCAGGAAAAAAGGCCCAGGCCATGAACATCACCGCATGGGATGAACGTGACCCGGACCGTCTAATTGCTACGGGGCTACTAAGGACCCTGGCGCTTTAGCTGCTAGAGCTGTAGTTGCTATAGCCAGGCGTCGAGTAGCTTGTCCACTGCCTTCTCGGCGGCGGCCGCATTCTCCTTGGTGGCCGCGCGCAGGGCAGGGATGTCGATATTATTATCGCGCAGGCAGTCCGTGTGGCCAATGAGCCAGCGCTCAAACTTGGCAGGCTCAGCCTCCAAGTGGAACTGCAAGCCCAGGAAACGGCCGGCGGTAAAAGCCTGAACAGGGCAGATTGCGGTGGAAGCCGCGACAGTGGCATCCGCAATGCCCTCAACACGAATCTGATCCTTGTGCCAATGCAGCACAGGCAGCGCGCAGAGAATGTCCGCAAGCGCGCCGTCCCCAGGTTGCAGTGGCGACCAGCCGAGTTCCATTTCACTACCAGGAACCACGGAGCCGCCCAGGGCCACAGCACCAAGCTGCGCGCCCAAGCAAATGCCGATAGTGGCGCCACCCGCTTCATGGCGCTTGGCAATAATGTCAAGCTCCTCGGCTAGATACGGATAGTCCTTGACATCGTGGACACCAATAGGGCCACCAAGAATAATGAGAAGGTCGGCCTCAAGGCCACCATCCAAATTGTCCACACCCACATCACGGTAGTCCAGGGTATAGCCGCGCGACTCAAGGGCGATGCCCAAAAGGCCGGCGTCCTCGAATGCGAGGTGGCGATAGATAAGAGCAGTCTTATTAGTTGGCATAGTCACGCTTTCCAAAAATTGCGGAGCCGATACGAATGATCGTTGCCCCTTCCTCAATTGCGAGGTGGTAGTCGCCGGACATGCCCATGGACAGGTGCCCGCCGGGCAGAAGATCATCGCGCAACTGACGAGTCGTGGCAAAACAAGCCCGTACGGTGGATTCGTCGGAAAGCGAAAGATCAATGGCGACAGTCATCAAACCAACCAGGCGCAGGCGGGGGAAGGAAGAGAGCGCATCAATAAAGAGGTGGCATTCCTCCGGGGCCACGCCCGATTTTTGGGGCTCACCGCTGCTGTTGACCTGCACAAAGACATCCAAATGGCGGTCTTCTTTTTCCAATCGGTCATTGAGCACAGCGGCAAGTTCCAAAGAATCAAGGGCCTGGAATTCATGGGCAAAGCGTGCAACATATTTGGCTTTATTCTTCTGAAGTGGGCCAATGATAGAAAAGCGGATTTCGGGGTAGCTAGGGGCAAGCGCCTCCCATTTATGTTGCGCTTCCTGCACGCGGTTCTCACCAAAAGTGCTTAGGCCCGCAGCCAGCGCCTCCTCAAGCATCTCCACCGGATGGGTCTTGGAAACCGGCAGGATACTAATATCCTTCGGGTCACGTCCGGCAGCGGTTGCTGCCTTGTCAACATCGGCTCGGATGGCTGCAAAAGAGGAAGCAATGGTCATGAATCTAGCATAGCGAATAATTTTTACTTGCAACTCGACAGGTAATTCTGCACAATATGAGGTGACACTGTTCATTAAAATTTCGGGAGAATTCATGGGTACAACCCTGGACCGCTACTTCAAAATCTCTGAACGCGGCTCAACCATTGGTACGGAAATCCGTGCTGGCCTGGTGACTTTCTTCGCCATGGCATATATTGTGATCCTTAACCCGCTCGTTTTGGGCACCGGCGCAGATCACACTGGGCGCATGTTGGGTGTGCCACAGGTAGCTGCAGCAACCGCACTGGCTGCAGGTGTTATGACCATTGCTTTTGGTTTGATTGCTAAATACCCATTCGGTATTGCAACTGGTTTGGGTATTAATACCCTTGTTGCAGTCACCATTGTTGCCGGCCAGGGTTTGACTTGGGCAGAGGCCATGGGTTTGGTTGTTCTTGACGGTATTATTATCGTCATTTTGGCGGTATCGGGTTTCCGTACCGCCGTTTTTGAGGCCATCCCACGCGACCTCAAGGCCGCAATGGGTGTTGGTATTGGTCTCTTCATCGCCATGATTGGTTTGGTGGATTCTGGTTTTGTTCGCCGTGTCCCTGATGCTGCGCACACCACTGTTCCTGTTCAGCTGGGTATTGACGGCTCCATCGCCTCCATCCCAACTGTTGTTTTTGTTGTTGGCCTCATTCTCTGCGGCTGGTTGGTTATTAAGAATGTGCGCGGCGGCCTCTTCATTGGTGTTGTTGCAACCACCATTCTGTCCCTGATTCTCGAGGCAATCTTCCACGCAGGTGGCTCCTCTGAGAGCGGCGAAAAGGGCTGGGGTATGGCTGTTCCAACCCTGCCGGAGTCCCTCTTTGGTGTACCTGACCTTTCCATTGTTGGTCACGTATCTCTCTTTGGTGCCTTCACCCGTGTTGGTGTTCTCACCGCCTGCCTCTTGGTATTCACCCTGGTTTTGGCTAACTTCTTCGACGCCATGGGCACCATGACCGCCCTGGGTAAGCAGGCCAAGCTTGTCGACGAATCCGACACACTCCCAGACATGAAGAAGGCCCTGATTGTTGAGGGTGCCGGTGCCATTGTTGGTGGTGGCGCTTCTGTCTCCTCCAATACTGTTTATGTGGATTCTGCTGCTGGTATTGGTGATGGTGCACGTACTGGTTTGGCCAATGTGGTCACCGGTCTGCTCTTCCTGGCCGCCATGTTCTTCACCCCACTGACCCAGATTGTTCCAATTGAGGCTGCCGCCCCAGTTTTGGTTATTGTCGGTGCTTTCATGATGGCTCAGATTAAGGATATTGACTGGAGCCGCTTTGATATTGCGCTTCCTGCCTTCCTGACCATTGTTGTAATGCCATTTACCTACTCCATTGCCAATGGTATTGGTGTTGGCTTCGTGGCCTACACCATCCTCGGTATTGCTGGTGGTCGTGCCAAGAATATCCACTGGATTATTTGGGTTATTTCGGCCCTCTTCCTCGTATACTTTGGTATGGAGCCAGTAATGCAGCTCATTAACGGCTAGCCTATACTGGTAGGCGTATATCTAATTTTGTGAAAGGGATACTATGCCTACTTGGAAGGATATGGTCGCTGCCAATCCACAACACTCCTATAACTATGCTGCCCGCTGGGATATGTTCAAGGCCCAGGGCAAGGATATTGTTGGTGAGGCTCGCTTGATTGACGCTATGGCGCCCCGCCACGCCCGCATTCTTGATGCTGGTTGTGGTACGGGGCGCCTTGGTGGTTATTTGGCCACCTGTGGTCATGATGTGTGGGGTTCCGATTTGGACCCAGTGCTCATTGAGCGTGCCCAGCAGGACTTTCCTGACTCCCAGTGGATGGTGGGCGATTTGGCCAAGGGTGAGGTCCCTGAGGGCGAATTTGATATTGTCTTTTCTGCCGGCAATGTGATGGGCTTTATTGCCCCTGAGGACCGCCAGGCTGTTATTGAAACCATGGCCTCTAAGGTGGCTGCTGGTGGCCGCCTGGTTGTTGGTTTTGGTGCCGGTCGCGGGTGGCATTTTGATAACTTCATTGAGATGGTCAATGCCGCCGGCTTGAAGACTGAGCTTTTGCTCTCAAGTTGGGATGTGCGCCCTTATTATGAGGGCTCAGATTTCCTGGTTGCTATTTTTAGCCGCTAAAAAAAGAAAGGCGCTCCGAGGAGCGCCAATTTTTTTTATTTAGAAGCCAATCTTTGGGAACCAATCTGGGGTGGGGTAGGACTTGCCCACAAACCACAGAACAAAGAGGATACCCAGCCATGGAACGAGGCTTTGGCCCAGTTCCTTCTCGTCCTCGCTAGAACCACTAGAGAGGGAATCATCCGCAGCCTCAGTTGTGGTGGTAGTTTCTGAAGTCGACTGAGAGGTCGTTGCGGTGGTGCTGGTTTGGGATGTTGTTGTCTGGGATGTATTTGTCGTTGTTTCTGCGTCAACGGGACTCAGGTGACCGAGGGTGAGGCTAGTAGCCACGCCGGCCGCGACACTGCTCATAATCACAGCGCGGGGGATTTTCACGGTGAAGCCTTTCTGTCAAATCAATTGTTGATAAAGAAATTATAACAATGCGTGCCTGAAAAGAACCAAAAGAAAAAGGCACAACCTCCTGGTTGTGCCTTAGTGAAAAACTATTAGTTCTTCTTCTTACCGCTGAAGCGGTTGGTATCCAGCACCTCAATTGGGGTGTCATCATCTTCTTCTTCGATGGTCTTGCGCAACTTGGCAAGAGCATTACGGGCGTGAAGTTGCTGGCGGGTGGTGGTCATTTCCCAACGACGTGGGGAGAGGGCATTGAGGCCCCAGGAGACTGCCGAAACGAAGCGGTTACGGAAGCCCACGAGGAAGAGAATGTGAACGGCCAGCCAGGTGAGCCAGCCGAAGAAGCCTGTGTACTCGACCTTGCCAATCTTAACCACAGCGCTGAAGCGGGAGATGGTGGCCATGGAGCCCTTGTCGAAATACTCGAAGGCTGGGCGGGCA
Source organism: Corynebacterium sp. (assembly GCA_030530985.1). Lineage (GTDB taxonomy): Bacteria > Actinomycetota > Actinomycetes > Mycobacteriales > Mycobacteriaceae > Corynebacterium. The sequence continues at coordinate 44,711 of JAUMTX010000014.1, forward strand.
GCAATCTCACGGCCCTCAACTTCAGCAGCAATCTGCTCAGCAACATAGGTACCACTCTGGATAGCAGCCTGGGCCACACCTGGAACCTTGTTATAGGCCATCATGTCACCAATGATGAAGACATTCTTCTTCTCGCCAACAGTCAGGTCGCTATTGACTGGAACACGGCCGGCACGGTCAACCTCAACACCGCACTGGTCGGCAACAAGCTTGCCCAGTGGGGAAGCAGCCACACCAGCAGACCAAATCTTGCAGAATGCAGGAATGGTCTCAACGGAATCATCCTTGGTGTTCTTGAAGGTGACAGCCTCATCATTAACATCGGTCACGATGGCGTTGAGCTTCACGGTTACACCAATCTTCTCAAGCTGACGCTGGGCATTGCGGCCCAGGCGCTTGCCGAATGGTGGGAGCACCTGTGGGGCGCCGTCGAGAAGAATGATCTTGGCGCTAGCAGGATCGAAGTTCTTGTACTCGCCCTTGAGGGTACGGTGAGCCATCTCAGCCAACTGGCCAGCAAGCTCAACACCGGTTGGGCCTGCACCAACAACAACAAAGGTGAGCAGGCGCTCACGCTCAGCTGGGTCGGTGACAATCTCAGCGCGCTCGAAAGCACCGAGGATACGTGCACGGATTTCGAGGGCGTCATCAACGCTCTTCATGCCCGGCGCGTACTGTGCAAAGTGGTCATTGCCGAAGTAGGACTGGTTTGCACCAGCGGCGATAATGAGGGAGTCGTAGGCGTACTCGTGTTCGAAGGTGCCGAGACGTGCGGCGACAATCTGCTTGTCGGTGTCAATATCGACAACCTCACCCTTGACCACATTGGCATTTGCCTGTCGCTTGAGAATCTGACGGGTAGATGGTGCAATTTCGCCGGAGGACAGGATGCCGGTTGCTACCTGGTAGAGCAGTGGCTGGAACAGATGGTGGTTGGTGCGGTCAATCAAGGTGACATCCACATCAGCGTCCTTGAGACGCTGGGTTGCGAACATACCACCAAAGCCAGAACCAATAATAACTACGTGGTGCCGGCCGCCCTCTGGGCGAAATGGCTTCTCGGTCATAGGAAGGTTTACCCCTTTACTTAGTTATGTGAAGCAGATAGTTACAATATTTCCTGCGTTATACTATCCTATCTTAACTACTTTTCGCATTATGTGGCTATTAGTGGGTGAGTCTGAGCGACTTCTCACGATTCATTCATTAATATGGTCAACATCACTATCAGTTTTGTCGAGGTTTTCTATGTTCGAGCATCTCTCCCATATTGATCCCCAGGTGTGGCCAGGCATTGCCCATGTTCCCGGTGGTCGTGCTCGCGCACATAAGGCAAAGTTAGCCGAGTCGCGTTTTGCAGCCATGTGCACCAAGGCGGGAATTGCCCTGGTTGCTGAGGTGGATGAGCATGTGGAGCCGGCACAGATGGCCTCGATGCGCATCGATCATGATGCGCTTTTTGCCCGCATTTCTGATTGCGGTTGGCTTGGTTTGGCCGAAAGCTATATGGCGGAGGAGTGGACCAGCCCTGATATTGCCATGGTTTTGGAGGCCCTGATTCAGGTGGGCTATAAGCCAAAAACCACGCGTAGTCTTTTTAAAACTAAGCATAAGACCCCAGCCCCTCCCGGGGAGCTGCCGGATAATTTGGTGCAGCTCTATGGTGGCGCCTATACGGGTCTTTTTGCCACAGGTATTTCCACCACTTTGCGTGAGGCTATTAAGTCTTATTCACCAGGTGCTGGTAAGGGCAATGAGCCTGCCCGCCACTATGTGGATATTACGACCATCACGGATCCTTTGGAGGTGGATCGTGATGATTTGCCTAATGCCCAGTTGCGCGCCATTGATTCGCTTTTGGATTTGGCCCATGTAGAAAGTGGCTCTGATGTTTTGGAGTGGCCGCTGTCGGGTTCGGCTTTGATTGGTGCCATCCAGGATCGTGGGGCAGTGGTGGATTCGCTCACTACGGATCCGGATCGTGCCCGGGCGATTGGTGCCCGCTGTGGGGATGCCGCCAATATTCATGTGGTGGATAGCGCTATTCCTTCCCGCCACCAGTGGCGTGGCCGCTATGATGCGGTGATTAGTGTGGATCGCTTTGAGGTTTTGGGCGAGGTGGGTGCTGTCCCATTTATTAAAACTGTGGAGCGTCTTTTGGGTTCTGGTGGTAGTGCGGTTATTCAGACCGTTGTTGCCACTCGCCCTTTGGACCCTGTGGTTTTGGAGGCTTTGCGCCCCATCCAAGCCTATATTTGGCCGACCTTGCATTTCCACACCATTGATGAGATTCATCGTCTGGTGGATCGTCATTCCACCATGCGTGTTGTGACCGAGAAGCACCTGGGTGGCCACTTCACTGAAACTTTGCGTTTGAAGCGCGAGATTTTTGAGGGTCATTCCAACCAGGCCGCCGCGCTCGGCTATGACCGAGTCTATCGACGCCTCTGGGTATACTACTTTGCTCTCCTTGAGGCCTTGTGCGAAATGGGCCTTATTGAGATGGTTCAGTTGGAGTTGAAGGGGCGTCGTAAAGCGTACTAATTGGGGCTTTAACGAGGCTGTTTAGTGCGACGCCAGGTTTGGAAAATCTGGAATGCGATAATCGCAAGAACAATGCCGATGGCAATATACATCACCACATCGGCGTACTCCCTGACGAGCGGAATTTCGCCCAGCCAGTAGCCAATAAGGGTGAAACTGCAACCCCAGGCAATGGAACCAATGACCGAATAGAGGGTAAACATGCGGCGATTCATGCCTGTAAAACCCGCCATAACAGGGGTAATGGTACGAACAACCGCAATAAAACGGGCAATGAGCACGGTAAATGCGCCATAGCGGTCAAAGAAGTGGTTGGTTTTCTCCACGGCTTCGGGGCCAATCCAACGCATCACTCGGGTGTGAATAATGCGGGGGCCAACACGCTTGCCAATGGTATAACCAAGCTGGTCACCTAGCATTGCTGCCAGCGGAATGCCGATACATAGCACCCAAATATTAGCAATGGGGTTATCACTATGCGCGGCAATACCAGCGCTGAGCAGCAAAGTATCGCCAGGGAAGATAAAACCAATAAGGACCCCGGTCTCCATGAATACAATCACGAAGATGCCGAGCAACCCGAAGGTTGAGAGCAATGTACCGGGGTCGAGCACGCGGTGCCTTTCTAAATATGGGTCATCTCTTGGTGCTTAGTTTCCTTCATCAGAATGATCGAGATGAGGGAGATAACTGTTACCACGATGAGGTAGATACCCACCGATTGTACACCGTAGGAAGCAACTAGGGCAGTTGCTACAAATGGGGCGATGGCTGCACCCAGGATGGAAGCCAGGTTATAGCTCACACCGGAACCAGTGTAGCGAACATTGGTTGGGAAGAGCTCTGGCAAAACAGCAGACATTGGGCCGAAGATGAGACCAACCAGGAACATGCCGATGAGCAGGAAGATGGTCACAGAGCCACGGTCAGCAGTCTCTGGGTCGAGGAAGTAGCCGAAGGAGAAGCCGTAGGCAATCATGAGAACAGAAACGGCCATGAGGATAATACGGCGACCATAACGGTCCGCAATAATAGCGGAGATTGGGATAGCTACTGCAAAGAGAACAATGGTGCCAACCTGCATTTCCAGGAAGTCCATGTACTTAATACCCAGACCGGATACACCATTTGGATTATCCTTCTTGGCAATACCATAGGACAGAACCCAGGTGGTGACCAGGTAGAACAGGGTATAGCAGGAGACCATAACGAAGGTGCCGAGGATCAGTGGCTTCCAGGAAGTCTTGAATACCTCACCCAGTGGGGTCTTAACCTTCTTGCCCTGCTTGACAGCCTCAGTGAAGACAGGGGTTTCTTCGAGCTTGAAGCGAACAACAAGACCAACAATAACGAGCACAGCAGAGAGCAGGAATGGGATACGCCAGCCCCAGCTAATGAAGGTGCCGTCCAGGGAACCACTTTCGTGGTTGAGAACAGTCACGAGGAAAAGGAAGAGGCCATTGGCAATAATGAAGCCGAATGGGGCGCCAAGCTGTGGCCACATAGCAGCCCAGGCGCGCTTATTCTTATCGGCGGTTTCGGTGGCAAGCAGTGCTGCACCGGACCATTCGCCACCAAGACCCAGACCCTGGCAGAAGCGGAGCAGAGCCAGAAGAGCAGGGGCCAGGATGCCGACCTGGCTGTAGGTTGGCAGGCAGCCAATAAGGAAGGTTGCGATACCCATGGTCAGCAGGGAACCAACCAGGGTGGCCTTGCGGCCAACACGGTCACCGAAGTGGCCGAAGATCACGGAGCCCAGGGGGCGGGCAATAAAGGCAAGACCGAAGGTGGCGAAAGACTGGAGCAGTGCCACGGTAGAGTTATCGGTCTTTGGGAAGAAGAGATAAGGGAATACAGCCACGGCGGCGGTCGCATAGACGTAGAAGTCATAGAACTCAATAGTGGTGCCGATGGTGGATGCAATTGCAACACGACGCTTCATTACCGCAGGTGGTGTGGTCGTAGTGCTCGTGATTGTGGTCATTGTCGATCCGAACTGTTAAAATAGTCTATTGTTACTGAAGTTTACTAGTGAGAAGAGTTTAAACTATGGATAATCTAACTTCGCAGATTAATTCTTTTACAAGTCTTGCCTCTGCAGTTAGCCGACTGTTTACAAGCCTCATGTCGACATATAACGCGCTTCGCGTTCTGTCTTCCTCTCCTCGAGGCTAGTATTGGATCTAGATGCTGGTTTATCTAGCATGTGGGACAACCGGGGTGTTGGTTGTGGAATTACAATAGCATAAGGTTGTCCAGATCTCTTGGCTTTGCTGGAGGTTGATACCACCATAAAGGGGGTAGGCGCCGAGTATTTCGGTACCTACCCCCTTTGTGCTGCCCGCTATGCAGGGCTTTCTCAAATATTGAGACGGGTTTTAGGGCTTAATGTGAAATACCCCACAGGACAGTGATCCCGTGGGGTGAAACATGGAACTTAACTATGTTCCGTGCAGTGAGATTTTTAGATTTTAGCCTTCGAGGCTATGCTTCATAATCCACTCGCGGATTTCTGGAATATTGTAGGCCACGCGCCAGGTGGACATGTGCTCCATGCTGCCCGCATCCAAACCTGGGAGGGTATTAGGCTCAAAGGTGGTGTAGTTGACAGTGGTGTCTGCAGCAATCACCTCATTGATTTCCTCAGTATAGGTTGCTGCATCAGAATCGCCACGAATGGTCTTATGGGTCACTGGGGTGCCCAGGGAGTCAATCAGGGCAGTGATAGCATTCTGGCCTGGGTAGGCCTTGGTATCACCCTCAGAAACAGTGATCCAGAGGTTATCATCAGCCAGTGGCTGGCAGACATTGGTATCCCACTGGCAGGCAACCAGGTAGGAGGCCGCGAAGAAGGTTGGGCGCTCCACATTCATAGCAATGCTGGTCATACCACCCATGGACTGGCCGGTGGTGTAAAGACGAGTGGTGTCAATATTATGGTCGGCAACCACCTGGTCAATCAGGGCCATACATGCACGCACACCATCAGTGGTGGTGTTGGTGTCATCAACAATGGCCTCGGCGAACTGTGGGGCCAAAACATAGGCTGGGTTCTTTTCCTGATCCTCAGGGGAGGCCCAGACAATAGCGCCATTGCCCTGGTAGAGGGTGGCAGTCACATCGGTGCCCACTACGGAGGCATCGTGGATGAAGACTACCAGTGGGTAGTCCTTGCTTGGAACCATATCCTTTGGGGTGTAGAGGTTATATGGAACGGTCATGCCGGTTGCCGGATCAGTGAAGCTGAACTGCTCAAAGTCATCAGCAATCATGGTGTGAATGCTGCTGGTAGTGATGTTCACGTCATTCTCGGCATCAGTCACGGTTAGGGTAGTTGCTGCGGCAGTCGTTGGTGCAGCAGCGGCGGCACCGCCACCTGGGCCACCGCCTGGACCGCCGGTCATACCGGCGGACATGGATGCGTCAGTATCCTCAGCATCCAGCTCAATGATGATATAGTTGCCGGCTGCTGGGGAATCAGCAAGATCTGGGCTCGCATTGGTATATGCCTTGACGATCGTACGATCGCCCACGGCAAGGCCAGTAGTTGGGACCTCAGCTGCAGTGAAAGTCGATGGGTACTCAAGGGCAACGCCTGTGAGTCGACGACCCTCACCAAAGACCTGCGCAATGGCAGTAGCGTTGGTTGCGCCACTGACGGAGGTTGGGGTGGCGGTGGTGCTGATGGCGGAGCTGGTGCTCGAAGAATTCGAGCCACAGGCCGCGAGAGTTACAGCACCTGCGCCAAGCAGGCCAGCCTTGAGAACATTACGGCGGGAAAACTGTGCGTTCAACATACTTTGAGCGTACATAAATAACGTTGAATTTTCCCGGCGACTCAAG
>JAUMTX010000015.1:0-29570 GCA_030530985.1 Corynebacterium sp.
CCAGGAGCTGCAGGAACGCCAGGCTCCTTAGGGGTAGCAGGTGCTGGTACACCCGGCGACTTAGGGGTAAGACCACCCGGTGCCGGTACACCCGGAGCAGGTACGCCAGGTGTAGGAACACTCGGGGTTGGGGCCTTAGGCGCGGCAGGGGCCGCAGGCACAGCGCCAGCGGGGCGCGGAACTGCAGCGGGTGCACCAGGAGCAGCAGGAATGCCGGGGGCAGCCGGGGCCACAGGGGTCGGAGGCTTTGGTGCGGCAGGTGCTTGTGGGCTAGGCGCTTGCGCCTTAGGCGGAATTGCAGCGGCAGGGGCTTGAGCAGGCGATTCCTGTTGCGGCTTGCGGCGCTTGGGGGCGATGCCCAGGTCGAGGTAGGCCTTGGGCTGTGGGGTTGGTAGGGCGTTGGTGTTGGGGTCGCGGATGGCGTCGTTAAGCATTTGGGCAATGTCGCGGACGCGCGGGGTGCTGGTGGGGTCGCCCTTGGCGGTGGCCTTAATGCCGCCGGTGAGCATGGTGTTGCAGAAAGGACAGCCCACGGCCACGGTGGTGGCATTGGTGGCAATGGCCTCATCGGCGCGGGTGTTGGCAATGCGGGTGCCGAGCTTCTCTTCCATGAACATGCGGGCGCCGCCGGCGCCACAGCAGAAGCCATTGTCCTTATTGCGGGGCATTTCAGTCAGGGTGCCCACAGAGCCGAGCAGTTCACGTGGCGGATCAAAGACCTTATTATGGCGGCCCAGGAAGCACGGGTCGTGGTAGGTGATGGGTTCGCGGGCGCTTGGTGGGCGCGGGATAGGGGTCAGGCGCTTTTCACGCACCAGGCGGTTGAGCAGTTGGGTGTGGTGGAAGACCTCATAGTGGCCATCGAAATCAGGGTACTCATTGCGCAGGGTATTGAAACAGTGGGCGCAGGAGGTGATGATTTTGCGCTGTTTTTTAGGGGCATCACCAAAGGCAGCATTGAGGGTGGCCACATTCTGCTGAGCAAGCATTTGGAAGAGGAACTCATTGCCGGCGCGGCGGGCAGGATCGCCCGTGCAGGTCTCATCCTTACCCAGGACAGCGAATTTCACGCCGGCCACATGGAGGAGTTCCACAATGGCGCGGGTGGTGGCGCGGCCAGCATCATCAAAGGTGCCGGCGCAGCCAACCCAGAAGAGATATTCAAAGTCGGGGATTGTGTCTGTTGTGGTGCTTGTGGTGTCGAGGGTTGGGACCTCAAGGCCATCGCGGCGGGCCTCCTCAATCCAGGTGAGGCGCTCCTGGGCGGGGTAGCCCCAGGGGTTGCCCTTGGTATCCAGGGCGCGGAAGAGGTCGGTGAGTTCCTCAGGGAACTGGGAGTCCTCCAGGACGGACTGGCGGCGCATGGAGGCAATATGATCAATATGCTCAATATCCACAGGGCACTGTTCCACACAGGCTCCACAGTTCGTGCAGGCCCAGAGCACATCATCAGTCAGGGCCTCACGGAAGAGGGAAAGAGTTGGTGCGGTGTTTGTGTCTGTGTTTGTTTTGTTTGTGTTGTGATTTTTTAGGGCCGTGTCGCGCACGGTGGTCATGAGCATCTTCGGGGAGAGGGGCTTGGCGGTATTCCAGGCCGGGCAGACATCCTGGCAGCGGCCACACTCAGTACAGGTGGCGGAGTCAAGGAGCATCTTCCAGGAGGGTTTATTGAGATCGAAGACGTCATCGGGGTCGTCGAGAGGCGGGGTGGGCAGGGCGCCAAGGGCCTGCTGACCACCAGGGTTGCGCTGAAGGAAAAGGGTGAAGAAAGCCAGGAAGCGGTGCCAGGCCACGCCCCAACGCAACTGCTGACCAACAATAAAGAGCCACACCATGCCGGTCAAGAGTTTGACCAGGGCGAAAATAGACACCAAGGTGGGGCTGGCAGGCAGGAGGTGCGCAAGGTGGTAGGTGAAGAAATCCACATAGGGGGAGGCGTGGAGATCCGGGAAGGTGGCAAATTTACCGGCCTTGACCAGCAGCATACCAATGCCTTCCAGCAGGACGACGCCCTCAACAAAGGTGGCGGCGGTGCTATTAGAACCCGCAAAACGGTTACGGTTTTTAGGCAGGCGGCGAATAATAATCAGGGCGAGGATACCAATCACAGTGCCCAGACCCAGGACCTCATCAGCAAGATGGTAGAGGGTGAGGTGGCTGAGCCACGGCCAGCCACCATGGGGGTTGAAGGTCTGAATATAGGCCTCAAACCAGACGATGGAGCCAATGAGGAAGCCGAACATGACAAACCAGTGGGCGGCGGCCACCACGGGGCGGCGAGCCAGTTCGGTATGGAAGACGACTTCGCGGATAAGGGTGGTTAGACGCGTGAAGGGCTGGTTCACACGAGGGCTGAGATCCGGGCCACCCGAGCTAATAAAACGGCTGAGCCTCAGGGCCCCAGAAAGGAAAAACCACCATGCGGGCAGGGAGAGAAGAACTCCCAGGAACCCGATGATGGTTGTCAGAAGGGTGATGTGCATGTCGGTGAGTTATTTATTCTTTCGGGTTACTTTCCCAATAGAGTTTAACAGGCCAACCACGGGATTTATTGTCCCATCCTTTTCCTTACCCTGTGAATCCGTTTCATTGGAATCAGTGGCGATAACAAGGTCATCGACCTGCAGTTCCCCGGAACGCAAGGAAACCAGCTCCCCGTGGTAGCGCAGAACCACAGCAATGGCGGCGGCCACAGGCACAGCCAAGAAGGCGCCTGGGATACCCCAGAGTGTGCCGCCCACGGTGACGGAAAGAAGAACAATGGCGGGGTGCAGGTCCATGGCCTTGGACTGGAAAATAGGGGAGAGAATATGGCCCTCAATTTGCTGGACTGCAACAATGAGGATAAGCACGGCAATGGCGGTGGACCAGCCATTGGACACCAGGGCAATGAGGACAGCCACCGCACCGGCGGAAATAGCACCGACAATAGGGATAAAACCGGCGAAGAAGGTAAGAACAATAATCACAAGGGCGAGAGGCACCTTGAGAAGGAAAAGACCAATGCCAATGAAGATGGCGTCGATAAGCGAAACGGCAGCCTGGGCGCGAATATAGCCGGAAAGACTATTCCACACGCGAAGCAAAACCTCAGAGAGGTGCCAACCAACAGTCGGGCCGGTGACCTTGCGCATCCATGGAAGGAAGCGTGGACCATCCTTGAGGAAGAAGAAGGTGAGGATGATCATAATGAAGAAGGTGACAATGACCTCAGAGGCGGTGGACACACCTGTAGCCACGCCGGCGGCAATATTGGTGGCCTGCTCCTGAATCTTGGCCAAAATCTCATTAACACCCTGGTTAATGGCATCCGCCTTAATATTGAGCGGCGGGCCCTGCACCCAATCCATGAGGGTTTTAGCGCCCTCAATGGAGCGGTTGACCAGGTCGCCCGACTGGGAGGAGACACTAGGGGCCATGGCGGCAACCAGACCGGCCATTGCGCCAATGCAGGTCAAGAGAACCACAAGGACGGAGAGGGCGGCGGGAAGGCCCTTCTCACGCAGCCAGCGCACCGGCGGCCACAGGACAGTGGACACCAATAGGGCCAGGGCGATAGGCAGCGCGCCGGCCGAGACCTTACTAATACCCAGCCACAAAACATAGCCGGCAACAGCGATAATAATGAAGCGCGCGGCCCAGGCGGCCAGCCAGCGGCCATCGTGGCCAATGATTGCGGCACGGTCGGTGGATTGCTCCTCCGGCATGTCAAAGAGCGCATCCATGTGCTCCGCAATATCCTGCGGGTCCTTCGGGGCCCCGGATTCCTCAAAGTTAGTCATGGATTAAGTAAACCAGCCCTATGCGCTGGGGTGCAACAGGGCACAGGGGCGCATGGCGGGTGCCCCCCGGGCTGGGAGCTTTATGCAAAAACGGTGTTTTGTTTTGAACTCCGCAACAAATACTGTAAATTTATTGTGAGAGAAAGCTAAGAAAATCTAGTGAATTGGAGGAACCGTGGCTTCGAAGAGGATTCGAAAGGGTAGCTGTAGTGCCATTATGGCTCTTGCCCTCATGACCACCGGTCTGACTGCGCCTGCGACTGGTGCGCTCAATTCCCTCGCTGGGACCGCCATTGCCGCTCCTGCGACTGCATCCGCCGCTGGTGCCGCACTGACTGCCACCGGCACTATTAATTCCGACTACCAGGCAAGCAATACCATTCAGGTTCTGCTGCCAGCCGGCTATGAAGGCACCCTGGACGCCTACCTTGATGGTGTGGCTGTGGGTGCCAGTGTGGATGTGAATACCACTAGTGCTGCCGCCCAGTATCCAGTGACCTTCACTATCCCAAGCTTTGGTGAGCACACCCTGACCGTGCGTTTTACCGATGACATGGGTGAGAACCCGCTGGCCGATTACACCGATACTTTCACCACCGCAGCCCCATCCACCTTGGGTTCCGGCACTGACTATGAGACCTACTCCACCAGCCTGCGCGTCACCCCTGTGGATGGCCGTGTGGTTAAGGGCAGTGGCTCCTATTCTGATCCTTATGTGATTAGCCGTGGTGACAGCATTGCCTATAACACCACCATCACTGTGGGCGCCCATGGTAATGACACCGGACTTCAGTTCATTGGTGAGCAGGGCTTCATGCTCCCTGAGGGTTTCATTGTTGACCGTAACTCTGTTTCTTTCAGTGTGAATAATTCTGCCCGTGGTTTCCGCATTTGCTCCGTGGGTGGCGATTTTGATTCCACCGCCTGTGGCGGCCCTGGCATCCCTGGTGCCGTTGGTGGTTATGTGAAGCCAATCTGGTCCAAGGCCATTGATCCTGTGCCTTCCACCTACCTTGGCATTCAGACTACTGAAAGCTCTTTTAAGCGCAAGGTTGGCGCTCAGATCGCCATTGGTGAAACCGCCATTGTCAATACTGACCTGGCCCCTGGCATCTACCCAACCTATGTGGCCATGTCCAAGTACGACCGCAATGCTGTCACCTCCATTCAGCCTGTCGACGGCGGCTTTATCTCCGTCCCTGCCAAGGCACTCCCAGAGCGCGTTCTCCCATCGGGTATTGGCGAGGGTTCCGATGATGTCATCACCGGCGGCGGCGCAACCGGCGGTACCACCGGAACTACCGGTACTACTGGCACGACCGGTGGCAGCGCCGCTGGTTCGACTGGCTCTACCGGCGGAAACGCAGGTACTGGTAGCACCGGTTCCACTACTGGCAGCACGACTGGCACCACCGGCACTAATGTCGTCTGGGAGGAGCGCACTGTCTACAACATCCCTGAGGCGCAGAGTACCACTCGCTCCAGCCAGATTGATGCTGTCTGCCAGTCCTCCGGCGCCCCACTGGGTCGCGATACTTCCCAGGACACCCGTATTGGTATCAAGGCCACCTACCCTAAGTTCGCTGTGACCGGCAGTGAGTTCCAGGTGACTGTGGTCCCACAGGTCCAGACCTTCGATGGTAAGACCGATGGTGCGGACTTTATCCAGGCCTTCCGCCTCAAGGTGGACTTCAACCTGCCTGATCCTAATCTCCTGACCCTGACCAATGTGGTTGTGAATAATGATGGTTATGGCTACCAGGGTAACCCAACCATTACCCGTGTTGACCTGGATGGTAATCCAAGTGACACCGGCACTATTCTGCGTCTGTCCGAGGATAACCTGACTGTGACCAATGGTCCTAAGACTTCTATGGATCGTGGCGGTTTGCGTGTGAATATTGGTGGTAAGGACACCCCTTATCAGCTGCCTTCCATGACCTTCACCTTCCGCGCCAATGACACCCTGCCTGATGGTGTTCAGAAGGCTACTGCTTTCACCACTGTTCGTAATGACTCTGAGGCAATGCAGTATAACAATGACAAGAACTTCATTACCTTCGGCATGGTCATTAATACTGCTATTGGTGAGCGCAACCTGACCCTGCGCTGCCAGCCAAAGGCCGGCGAGGCTAATGCCGACCGCAAGCTGGTCAACATGCAGATTGTGGACAAGGAAGCTTTCAAGACCACTGTGAAGGTTGCTGTCACCAAGGATGAGAATGGCAATGTGACCTCGGAAACCACCACCAATGCGGATGGTTCCACCACCACTGTGAATGCGGATGGTACCTCCACCACCGTGAATGCTGACGGTACTGTTACCACTGGCACCGGCACCATTGGTCAGGTTCCTGGCACCACCACCGGTAATGGCGGCACCTCTGGTGTGACCACCGGCATTGATGCCTACTCTGATGACCTCAATGCTGAGGACGATGACAATACTCAGGAGAAGGAGCCACTGCCAAATTCTGGTGGTAGCGGCAATTATGATAATTCCCTCCTTGGTACTATTGTCCGCAAGTTGGGTGGCACCGGTAAGGCCTTCCTCATTTTCGGTAGCATTATTGCCGTTATTGCTGCGCTATTGGGTGCGGCTGGTATGAATGCGTATAATAACCAACAGATTTAATCGAGGATTTCTGTAGATTGGTTTAAAGCATGATTAAAAAGCGCGTAGCTATTTCTTTTAGTCTCGCGTTGATGTTAGGCGCAGGGCACTTGGTTGCTCCTGCGCCTTCTTTTTCGGATGAGCTGAGCTCACCGGCATCAACCGGCTCCACCGCGGCTTCCATGTCCGCGCAGTACACTGACCCGACTGCCCTTGGTGAGTCTCTCACCGGCACGGTCACCGTCCCTGCCGCCGAAGATGGTGGCGAACTCGAGTTTTACTTGGACAATGTCCGCTTGGATGATGTATTCGCCGATGTCACTGCTGGCGATAGCCCCACCACCCATGACTTCACCGTCAATGTGAGCAGCCTGGGCAAGCACACCCTCACCATTCGCTTTACCGATAGTGAGGGCTATAACACCCTGCCTGATTTGACCCACGACTTCACCCTGACTGCCCCTGCCACTATTGGCACTGGCAGCCTCAACGGCGCGTCCTTCACCAATACCGTCGCACTCACCAATGATTCGCTTGCCGACGCCAACGCATCCCGCGATGGCTCCCTGGAAAAGCCATACCTCATCACCAATGGCAGCGCGCTCACCTTCACCGCCAATGCGGACCTGAAGGCGGCCCGCTACCCATATATCGGCATTCTTCCTGCGGGCGCCTTTACTGCTGTGGAAGATGGCAGCGGGTATAGAGCCACCAGCAGTACAACTGGTATTGCGTTGAACTGGGCTGGCTCGCAGGTCCGATACAGTAATTTGTATATCTGCGACCGTGGCGATAGCAATAACTGCTCTGGTTCTGGCTGGGGTGGTTGGAACGTCGTGGACTGGTCTTCTGTGGGCTTGGCTCTCACACCAGCTTTTCGTACCCTGATGCGCTATAGTTCTTCCTGGTTGGGTGGTGCCAGCGCGAATTATGATTTGACCTCCGACGGCACCATTTCCATGAATCTGGATGTTGCTGTGGCCGATGATGCGCAGCTTGCCCCTGGCATCTACCCAACCTATATGGCCATTGGCTCCAAGCAGGACAGCAATTATCCGGACTCTTCTGATGCCACCCTCTTCAACATCCTGCCTAATGGCTATGTTGAGGTGCAGGCGCCAGAGGCAACCCTGCCAGCGCGCAATGAGAAGCCAAGCGAAAGCGAGACTCCTGAGGAAAACACTCCTGAGGAGAATCAGCCTGAGACTGGTACCCCTGAGGAGCAGCCAGAGACTGGTACCCCTGAGGACTCCAAGCCTGAGGATCAGCAGGGTGGTGGCGACGACACTCAGACCCCTGATGAGAATCAGCCAGAGACAGGCTCTCCTGAGGAGGGCAAGCCCGCTGAACCGCAGTATGATATTCCGACTGCACCTATCCGTTCTCGTAAGTACACCTTGGGTAATAAGTGCTTTAGTAATGGTGCGCCAGGTGGTCAGGATGATTCCCAGACTACGACCATGTACTTCGCTACCTCTTATCCTTCCTTCGCGGTTACCGGTACCACTTTCGATGTGAAGGTGACCCCTGAGGCCATGACCTTCCCTGCGAAGAATTCTTCCGGTATTGCAACTTTTCAGCAGGCTGGCCGTTTCAAGGTAGATTTTGAAATTCCGGATCCAGAGTTGGTGGACTTCCTTGGTGCTGAATTTGATATGTCCACTGCCAAGAATTTCAATGGCACGCCTTCTATTATCCGTGTGAACCGTGAGGGTATTCCGGATGCCAATGGTGAGCTGCTGCGTCTGTCTGGCGATAACTTAGTTACCAGCAATGGTCCAGCCGATAAGGTAGGCACCAGCATTGTTGGTTTGTCTGTGCCAATTGACGGTAAGAACACTACCTTTGTTATCCCTACCTTCACTTTGAAGTTCAAGGCCAAGGACACTCTTCCTGGTGGCGCCCAGCGTGCGACTGTCTCCACCAGCATCCGTAAAAAAGATGCTGAGTCCCTGCAGGAGAATAATGACAAGAACTTCCTGACTTTCGCACTGCGTGCCTATGCGATTATGACCGTGAACCTGCGCATGAACTGCCAGCCAAATGAGCGCGCCACTGCTGACCTCTTCAGTGTGAACCTGCGCACCCCTGATACCTTCCCTCTCATCACCAGTGGCGCCGGTAATGATAGTGGTAACCAGGGTGGTAACCAGAGTGATAATAGCGACAACGGTAATTCCGGCACCAACTCCGGTTCTAACACAGGTAATGATGGTAATAACTCTGGTAGCAATGGCGGTAGCACCAATAACGGTGGTTCCGGCACCTATGACCCTGACCTAGACCCTGACTACCAGGGCCCTGCTGATAATGGCGGCAGCGTCAATAATGACAATGGTTCTGGCACAGATGACAGCCAGCAGAACTTCACTAAGATGCAGCTGCTGATCATGTTCTTCGGTGGTTTGGATAAGTTCATCTATTGGATGATGGGTATTTCGGCGGGTCTTGGCATCCTGCTTGGTTGGGCTCTCAATGAAGCCAACCGTGCAGCTGGCACATTCATTAATGACATGATGCTACGTTTTGGTCCACGACCATAAGAGGTCATGACCACAGGGACTATTCTTCGGAATAGTCCCTTTTTTCTGGCCAACAACACATGTATAGGGGAGTATAGTGCGGGGGCAGTTGCGACAATGGGGACGATGTTGCCGAAAAGTTGCGGTTTTGTCAACAATAAATTGGTGGGATAATGCTGTGGATTCTTCAAATACTAGCTTGTGTGATATATGCCATAATTGGAAAAACCTGTGTGGCACCTGCTCTACTATGGTGTTATAGGTGCATATCTGCTACTTTAAGGATATGTGTAGGTTTATCCTATTTTTCGTGGGTGTTGTGCAATTTTTGCGGAAGCGAATGTGCTTGTTTGAAACTATGGTGCATGCGCCCTGAATTACATCTGAATGTGTTCTGAATGCGGTGTTGAGCCTTCACAGGCTCCTTTGAATTAGATGGTGGACGGGTACAGACTCTTGCATTAGTCTGTACTCTGCTTCGTGATAATTAGGTCTCGCTGCTGATTATATGGGCAGCGCATCAACTATTTTTCACGCTTTTCACTTTTTCTAAATTCGAGCAAAAGGAACAATAGTGCAATACGGTAAGCGTTCTATTTACCAACTTTTGGGCACCATGGCGGTGGCCACAAGTATTTCCATGGGTACTCTTGCAGTTCCATCCCTTAATCAGCCAATGGCTAATGCCTATCCGAATGACAATATCAACACTGCAGTTGGCCACAGCGGTCAGGTTTATGGTGATTATGACCCAACCAATGGCAATGCTGCTTTTGGTAACTACACCAGTAACTTGGAAGATGGTACGTGGTTCTATAACTCAACCTATCGTACTGTTACTGCTGATATCACCGATGCCAATGGCAATAAGAAGTTCTGGGCCAGTGCCGGTGACACCATTACCTGGACCTTGACCTATGTCGTTGACCAGGATAGGGATCAGGCTAATGAGACTAATGCAAATAAGCCTGTCTTCTACTTTGCCCTGCCAGTGATTGGCAGCGATACTCGTGATAATAGCGAAGTCACCAGTGTCACCTACACCACTGCTGATGGTATTAGCAATGTTATTGATACCGCAGTTACTACACCTAATTCCACCAATATCACCGGTGCGGCACCTTTTAAGTCTGATGGCAGTAAAAACACCGACAATATGAATAACCTCGGTGCCATGAATAGCGTGCGCTGGATTAGTGTGCCTACTGCCTCAGGTGACTCTTCCCGCGTGCGCTGGCTTGCGGGCGATAAGATCACCATCACCGTGCAGCAAAAGGCCACTAGCACTGTAGACTTTAGCGATACGGCACTGAGCGCAAATAATGTTCAGATTGATCAGAATGCGCGCCTCTTCGCAGATATTTATGAGTCCTACCGTCAGACCCCAACGAATGTGAATGTTGCTGGTGATGGTAGCAACAAGGTTACGGCGTGGAACCGTACCGGTTGGAATGGCTACTTCAGTGTTAACCAGCCTTTCCTCCAGGTGGCACGTGCTTCCGTCAATGTGGTCAATAACCTTGACTTTGATGTCACTTATAAGGTTGGGGACACCACTCGTACCGTGGCGGCTAATGCTTCGTCCTCCGCTGTCGGTGCACCTTATGGCACCTATAATGCTTCCACCACTTACCGTGGTTTCACCATTGATTCCAATAATTCCGTAACTCTCGGTGAGGATGGTGTTGATTCGGTTGCTACTACTACCGATCGTGATGCCCTGGGGCCAAATGCTATTTTGACCCTGACCCCAGAAAACTCCTTCCCAGCGCTGTCCACCTATAAGTCGCAGTTGGACGAGATTCTTGATCTTCCAAGCACCCAGCTCAGTGATGCAAGCAAGGCAAATTATATTAAGCAGCTTCAGGCGGCAAAGAGCGTTTCAGAAGCTGATGCCATTGTTGCTGATGCCAAGCTGACCCCAGCGGATCGCATTAACTCCCTTACTAACCTCACCCCAGCACAGAAGGCTGATTATCTTTCCCAGCTGGATGCCAGCGGGGCAGATGGCTTTGCCATTGCCAATGCTGCGGCCAGCGTGGATGCCGCCATGGCAGCAAACCCAACTGCTACGCAGAATGCTGTGGCTGCTACTGATGCTGATAAGGCAGCCGCCAAGGCTGTTGCCAGCGAGCTTGGTCTCAGCGGGGATGCAGAAACCGCCTTTTCCGGTGTGATTGATGGTGCCAGCACTGCAGGTGATATTGCCACCGCACTGAAGAATGCATTCAAGGATGCGCTCGCTGATGCCAGCCGTTTCCCAAATCTGACCCCAGCACAGTTGGCTTCCTATAAGGCAGCCATTGATGCCCTTGATCCCACAACTGCATCTGTTGCTGACTATAAGCAGATCTTTGATTCCGCCAAGGCTGTGAATGATGCCATGGCTGATAATGCAGCAGAGAATACTAATGCTGCTAGTGCAGCCGATAAGGCTGCTGCTTTGGCCGAGCTCAAGGCCCTGGGTGTCGCCGAAACGGATCCAACCTACCAGAAGCTTGCTGATCCAAATAGCAGCATGACTGTCAGTGAGGTTGCTAAGGCCGTCAAGGATGCCGCAAGCACTACGCGCGGTAGCATTAAGGATCAGATTGATGCCCTGCCAAATCTGACTGAGGAACAGAAGACCGAGTACAAGAACCAGGTTGATGCCGGTGCCGGCACTGGTGCAAGTGCTATTCTTAGCGCAGCACAGAGTGTTAATTCCGCCATGGGTACTAGCGCCCCACTGAGCAATACCACCGCAGCGACCGCAGGTTCCAAGACGGCAGCTGATGCCGCCATCACCGCCCTTGGTGTAACCCTGGATCCAAATGACTCTTCCTACACAGCGGAAGAGCAGGCAGCTATTCGTGCCTTCCAGAATGCCACCGCTGATAATCTTGGTGGCCTGACTGATGGTCAGATTGCCCAGGTTTTGCGCCTGGCCCAGGAAAAGAAGATTGATGAGCTGCCAAATCTGTCTGATGATCAGAAGGATTCCTATAAGAAGCAGCTCAATGGCACTAGTGATTCCAGTACAGGCACTGCGCCAAATGCCACCGATGCCGCAGCCATTATTGCCGCCGCAACCGCAGTAAATAATGCTGCCGGTGGGGATAGCATTGCCCAGTGGGCAAGCCCTGAAGAGTCCTCGAAGACCGCAGCCCAGGCCGCAGTGGATGCTTTGGGTCTTAGTGGCGATGCCGCCACCAAGGCCGCCAGTGATATTGCTGCTGCTGGTACTAACCAAGCCCTGCTTGATGCCATTAAGGATGCCCAGAAGGCCAAGATTGATTCCCTGGATGGACTCACCCAGGCCCAGAAGGATTCCTATAAGAAGGCCCTGGACAATGCCAATGGCCAGGATGCAGCCAATCTTGTGGCTGAAGCAACCAAGGTAAATAATGTCACCAAGGATGCCACCGCCGCAGGTAGTGCCGATGAGGCCACCGCAGAGGATATTGCCGCCGCCCAGGCAGAAGTTTCCTCCCTTAATGTGGATACCAGCAAGTTGGGTGATACCGAAAAGGCAGCCTATGGTGCCGCAGTGGCAACCCTGGCCAAGACCAATCCACGACCAAGCACCGCAGAGCTTGCCCAGGCCCTGAAGGATATTCAGAAGGCAAAGATTGACTCCCTTGATGGTTTGACCGCAGAGCAAAAGGGCAGCTACCAGGAGCAGTTGAAGGATGCCACGGGTAGTGCAGCCGAGGCTATTATTGATGCCGCCACCAAGGCCGCAGCAGCCCTGACCGATCCAACAGCCACCACCAATACCGATGCCACCACCCCAGCGGATCGTGCGGCAGCCAAAACTGCCACCGATGCCCTGACCAATGGCATTAGTGATATTGACCCAGCCCTGCAGGCACGCATTGATAAGGCACAGAATGCTGATGCCACCTATGCGGATTTGGCAGATGCTGTTCGTGCAGCCCAGGAAGCCAAGATCAATAGCCTGAGCAACCTCACCCCACAGCAGAAGCAGGACTATATTAATGCCCTGGCTAATACCACGGGTGAGCAGGCCAAGGCCATTTTGGATAATGCCGCTTTGGTTGATGCCGCCGCAGGCAATACCGCTACTGATGAGCAGAAGAATACCCCTGCTAATGCCACGGATATTCAGGGTGCCAAGGACGCTATCGCAGCCCTGCCACAGGTGGATGAAAATACTCTTAGCCCAGAGGCCAAGCAGGCCTATGATGAGGCAATGGCTAAGCTTAATGGCGATAACCCAACCGTGGGTGATGTGGCAGCAGCCGTAGCCGCAGCCCAGAATGCGGTTAAGGATAATGCTATTACCGCCATTAATAACCTCACTAACCTCACCCCAGCACAGAAGGCTGATTATCTGCGTGCTGTCAATGAGGCCACCCCAGCAGAGGCTAATGCCATTGCCGCAACGGCAAAGAATATTGATGGGGTAATGGGCACTGCCACGGATTCCACCGCAAGCAACCATCCTTCCACCGAGGATTCTGCTTATAATGCAGCCACCGATACCGCCACCCAGGCGGATATTGATGCAGCTAAGGCTGCTATTAATGGCATGACTGCACTCCCACAGGCCACCAAGGACTTCTACCTCAATAACGCACTGGCAGGCGATAACCTCAGCCAGGCTAATGTTGCTGATTCCCTTAAGCGCGCCATTGCCGCATGGAATGATAGCTATAACACCCAGGTTGATTCCTTGAACAACCTCACCCCGGAGCAGAAGCAGGCCTATAAGGATGCAATTGCCGCTGCCCCAACCGATGAGGCCAAGCAGGCTATTGTTGATGCCGCAAAGGCGATGGATAGCGCTATGGCCAGCGAGAATCCTGAAACTGCTAATACCAATGCAGCAACTGATGCTGATAAGGATGGTGCCCAGAAGGCTCTTGCCGCCCTTGCTGATCAGTTGCAGGCAGCCGGCGTGGATACCACCCAGCAGCCATATTCCTATGTCAATGATGCAAACCCAACGGTGGGCCAGCTCGCCGAGGCAGTGAAGGCCGCTAAGGATGCTGCCAAGCAGGCTGCTAAGCAGGCTATTGATGCCCTGGATAATCTCACCCCGGAGCAGAAGCAGTCCTATAAGGATCAGATTGATGCTGCTGATGCCACCGCGGCCGATGAGATTGTCGCCGGTGCAACAAAGGTCAACACGGGCATGGATCCACAGGCTGATACCTCCGCTCTCGCCAACGAGCCGGTAACCAGCCAGGATACTGCAGCGGCCCAAGCTGCTCTTGATGCAATCACCAATATTCCTTCGCTTATCGACGACTTCAAGGCTCAAGCAAATTCCGCTACCGATCCGGCCACCCTGGCCAAGGTTGTATTGGATGCCCTCAATGCTTCCAAGGAAGCTGCTAAGCAGGCTATTGATGCATTGAACAACCTGACCCCTGCGCAGAAGCAGTCCTATAAGGATGATATTGATGCAGCTAAGGGCGCAGCACAGATCGACTCCATTGTTGATGGCGCTACCCAGGTGGATACCGGCATGGGTGCAACTGACCCAACGAGCGTAACCTCTCCAGCAACCAGCAATGATATTGCTGCTGCTAAGAAGGCTCTCGAGGACCTCGGCTTCACGGAAAGCGATGATTATTACACCCAGCTCAATGCTGATAATCTCACCGCCGGCAAGGTTGCTGATATTGTCCTCAAAGCCACCCGCAATGCCTCCCTTGCTGCCCTGAACAAGCTCACTAACCTCACCGATGAACAGCGTGAGAGCTATAAGCAGCAAATTGAGGCTGCCGATACCAATGCAGCAAATGACATTCTTGGTACCGCCACTAATGTTGATGCCGTCATGGGTGGTAGCCCAAGCCAGGATCAGAGCACCGCTGCTGCTAATCCAAAGTCCACCCAGGATGTCACTGCCGCCACCGCTGCTATTAATGCAATGACCAACCTGGATGATGCCACCAAGCAGCAGCTCATTGATGAGTTGGGCACCGACACCTCTCAGGCTGAGGTTGCCGCCACTGTGCTCAAGGCTCTGAATGCCGCCAAGCAGGCTGCAAAGCAGGCTATCGACGCACTCATCAACCTCACCCCTGAGCAGAAGCAGTCCTATAAGGACAGCATTGATGCCGCTAAGGGTGCAGAGGCTATTAATAAGATCGTCGAAACTGCGACCAATGTGGATGCCATTATGGGTGGCAACCCAAGCACTGAGCAGAGCGCTTCGGCTGTGAATCCAAAGACCGATGCTGATGTTGAAGCAGCAACCGCTGCTATCAACGCATTGAGCAATTTGGATGAGGCCACCAAGCAGCGCTACCTCGATGAGCTGGCCACCGATTCCTCCCAGGCACAGGTTGCTGATACTGTCATGCATGCTCTCAGCGCATCCAAGGATGCTGCCAAGGCTGCCATTGAGGCCCTGGATAATCTCACCCCTGAGCAGAAGCAGTCCTATAAGGATGCAGTAGATGCTGCCAATGGCGCGGATGCGATTAACGAGATTGTCGAAACCGCAACCAATGTGGATGCAATCATGAGCGGTAGCCCAAGCCAGGAGCAGAGCACTGCTGCTGCGGCTGCTAAGACCACTGCTGATGTGGATGCAGCCACCGCTGCCATCAATGCAATGAGCAACCTGGATGAGAACACCAAGCAGCAGCTCATTGATGAACTTGCTACTGACAGCTCCCAGGCCGAAGTGGCTGAGACGGTTCTTAAGGCCCTGAATTCCTCCAAGGATGCAGCCAAGGCAGCCATCGATGCTATGGAGAATCTCACCCAAGAGCAGAAGGATTCCTATAAGAACGCCCTCGATGCAGCTACGTCCCCAGAAAGCATTACTAATATCCTGGCCAGTGCAGGCAATATTGATGCAGTGATGGGTGGTGCCACCGAAGGTGAAGCCGGTGATAAGGCTACCGCTGCCACAACTGCCGCCCCATCCTCCCAGGATAAGGCCGCAGCCAAGGACGCTATCAATGCCCTTTCCAACCTCACCGATGAGGAAAAGCAGAGCTTCCTTGACCGTGTGGATAATGCTGCAAACCAGGCTGAGGTCGCCCAGGCTGTAATGGATGCCCGCACCGCTTCTAAGAGCGCTGCTAAGGACGCCATTGATGCCATGAAGAACCTCACCGATGAGGAAAAGACTTCAGCTAAGGAAGCTATTGAAGCAGCTGCTACTTTTGCTGCCATCACGAGCGTGGTCAGCACCAATAATGCAACCAATACAAGCCGCTTCAACACCGCCCTCGAGCAGGCCAAGCAGGCCCTGGCCCAGGCCCAGGCTGAGTATGAGAATGTCCGCTACACCAATGCTTCTGCTGAGGTAAAGAAGGCCTTCGAGGATAATATTGCCCGCCTGCAGAACCTCATTGCTTCTGCTGAGGCTGTTGATGGTGCTGCGGATGTTTCCGCCGCTGACCTCTATGCCTACGCCTCTGACCTTGGCACTTCCGAGGAAGCCCTCGATGGTGTGGAGGCCAAGAAGTTCAACTGGATGCCAGTCATCCTCCTGGCTGGTGGCCTCGGTGTTGCCGGTGCTGCATGGTACTACTTCAATAATGTTGCCCCAGCTACCGCAGCAGCTAATGGTGCAGCCGGTGCAGGTGCGGCTGGTGCTGGCGCTGGTGCTGCTGGTGCAGGCGCAACCGCTAATGGTGCAGGCAGCACTGCTGCAGGTAGCTCCAATGGTGTAATTGCTGGTGGCCAGAACAACCAGGCTAATGGTGCTCAGTCAGGTCAGGACAGTGGTACTGCTAATACAGGTGCTGCTGGTCAGGATGCCCAGGCCAGCGCCGCCCGTGGTGTTCTTGCACTGACAGGTGCCAATGTCTCTGAACTCGGTCTGCTTGCTCTTGCTCTGCTCGCAGTTGGTGGCGTATTTGCTGCCCGTCGCCGCAAGGAGAGCTAGCACCTAAGGCTAAGCCTTAATCCGGCTCATAGACACTAACCCCGATCTGTTTTCCTAACAGATCGGGGTTTTTCGCTTTTTGTTGAACAATTTACCGTAGATGTGCTGGATTTTGGAACAGCTATGACGAAAATCACATAGCCTTGCGCACGTCAAATATCTGCGAAACTGCTACCCCTTTTCAACTTTAAAAATGCTTGATTTACCCTTTAATTTTGCTCATATAGGCACGTGAAAAGCGGTCATAAATAGTAGGTGATAGGTATGTTTTCGCTTGGATCTATATTAAGCTGGATCGCTATCTGTGGAAAATCCCTTTTCCATGTACTACCTACACTATTTCGACGAAGGAACTTTTTTGAGTTACGGTAAACGTTCAATTAGCCAGATGCTTGGCTCTATGGCTCTTGCGGCCAGTATTTCTGCTGGTGTGATTGCTGCACCATCATATACAGCTAACGCTGTTACTGTTCCCCTGGCAACTGATAGTGACAGTCCACTTCACGCCAAGGTGGATGACTTTAGGGATGGTAGCCAGATCTATGGCGAATTTAACAGTGACGGTAAGATCAGTCAGGGTAACTATACTTTTGGTATTAATACTGGCCTGTGGTCTTTCAACTCTGTGTTCCGTACAGCCGAAGCTGAAATTACCGATTCAACTGGTAAAAAGAAGTATTGGGCCAGTGCTGGCGACACTGTAAAGTGGACCATTGAATATGAGGTTTATCTAAACACTGATCAAGAAGCCGGCGGTCCAGGAAATACCTTCCCTGTCTATAATATTGCACTCCCTCTTGCTGCGCCGGTAGATCTTTCTGAGGCTGATGTTAAGGTCACCTATACGCCGAAATCGACTGGCGTTCCGGTGACATTGCCTTTCAATGTGACTCAGGCAACGTATAATAGTGCGTCTTCCGCAACTCCTTTTAAGACAGATGGTACGCCGAACATCTCTACAGATTCGTCCAAGGATAGCGATACTGGTGTGGGTCGTGTCCAGAAGGTAAATTGGGTTAATCTTCAAAGCACTATCGGCGCAAAACGCTGGCTAACAGGCGATAAGATGACTATTACAGTCGAGCGTAAGGCAGCTTCGTCTGTGGAATATACTGACGAGGCAACTGCCGCCGGTAAGGTGAAGATTGACCCCAACGCTAGTGTTTTCACTGATATTGTTGAAACATATCGAACCAATCCTTCGGATACTGGATTCCCTGTAGCTAATTCCCGTCTATGGAATCAGAACCGCGCCTTCAACTGGCAATCGGCCATTAACCCATTCCTTCAAGTTGGTCGTGCTACCTTCTCTGTAACCAATAACATCGGTCAGGATATTACCTATACCGTTGGTAGCGATACTAAAACCGTGAATGACGGGAAGTCTTCCACCGCACTTGGTGTGCCATACGGTGAATATAAGGTTTCTACACAGGTTGGCAAGTATACTGCACAGTCCGCAAGGTCTGTAACCCTTGGTGAGTATGGCAAGGATGGTAGCAAGACCGTTACCGATAAGGCTTCCCGCGATAAGGTTGGCCCGACCGGTCAGCTGGTGCTGACCAAGGACGATGACTTCCCAATTTTGTCCAAGTTCAGTACCCAATTCAACGAGCTCATCAATCTTGAAGGTCCTGCGCTGAGCCAGGCTGAAATTCAGAAGCTTGTTGATGAAATGCAGCTCGCGAAAACTTCTGATGAGGCCGATGCTATCGTGGCAAAGGCTAAGGCAGAGGCTAATAAGACGCCAGCTGACCGTATCGATGCTCTCCCTAACCTAACGCAAGAGCAGAAAAAGAAGTACAAGGAACTTGCCGGTACGACCGATTACTCTGTTGTAGCTGAAGCAGCCAAGGTTGATGCCGCAATGGGTGCAAGCCCAACTACGGAGCAAAACCAGGAAACCATCACCGATAACGATAAGGCTGCAGCAAAGGCTGTTGCCACCGAGCTGGGTCTTACCGGTGATGAGCCCGATACTTTCAATAACGACATTGAGAGCGCTACTAACGCTGGTGAGATTGCCGATAAGTTGAAGGCTGCTTTCAAGAAGGCATTCGAGGATCCGAAGAAGTTCCCTAATCTGACTCCTGCACAGCTGGAGGCATATAAGAAGGCAATTGGCGACCTTGATGCCACCAAGGCGCCAGTTTCTGATTTCAAGAAGATCTTTGATTCTGCCAAGGCACTTGGTGAAGACCAGGCTTTGGACACGCCAAAGGACGAGACAGTTGCATCGGCGGCTGATAAGGCCGCAGCTCTTGCTGAACTGAAGGCTCTCGGTATCGAGAGTGGCGAGCTGGTAAATAAGATCAACGGTTCCAACGCAACGATCAAGGATCTTGCTGAAGCTATTCAGACTGCCCGCTCGGATACTAAGCAGAGCGCCATTGACGCTATCGATGCGATGGATTACCTGACTCCTAAGCAGAAGGAAGACTATATTGCCAAGGTAAATGCTGCAACCACCGGTTCTGCCATTACCGCAATTAAGGACAATGCTCAGGAAGTCAACGACGCTCTGAAGGACGGCACCACCACTGGTGGTAACGCCGCAACCAAGGATGACCTTTCGGCAACCGCCAAGGCCATTGAGGAACTCGGTGTCACTCTTGATGAAAACGCAGCTGGTCTGACTGACCCTCAGAAGAAACTCATTGCGAAGTACCAGGGTGCAAATGTCGAAGGTGCTGCACAGCCAACCACCGCTGAGCTTGCTGCTATCCTGCGTATTGCCGAAGCACAGAAGATTGATTCCCTTCCAGGTCTGACCGATGATCAGAAGGCTTCCTATAAGAAGCAGCTTCTTGGTGATTCCACTGTTAGCCCTGCTGTTGCACCAGCTAATGCCGCTGATACCAAGGCGATCCTTGATGGTGCCTCTGATGTGAGCGCTTCTAACCCAAGTAATACTGATGAGGCGAGCCGTACCGCAGCACTAGCAAAGGCGCCTACGACCCAGGACAAGGCAGCTGCACAGGCAGCGGTTGATGCTCTCGGTTTGACGGCCCCTGCAAAGACCAATGCGGATCAGGCTGTCCAGGATGCAGATACCAATGAGAAACTTCTTGCTGCTATCAAGCAGGCCCAAGAGGCAAAGATTGACTCTCTCGATGGCTTGACCGAGGCTCAGAAGAATTACTACAAGGGCCAGCTTGACGGCAAGTCTAGCCAGGACGCATCTGCCGTAGTTGCTGAGGCTGAAAAGGTCAATAATGTCACCAAGAATCCTGCGGCTGAAGGTAATGACACCAAGGCTTCTGCGGATGACGTAGCGGCTGCTGAAGCGGCTATTACGGCACTTGGTGTCGACCCTGAAAAGCTCTCTGATGCTGAGAAGCAGGCTTATAACGAGGCCGTCGACAAGCTGAAGAGCACCACTGAAGGTGAGCCTACTGTTGCGCAGGTTGCTGCTGCTGTGAAGGCTGCACAGAAGGCTGCTATTCAGCAGCTTCCTGGTTTGACTGATAAGCAGGTGGAGTCTTATACCAAGGCTCTGGATGAGGGCAATACCACCGGTCCTACTGCTGAGCAGATCATCGAGGATGCCAAGAATGTAAGCAAGGCTGCTGGTGGAGACACTGACGCCAAGAGTGCTACACCATCTGCGGCTGATAAGAAGGCTGCTCAGGATGCTGTCGATGCCCTGAATCTGACTGATCCTGCAAAGAGCACTGCTGCTCAGGCTATTCAGAACGCAAACAGCAATGAGGCTCTGCTGGATGCCATTAAGCAGGCGCAGAAGGATAAGATTGATTCCCTCCCAGGTCTGACCCAGGCCCAGAAGAATTCCTATAAGAAGCAGCTCGATGAGGACGCTAATAACGGCCAGACTGCTGCTGACCTTGTTGCCGAGGCTGAAAAGCTCAGCAATGTTGCTGTCGACCCTAACGCTGAGGGCAATGACAAGCCAGTAACCGAAAAGGACATCACCGCTGCTAAGGCTGCTGTGACTGACCTTGCTGTTGATACCACTAAGCTCTCTGAGGCTGAAAAGAAGGCTTATGATGAGGCCGTCGAAAAGCTAAATCAGACTAGCCCTAACCTTCCTACTGCCGCTGAGGTAGCTAATGCCCTCAAGACCATCGAAAAGGCCAAGATTGATTCCTTGGACGGTCTGACCAAGGAACAGAAGGAAAGCTACAAGCAGAAGCTTGATGCCCCTCAGGGTGCCGGTGCAGGCGCTGGTGCTGACACCATTATTGCCGAAGCACAGAAGGCTGCTGATACTGCTACGAATCCTCAGCCTCCAGTAAAGGACGAAGAGGCCAAGCAGGATGATATTGATGCTGCTAAGGCTGCTATTCAGAAGCTGACTGACGGCATTACGCCATCTAAGGAACAGCAGGACCTTATCGATAAGCTGGATAGCACCAATCCGAAGCCAACCTATGAGGATGTGGCTAATGCTGTTGTTGCTGCACAGCAGGCTAAGGTTGATTCCCTGGAGAATCTGACCCCTGAGCAGAAGACAGAATATAAGAAGGCTATCTCCGATAATCGTGGTGAGAAGGCCGATGAGATTCTGAATAATGCGCAGTTGGTGGATGCTGCTAAGGGTGGCACCGCTACTGAGGAACAGAAGAAGACTCCAGCAAATGCTACAGATATTAAGGCTGCTAAGGATGCCCTTGCGCAGATTCCTGATCCAGATACAGAGAATCTGAGCACTGAGCAGCAGCAGGCTCTGAAGGACGCTATCGCGAAGCTGGATAGCACTGATCCAGCACCAACTGTTGCTGATGTGGCTGCCGCTGTCGCTGCTAAGCAGGATGCGCTGAAGGCTGCTGCTGCGAAGCAGATCGACGATCTGAAGAACCTCACCCCTGCCCAGAAGCAGTTCTACAAGGATTCGCTTGCTACCGCGACCCCTGAAGAGGCTGATGCGATTGCTGACACCGCCAAGAATATTGACGGTGTAATGGGTACCGCTAGCGCTTCCCGTGAGGGTGCGGGTAAGCACGAAGCAACTGAGGATGCTGCCTACAATGCCGCAACTGAGGCTGCTAGCGATACTGATATTGCTGCCGCGAAGGCTGCTATCGATGCGATGGACAAGCTCCCACAGGCCGACCGTGAGGCACTGAAGAATAAGCTGCCTAAGGGCACCGATGCGCAGGGTACTTCCCAGGCCACTGTTGCTGATGTGCTGAAGGAAGCTATTGCTGCATGGAATAGCAAGTACAACGATGAAATTGATGCGTTGGACAACCTCACTGAGGCACAGAAGCAGTCTTATAAGGATGCGATTGCTGCCGCTGGTACTGATACCGATAAGGCTGCTGTAGTTGCTGCCGCAACCAAGGTTGATACCGCTATGGCTGCTGATGACTCCGAGGGTGCTGATACAACTGCCGCCACCGAGGATGATAAGGCTGCTGCCAAAGCGGCTATTGATGCCCTCAAGGATCAGCTTGATGCTGCTGGTGTGGATACCAGCAAGGCACCTTATTCCAACGTGAACCTTTCTGAGCCAACCGTCGGCCAGCTTGCTGAGGCTGTCAAGGCTGCTAAGAACGCGGCTAAGGATGCAGCAAAGCAGGCTATCGATGAGCTTAAGAACCTCACCGATGAGCAGAAGGCTTCTTATAAGAAGGCCGTAGATGATGGCGATGCTGCTGCGGCACAGGGCATTGTTGATGCTGCCACCAAGGTGGATACCGCCATGGGTGCAGATGACTTTACTAATCAAGATCCTGCTACTGCTGAAGACACCATTGCTGGTAAGGCTGCTGTGGATGCCTATGCACCACTGCTGACCGCAGCAGGCGTAGATCTTAATGAGACACCATATGTCTATGTTTCTGAAGGTGCTGAGCCATTTGTTGGTCAGGTTGCTGAGGCAGTGAAGTCTGCGCAGCAGGCTGGTAAGCAGGCTGCCAAGGACGCTATTGATGCGCTGCAGAACCTGACCCCTGCACAGAAGCAGTCCTATAAGGACGATATTGATGCTGCTAAGGGTGGTACCGCTGTTGTTGCTTTGCTCGATGGTGCTAAGAAGGTTGATGCAGCGCTGGTTCTTGCTGACCCAACCACTGAGACCACCACTGCAACCGACAATGACATCACGGCTGCTAAGGCTGAGCTTGAAAAGCTGGGCTTCGGTCCTGATGATCAGTACTACAAGGACTTGGTAGCTAAGGTTCCTGGCGCAACCCAGGATGATCCTGAGACCAATATCAGTGCAGGTAAGGTTGCAGATATTATTATCAAGGCAAGCCGTGATGCAGAGTCCAAGAAGCTCGATGCACTCACCAACCTCACTGATGAGCAGCGTGCGGATTATGCTGAGAAGATCAAGGCCGCTAATCCAAATGACATTCCAGGCATCCTCGAGACTGCTACCAATGTCAACGCAATGATGGGTGCAGACCCAACCCAGGAGCAGCAGACTGCTGCAGCAGAGCCTGCAACTGATAAGGATATTGCGGCAGCGACCGCAGCTATCAAGGCCTTTGGTCTTCCAACTGAGGAAGAGGAAAAGTTCCTTGGCCAGCTGGCTCCTAATAAGAGCCAGGCTGATGTGGCTGAGACTGTTCTTAAGGCTTTGAATGCTTCTAAGGATGCTGCTAAGGCTGCTATTGATGCGCTTGAGAATCTGACTCCTGAGCAGAAGCAGTCTTATAAGGATGCTGTGGATGCTGCTAATGGTGCGGGTGCTATTGACAAGGTTGTAGAGACTGCTACTAATGTTGATGCGATCATGGGTGGTAATCCGACTCAGGAGCAGAGTGTTGCTGCTGATGCTGATAAGACTCAGGCTGATGTGGATGCTGCTACCGATGCGATTAACGCATTGAGCAACCTGTCTGATGCGGATCGTGCGAAGTTTGTCGAGGAGCTGAAGGGTGTTTCCTCCCAGGCTGATGTGGCTAAGAAGGTTCTTGAGGCTTTGAATGCTTCTAAGGATGCTGCTAAGGCTGCTATTGATGAGCTTGAGTATTTGACTCCTGCGCAGAAGCAGTCCTATAAGGACAGTGTTGATGCTGCTAAGGGTGCTGAGGCTATCAACGGTATTGTTGTGAACGCAACGAACGTTAATGCGGTTATGGGTGGTCAGACTGATACCCCTGCTGCTGTTGCTGCGGCTGAGCCAAAGAATGATGCGGATGTTACTGCTGCTGAGGCTGCTATTAACGCCTTTACTAACCTGACTCAGGTTCAGAAGGATGCGCTTCTTGAGGAGCTCAATGATCGTGATGAGTCTCAGGCTGATGTGGCTGAGACTGTTCTTAAGGCTTTGAATGCTTCTAAGGATGCTGCTAAGGCTGCTATTGATGCGCTTGAGAATCTGACTCCTGAGCAGAAGCAGTCTTATAAGGATGCTGTGGATGCTGCTAATGGTGCGGGTGCTATTGACAAGGTTGTAGAGACTGCTACTAATGTTGATGCGATCATGGGTGGTAATCCGACTCAGGAGCAGAGTGTTGCTGCTGATGCTGATAAGACTCAGGCTGATGTGGATGCTGCTACCGATGCGATTAACGCATTGAGCAACCTGTCTGATGCGGATCGTGCGAAGTTTGTCGAGGAGCTGAAGGGTGTTTCCTCCCAGGCTGATGTGGCTAAGAAGGTTCTTGAGGCTTTGAATGCTTCTAAGGATGCTGCTAAGGCTGCAATTAACAAGCTGACCAATCTTAGTGCGGCTGAAAAGGAAGCATTCCTCAATCAGGTAGATCTTGCCAAGGGTGCAGCTGACATCAATAAGGCAGTACTCGATGCAACCAAGCAGGATGCACTCAACGCCATTGATGCCATGAAGAACCTCACCCCAGAGGAAAAGGCAAAGGCAAAGGCATCTGTCAATGAAGCTACTGAAGTAACTGACATTGCCGACCTTATTAACAACAACGGTAGCGACAACAATGATCGCTTCAACAGTGCACTGGAGAAGGCAAAGGCAGCTCTTGCAGCGGCCCAGGCCGAATACGATCAGATTCGTTACTCCAATGCCTCTCCAGAGGTTAAGAAGGCCTTCGAGGATCGCATCGACGCACTGAATAAGCTCATTGCTTCCGCAACTGGTGTTGATGGTGTCAACCTCGTATCCGCTGAGGAACTTGAGGCAGCTACCGATGCTCTTGTTGAGGCTCAGGACGAACTCGACGGTAAGAAGAAGATCAGCTGGTTGACCATTCTGCTGATCGCTGGTGGTGTTGCCACCGCGGGTGCTGCCGCATGGTACTTCATGACCAACCAGGCTGCCGGCGGTGCCGCAGGTAGCTCCGCAGGTGGCGTTGCACCTGGTGCTGCTGCCGTACCAGGTGCCCCTGCTCCTGCAGAGAACGCACAGCCAGCCCCACAGGCTGAGGGTAGCCACCCAGCTGCCGATTCCCGTGACGGCATTCTTGCAGTCACCGGCGCACAGGTACGTGGCATTGGCCTGCTGGCTATGGTGCTCATCGCCATTGGTGGTATCTTCGCATTCCGCCGTCGTCGCGGTGAAAACTAAGCACCAACTATGGAGCTAGCAACGAGGCTAGCTCACCAGGCTGCGTGATCATTTGGTCACTAAGCATTAAAGGGTATGGACTCCGGTCCATACCCTTTTTCTTATCCAAAAACCAAGTTGTGACTAACATCACATATTTATATGGGTGGTTATCTTCAGGCTTAAACATGCCCCATACCTTAGGGAAACGTGTATTTTTGCGGCAAATTCGATGTGTGTTTTCTCGCTGTTGTGTCCGTTATTGAACCAAATCCGGTGGACTAGTGTGGTTACCTACACTAATGTTGAAAATGATTGTGAAATATTGGTGATATTGGATCTGAGTGTCGCGCTCTATCTAACCCACATATTTGCACGCAAACCTTTCAACTTTTTTGGAGGACGACATGAAATATGGCAAGCGCTCAATCAGTCAGCTGCTTGGCTCTATGGTTCTAGCAACCAGCCTCACCGTTGGTGCTGCTACGGTACCTACGGTTTCCCAGTTTTACGCTTTGGCGGAAAAGCCGCTCGATGGCCGCGACAACCAAGATGCACAGGTGAATACTTTTGCTGATTCCGGTCAGCTTTATGGTGAATTCCTCACCGGTTTTCCTGGTGACGGCGGGTCTATGTCAGACCTGGACAATAAGCCCGGTAACTACACGTATCCACTGAACTATGGTTTGTGGCTCTATAACTCCGTAAGCCGTTCTGTGAAAGTTGAAATTACCGGTGCTGATGGCAAGGCCAAGTACTGGGCACAGCCAGGTGACAGTCTGCAGTGGACGGTCGTCTATACCGTCGAAGATGATAAAGAAACAAATCCTGCAGCGGCAGCTGAAGGATCGATCGTCGATACGTATTTTGTGGCTTTCCCTGTGTTTGGTAGCAGTACTCCCCAGGATGTGAGTGTCACATATTCAAATGCTAGCGGTGGGACAAATACTGTTGATTCTCGTGTTACCCAGGCGACACCGGCCTCCGATAATGCCAAGCCGTTTACGGATGCAGGCGCGATTAATAATGTTGATCTCAAGGAGCTGGGCAATTTCTCAGACTTCAACCTAGTGTCCGTGGCGGAACTCACCGGGGATCCAAGCCATAGGATACTTAAGAAGGGTGACAAGGTAACCATCACCTTTAACCAAAAGGCGACTGCTGCAAAAACGGACAATACCTCCACCTTGGCGCCAAGCGATATCCAGTACGATGCCAATGGCATGATCTACACCGATATGTATTTGGGCTACCTAGATACAGATGTTAATTCGATGAAGACGGCTATGGTTCCAGCGAATAGGCCAAATAACTGGAATCGTGTTGGTTGGGACGGATTTAAAGGTTCCGAACCATGGGTGAAGGTGGCGCGCCCGGCTGTCAGCGTGAAGAATGACCTGGATGTTCCAGTGAGGTACACCGTTGATGGCGAAGAGAAGGAGGTTGCGGCCTCTACCTCGTCTTCCGTGGTTGGTGCACAATATGGCGAATATGCTGCTACAGCGGAGGTTTCCGGATATTCCGTCAAGTCCAAGAATTCTGTGGTTCTCGGTGAATTTGGTAAAACCGGTGCTGAGGCTCAAAGTACCGTTAGCACCATTCAGGAGCGCGATAAGGTCGGCCCGACTGTCCAGTTGGTACTGACCAAGGATGAGTCTTTCCCAATTCTCTCTACCTACAAGAGCTCTTTTGATAAGCTTGTGGCTCTCGAAGGGCCTTCTTTGAGCAAGGATCGAATCGCAGCATATATTGAGGAAATGCAGAATGCTCAGGATGCATCTGCTGCGGAAGATGTGTATACGAAGGCTGAAGCCGAGAAGAATACATCAGCCGCTCAACGTATCGATGCACTGACAAACCTAACCCCTGCGCAGAAGGCACAGTACAAGGAGCAATTGGCTACGGAATCGGATCAAAATTCTGAGGCTGCATATGCGCTTGCTGCTAATGCTGCCAAGGTAGACGCAGCAATGGGCACGGATCCAAGCGCCGTGCAGAAAGCTGCAAGCACCGATGATAAGGATAAAGAAGCAGCTAAGGCAATTATTGAGGAATTTAGCCTCGAGGATCCTGTGCTAACAACCTTCAACTCTGCGATTGAGAATGCATCAAATGCTGGCGAGATTGCTGAGGCAATTGCAAATGCAAAGAATGCTGCGGAGTCAGTATTCGATGGCTTGACTAATCTGACCGAAGCCCAAAAGACTAAGTACAAGGAAGACTTCAAGGCCGCAAGCCCAGCTAAGGCAGCTGAAATTCTTAATTCTGCTAAGAAGATAGATGCAGTCATGGGCACCAAGTTAAGCTCTACCAAAGACAATCATGAGACTGATGAAAATGCAGCCTATGATGAGGCTAAACTGCCTCCAACGGACTCCGATATCGCTGGCGTGCAGGCAGCACTTGATGATTTGCAGAAGAAGTTGGACCCTACCCAATACTCGGACATGAGGAATGCGGCAGCAAACAAGGCTACTCAGGCTGAACTTGCTGATCTACTCAAGTCTGCGCTCAATGCTGCAGATGACAAGTATGGCGCAGAATTCAATGACCTGAGTAATCTGACTGCTGAGCAGAAGAAGTCCTATAAGGAATCCCTGAGTGCAGCCAAGAGCAGTACCGCAAAGCAGGCAGTAGTGGATGCGGCCAAGGCGATCAATACGGCAATTGGTGAAGAAAAGCCAATTGACAGCAATACCGCTAAGGCAACCGAAGCGGATAAGACTGCAGCTAAAAAGGTTCTGGAAGAATATCAGGCTGCATTAGATGCAGCCAATGTGGATCGCAATTCGGAGCCCTTCTCCTATATCAATAGCGATACACCAACTGTTGGTCAGCTTGCCGCAGCAGTCAAGGCTATAAAGGAAAGTGCAGTCAGCCCATATCTTCGTGCGATTGATGAGCTTCCTAATCTCACCGATGAGTTAAAGGAAGAATACAAGACTCAAATCCGCAAGGACATTCCAGCAAAGGCGGCGGAGACAGCCCAGAGCGCGAAGCTTGTTGATACCGGTATGGATGCCACTGCTGATCAGACAGAAGCTAAGGCTGCAGACTTCGGTGAATTTGACCAGCAGAGTGTATACAATGCAATGCAGAACTATAAGGACATCATTAATGGTGTTGATCCCGATGTAAATAATGCTGGCAACAATGACTTCGATAAATACGAGCAGACATTTGGTAACCAGAAGGATCCTTCTGCCCTTGGTAACCTCATGGCAAATGTGCTCAAGGAAGCACAGGATAAGACTGCTGCCAAGATTGATGCGCTGACACATCTGACTAATGTGCAAAAGGAAGCATATAAGGCTGCTATTGCTAAGGCAAAGAGTGCTGCTCTATTGAATAGCATTCTCGCTGGTGCGAAGAATGTTGATGCAGCACTTGGTAGCCAGGACCCAGAGCAGACCACTGCCACCGCGACAGATCAGGATATTGAGGCTGCAAAGGCTGAGCTGATTGCCCTTGGATATGCTGCGGATGATGAAGAGTATAAGGCGGTCGAGGAGAAGGTTGCTGGCGACTCAGAAACGAATATCAGTGCCGGTAAACTAGCTAAACTTCTCATTGATGCAACACGAAATGCTGAGGCTAATAAGCTCAAGGCAATGAAAAACCTTACCGATGAGCAGCGTGCGGAATATGTAACAAAGATTAAGGCTGCAAGTCCGGAGGATATTCCAGCCATTCTTGCCACAGCTGGCAATATCAATGCCATGATGGGTGATAGTCCTAGTGCTGATGCTGCTTCTGCTGCTGAGGCTGAGGCTAGTGATGAGGATGTTGCTGCTGCTACGGCTGCTATTAAGGCCTTTAAGCTTGGTGCTGATGAGGCTGATGCTTTGGCTGCTTTGACTCCTGATAAGTCTCAGGCGGAGGTGGCTGCGGCTGTTGTGGCTGCGCAGAAGAAAGCGAAGGATGCTGCTAAGGCGGCTATTGATGCTTTGGAGAATCTGACTTCGGAGCAGAAGCAGTCCTATAAGGATGCGGTTGATGCTGCTACTGGTGGTGCTGCTATTGATAAGATTCTTGAGACCTCGGGCAATATTGATGCCATGATGGGTGATAGTCCTAGTGCTGATGCTGCTTCTGCTGCTGAGGCTGAGGCTAGTGATGAGGATGTTGCTGCTGCTACGGCTGCTATTAAGGCCTTTAAGCTTGGTGCTGATGAGGCTGATGCTTTGGCTGCTTTGACTCCTGATAAGTCTCAGGCGGAGGTGGCTGCGGCTGTTGTGGCTGCGCAGAAGAAAGCGAAGGATGCTGCTAAGGCGGCTATTGATGCTTTGGAGAATCTGACTTCGGAGCAGAAGCAGTCCTATAAGGATGCGGTTGATGCTGCTACTGGTGGTGCTGCTAT
>JAUMTX010000015.1:29670-45398 GCA_030530985.1 Corynebacterium sp.
AGCAGAAGCAGTCCTATAAGGATGCGGTTGA
Source organism: Corynebacterium sp. (assembly GCA_030530985.1). Classification (GTDB taxonomy): domain Bacteria; phylum Actinomycetota; class Actinomycetes; order Mycobacteriales; family Mycobacteriaceae; genus Corynebacterium. The sequence goes on from JAUMTX010000015.1 coordinate 29,702, forward strand.
TGCTGCTACTGGTGGTGCTGCTATAGATGAGGTAGTTACATCCGCCACCGCTGTTGATGGAGCAATGAGCCCAACACCAAATGCCCAGCAGACTGCCGCAGCAGCGGGCGAGCCAAGTGAATTTGACATTGCTGCTGCAAAGGCAGCTATCAATGCACTGTCTAATCTGGATGAGAATGTCAAGAACAGCTACCTAACCGATCTGGACAATGCAGATTCCAAGAATAAGGTGGCAGAAATTGTGGCAGGGGCGCTCGCCGCTTCCAAGAAGGCTGCTAAGGAAGAGATTGAGAAATTGAGCAATCTCACCGAGACCCAGAAGACTGAAGCACTCAATGCCATTGACAATGCCAAGTCTGGTGGGGAGATTAATACCCAGGTCAAGGATGGTACAAAGCAGGACGCTAAGAACCAGATTGATAGCCTGAAGAATCTCAGCGCCGAAGAAAAGGAGACAATCAAGGCGCAGATTGATCAGGCCGTCGAACTCGATGAGGTGCTTAACTTCGTTACTGAGCACAAGGTGACGAATACAAGCCGTTTCGATGATGCGTTGGCTAAGGCCAAGGATGCTTTGGCTAAGGCCAAGGCAGAGTATGAAAATGTACGCTATACCAATGCCAGTGCGGAAACCAAGAAAGCCTTTGAGGACCGCATTGCTGAGTTGAGCAACCTTATTGCCTCCGCAAGTGAAACCAATGGTGTTGATACCGTATCCGCTGAGGCGCTTAATGCTGCAGTCACCAACCTTGTTGCCGCTGAGGCTGCGCTGGATGGTACTGAGGAGAAGAAGCTGGACTGGCTGCCAATTCTGCTCGTCGTTGGTGGCCTTGGTGTTGGCGGTGCTGTGTTGTATTACCTCAACACCATGGCTGCACCAAAGCCAGTAGAGGCAACTCCAACCGAACCAGTAGTTGATCAGCCAAGTCAGCCAGCCCTGGTTGATCAAGCCCCGGCACAGGCAGACAACCCAGCACAGGCAGCGCCGACAGGTCCGCTTGCCGTAACTGGCGCATCTGTCCGTACGCTTGGTCTGCTGGCCCTTGCTTTGGTCGCTGCAGGTGGCGTATTTGCTCTTCGTCGGCGCAAGCAAAGCTAATGCTCGACTGAAGTTTTAGCGTGACACTAAGCCCCAATCCGTGCATGTGGGTTGGGGCTTATGCTATATCCAGAGTAAACCTGGAAAAAATATTTAGCGTTGACCAGCGAATTTAAAAAAAGTTGAGTCTGGTGGGAACAATTTTGGATTAATAGCCGTTATACTCAATGTAAGGTTGAGTGACATTCACTCAAGTTAAAAGAATCAATAAAAATTGAGACTAGGGTTCAAGGGACGCAGAGGCCGAACTTGATACGATAGCACTCAAGTTAGAAAAAGGAGAAAAACTTTATGGGACGTGCAGTAGGTATTGACCTTGGTACTACTAACTCTTGTGTGGCAGTTCTTGAAGGTGGCGAGCCAGTAGTTATCGCCAATGCTGAGGGTGCCCGCACCACCCCTTCCGTGGTGGCATTTGCAAAGAACGGTGAAGTTCTTGTTGGCCAGTCCGCAAAGAACCAGGCGGTCACCAACGTTGACCGCACCATCCGCTCCGTAAAGCGCCACATCGGCCAGGACTGGACCGTCAACATCGACGATAAGAACTACACTCCACAGGAAATTTCCGCGCGTACGCTCATGAAGCTCAAGCGCGATGCTGAGGCTTATCTTGGTGATTCCGTCACCGACGCAGTTATCACCGTTCCTGCATACTTCAATGACTCACAGCGTCAGGCAACCAAGGATGCTGGTCAGATTGCTGGCCTGAATGTTCTTCGTATCGTCAACGAGCCAACCGCAGCTGCTCTTGCATACGGCTTGGACAAGGGTGATAAGGAACAGACCATCCTAGTATTCGACCTTGGTGGCGGTACCTTCGACGTTTCCCTCCTCGAGATTGGTGAGGGTGTCGTTGAGGTTCAGGCTACTTCCGGTGACAACCACCTCGGTGGTGACGACTGGGATCAGCGCATCGTTGAGTGGCTGACCGATAAGTTCAAGGCCTCCAATGGCATTGACCTTTCCAAGGACAAGATGGCTATGCAGCGTCTGCGTGAGGCTGCTGAGAAGGCAAAGATTGAGCTTTCCGCTTCCCAGAACGCAACCATCAACCTCCCATACATCACCGTTGATGCTGACAAGAACCCACTCTTCTTGGACGAGACCCTGTCCCGTGCCGAGTTCGAGCGCATCACCTCCGACCTGCTCGACCGCTGCAAGACTCCATTTAACCAGGTCATCAAGGACGCTGGCATCTCCGTTAGCGAAATCGACCATGTAGTTCTCGTTGGTGGTTCCACCCGTATGCCAGCTGTGGCTGAGCTCGTTAAGGAGCTGACCAATGGTCGCGAGCCAAACAAGGGTGTAAACCCAGATGAGGTTGTTGCTGTTGGTGCAGCACTCCAGGCAGGTGTTCTACGCGGTGAGGTTAAGGATGTTCTCCTCCTTGACGTCACCCCACTGTCCCTCGGTATTGAAACCAAGGGTGGCGTGATGACCAAGCTTATCGAGCGCAACACCACCATCCCAACCAAGCGCTCCGAGACCTTCACCACTGCTGAAGACAACCAGCCTTCCGTTCAGATCCAGGTCTTCCAGGGTGAGCGTGAGATGGCTGCAGCCAATAAGCTGCTCGGTGCTTTCGAGCTCTCCGGTATTGCCCCAGCCCCGCGTGGCGTTCCACAGATTGAAGTTACTTTCGACATTGACGCCAACGGCATTGTTCACGTAACTGCTAAGGACAAGGGCACCGGCAAGGAGCAGACTATCACCATTCAGGATGGTTCTGGTTTGAGTCAGGAAGAAATTGACCGCATGGTCAAGGATGCTGAGGCCCACGCTGAAGAGGATAAGAAGCGCCGCGAGGAGCAGGAGATCCGCAACCAGGCTGACACCATGGTGTATCAGACCCGCAAGCTGCTTGAGGATAACAAGGAGAAGCTCTCCGAGGAGATCGTCAAGAACGTTGAGGATGCTGCAACCAAGGTTGAGGAAGCACTCAAGGGTGATGACATCGAGGCCATCAAGAACGCTGTTTCTGAGCTGACCACCGCCTCCCAGGAGATCGGCAAGGTCCTCTACGAGCAGCAGGCTGCTGGTGCTGAAGGCGCCGGTGCTGAGGCTAGCGCTGATGATAATGTCGTCGACGCCGAGGTCGTTGATGAAGACAATGAGGAGAAGAAGTAAGAATGTCTGAAGAGACTCAGAACCCCTCCCCAGAGGAGCAGGACGTAGACCAGGTCCTTCCTGAGACCGAGGCCACGACTGACGCTGCTGAGGCTTCCGAGCCTGCTGCCGAGGCGGACACCGCAGCTGCTGAGGTGGATCCAATTGCTGAGCTCACTGAGGATCTTCAGCGCATGACTGCGGAGTACGCCAACTACCGTCGCCGCGCTGAGCGTGACCGTGCGGCAGCGGTGGAGAGCGCGCAGGTTTCTGTTATTGCTTCTTTGCTTCCAGTTCTTGATGACCTGGATTTGGCTAAGCAGCACGGTGACCTTGAGGGTCCACTCAAGGCACTGAATGACAAGCTGCGTGCCGCAGTGGCAAGCTTCAAGGTTGAGGCCTTCGGCGCTGCAGGTGAAGCTTTTAACCCTGAGCGCCATGAGGCCGTGCAGGATAGCTCCACTGGTGACGAGAAGGTCATTGGCACCGTACTTCGTTGCGGCTATGCCTTGGGTGAGCGCGTGATTCGTACCGCCATGGTGATTATCGCTGACCCAGAAGCACCAGCTGACGCGTCCGAGGACGCCTAAGCATGACATTGAGGGGCGTTGTAAATAGTGCAGCGCCCCTTTTTGTATTTAGAATTTTTTAAAAACCGAATATAACCCCTTACATAAAAGATATTTATATAGAGTTAGTTAGAATAAGCCCACGTCATAGCACGGAGGGAGGAGGACATTATGAGCAAGAGTGAGTGGATCGACAAGGACTACTACGCCTACTTGGGTGTGGATAAGAACGCATCCCAGGCGGATATTAAAAAGGCCTACCGTAAGATCGCCCGCGAAAACCACCCGGATACTAATCCAGGGGATGCCGCCGCCGAGGAGCGATTCAAGAAGGCCGCCGAGGCCTATGATGTGGTGGGTGATCCTGAAACCCGCCGCGAATATGACCAGGTACGCTCCATGCCACGTGGATTTGGTGGAGCTGGTTTTGGTGGCGGCAGTGGCGCCGGCGGCTTCAATGGCAATATCAATATGAACGACCTCTTCAACGGTGGTTTTGGTGGTGCGGCCGGTGCCGGCGGTTTGGGTGATATCCTCGGTGGAATCTTCAACCGTGGCTCCCAGCAGCGTCGTCCTTCCCGCGGTGCCGATGTTGAGGTGGACCTGAGCCTCTCCTTCAAGGAGGCCGTTCTTGGTGGCACCACTCCAGTTGAGCTCTCCACCAATGTAGCCTGTTCCACCTGCCATGGCTCTGGCGATAGCTCCGGGCTTCCGACCACCTGCTCCACATGCCACGGTGAAGGCCTAGTCCAGAACGGCAGCGGTGTTTTCAATATGGCCCAGCCATGCCCAGATTGTGGCGGCACCGGTCACCGCATTAGCAACCCATGCCCAGACTGCCAGGGTCGTGGCGTGCGCCATTCCAACCGCACCGTTCGCATCCGCGTTCCATCTGGTGTGGTCGATGGCCAGCGCATCCGCGTGGCAGGCCAGGGCGAAGCAGGCCCAAATGGCATTCCATCCGGCGACCTCTTTGTCACAGTTCATGTACGCCCCGATGCACTCTTTACCCGCCAGGGTAATGACCTTGCCATCACTGTGCCAGTCTCCTTTAGTGAGCTCGCCCTCGGTGGCACCATTGAGGTTCCTACCCTGGAAAAGACCATTACTGTCCGTATCCCAGCAGGCACACCTAATGGTCGCACCCTTCGTGTTCGCGGCCGTGGTGTTCCACGCAAGGGCCGTGAAAGCGGCGACCTGCTCGTGACTGTGACCGTCAAGGTCCCAGAAAATCTGAGTGAGGATGCCAAGAGCGCCCTTGGTGCCTATGCAGAATGGGAGAAGAATAACTTTGACCCACGCGCCGGCTGGGGTGGTAACCGTGGCTGATAAAGAGTTCTTCGTCATCTCGGTGGCGGCGGAACTAGCCGGGATGCATGCACAAACCCTGCGCACCTATGACCGTTTGGGCCTGGTCACCCCTATGCGTACCAGTGGCGGTGGCCGCCGCTACTCCCAGGCCGATGTGGATCTCCTACGCGCCATCCAGCGCCTCACCCAGGAGGAAGGCGTCAACCTAGCTGGCATCAAAGAGATTCTCGCCCTGCGCCAGGAGAATGCCCGCCTGCGCCGAGTCCTTCTTGCGGAGCAAGACCATAGCCGCCAGTTGGAGGACCAACTAGCCTATGAGCGCCGCCGCAATAGCAATGGTCGCAGTACAAGCACCGAGGTGGTACATGTACCACGCTCCACAGCTCTGGTGATCTGGGAACCACGCCACAATAAGAAGAAGTCCGCGCATAAGCGCGATGTGAGCTAAATTCAGAGTGCCCAAGCCCTGCTCTTCGGAGTAGGGCTTTTCTTTTTAAAATTTGGTGACTTGAGCTGGCGAGAATAAATGTCGTGTATCTACGATAAACTATTCATACATAACTCAGGCGCGGGGTTCCCGGATTACAGAAGGTGGTGACAACATGACCCTCAACGGCGTTGAACTATTCGCTGGTGGCGGTGGTCTGCTGCTCGGCTCTTCTCTGGCTGGGGTGCATCACAGCGTAGTGTCCGAGTGGAATAAGTGGGCCTGTGCGACAATTCGTGACAATGTCCGTAATGACTTCCCACTTGTGCGTGGCGTGAATGTCCTTGAGGGGGACGTACGCAATATTAATTGGGCTGAGCAACTCGGTAATACCAATATTGACATCCTCACTGCTGGCCCACCGTGCCAGCCATTTTCTGTGGGTGGTGTTGCGCGTAGTGCTGAAGACCCACGCGATATGTTCCCAGCAACGGCTGCAGTTATTGCCACTTTGCAGCCTAAGGCTTTTGTAATTGAAAATGTGAAGGGCCTGACCCGACCTGCCTTCGCCCCGTATTTTGAATACATTAAATTGCGCCTCACCCATCCGGAATTACGAGCGCATACGGAGGAGTCCTGGGAGGACCACTATGCACGCCTTCAGAAAAAGGGCACAGGCGCAGGAGACCTTCACTATAATCTGACCACCACTGTCGTGAACGCGGCTGACTATGGCGTACCACAAAACCGCCACCGCGTATTTATTGTCGGATTCCGCGAGGATGTACAGGTACCGTGGAGTTTTCCACAGGCCACTCATTCGGCAGCTGCACTGCGTCTTGCTCAAGACTCTGGCGAATATTGGGATGCCCACCGTGTTCCAGTAAAGGACCGTCAGCCAATTAAGGCCAGCACCGCTAAAGCCCCAGAGCTTCTTCCATGGCGTACTGTGCGCGATGCTCTTTCCGATCTTCCAGAACCAACGGAAGAGCCAAGCGCACAGTATTTTGACCACAAGCTTCAGCCAGGCGCCAAGTCGTATCCTGGTCACACGGGTTCCCCAATTGATGCCCCATCAAAGGCGCTCAAAGCAGGCGTTCATGGTGTGCCTGGCGGCGAAAATATGATTCGCTACCCAGATGGTCGAGTTCGCTATTATTCCATTCGTGAGGCTGCCCGCATCCAGACCTTCCCCGATGAATACCAGCTCCATGGCGCCTGGTCAGAGGCCATGCGTCAGCTTGGTAACGCAGTTCCTGTTCAATTGGCAGAGACCGTAGTTGCGAGCGTAACACGAGCCTTGACAAATGGTGCTGAACAGGCAGGGGATGCCTTCGGCGATCTTCTTATTCCCGATTCAGCACTATTCCAGACTGTGGGGCACTAATGATTGGATATTTTGATCCTCTAGATTACGAGACCATTGGCGCCTCGATCGTCCGTGAGCTTGACGGCCAACCAGTACAGTCGCTTCTTGCATTGGAGCGTTTTGATGGTGCAGGCCTCTACGCCCTTTATTACACAGGAGAGCATCCGGCCTATGCGCCACTGGCCAAGAAGAATTTGGAAACTCCAGGTTCCTGGCCGATTTATATCGGCAAAGCAGAGGTGGAAAGCGCTCGTAAGGGTGACCCAGAATTTCAAAAACAGGCCGTGGGTACTAAGTTGTATAACCGCGTCCAAAATCATCTGAAGTCAATCGAGGCTGCAGAGAATCTCCGCGCTGAAGATTTCCAGGTGCGCGTACTTGCCGTAGCACCCACGTGGATTTCGCTCGGGGAGATGGTGGCGATTCGGCACAAGCGTCCAGTGTGGAATGTCTTGATTGATGGACTCGGGAACCATGATCCTGGTTCGGGGCGCTACAACAGCACTCGTCCGCGCTGGGACACACTTCACCCGGGACGAGCTTGGGCGACTAAGCTTGTCGCCCGGGCAGAGTCCGTTGATGCCATTGTCAATGAGGCATTGAATTATCTTGAATTCCAGAGCGAAGAAAACGAAAAGTAAATGCACATTCGGACTGTTCGGAATAACTCAATTTTCCTGGTGGGTAGGCTGAATAATTATTCTTCAATTTATGCTATAGTGGGGTTTATCACTATAGCACGTTAAGCTACTCGTAATTTCTGGTACAGAGGACAATTATGGAAAGGGCACTAGGAATTCTCATTGAGGAAGACCCCTTTGGCATGCCGTTGTGGCTGGGGATGATGCTTGCTTTCATGCCGGCTTTGCTTGTCTTTTGTGCGGTGACTATTTTCTTCCTGGTGCGCCAAATCACTGAACTTTTGGAAATGAATCGGCCGATCCTTTGGGCCCTTGGGTGCGCGCTAGTACCACCGGTGCTTCTATGGTGGCTAGTAGTGGTCAGGAATGTCATTCTTTATGGGGAGATCAATCTTAAGGACCGCTTCACCCAGCACTACAGGATGCGCTTTAGCTAGTTTAAGATTGAGGGTGTCTAGTTCTACTTAGTCCTGATTTGTCCTACCTAGTCCCAGTACACAAGGAGCCCGGCCATGCGCATTGCACTGAACCAATTTGCTGCTTCCCTGGATGCGGAGAGCAACCTGCGCCAGATCTGTGCCGATATTGAGCGCGCGGCAGAGTTGGGTGTTCATCTGCTTGTCCTGCCTGAGGCAGCCATTAGTCCCTTTGGTGGGCAGTTGCATCCTTCCCTGGAATTGCCGGTGTTGCGGGACTGTGCCCGGCACCATGGGGTGACAGTGGTGTATGGGGCTTTTAGGCCCGCCCATGATGGGCGCCTGCACAATACCTTGGTGGCCATTAGCCCCAATGATGTGGTCACCTACGATAAAATCCACACCTTTGAGGGCTTTGGATATAAAGAATCGGCAAGCATTATGCCCGGCACCAAGCCCGCAGTATTCAGGATGACAGTGGGCGGGGAATCCCACCTAATTGGGTTGAGTACCTGCTATGATATTCGCTTCCCTGAACTGTACGTGAAACTGGGACAGATGGGAGTATCCGCCATTATTTGTGCCGCCAGTTGGGCTGATGGCCCGGGCAAGGCGCGCCAGTGGGATGCGCTCACCCAGGCGCGCGCCCTTGATGCCACCAGTTTTATAATTGCGGTGGACCAGGCACGACCCGAAGTACCACGCAAGGGGCCCACTGGTATTGGGCGCAGTGCTGTTATTGCCCCCGACGGGGAGGTGCTGGTGCGCATGGATGAAAAGCCAGGGCTAGTCCCGGTCGAGGTGGATCTGAACTATGTGGCCACAGTGCGCGAGCAATTGCCAGTGCTGTTATCCCGACCCCTAATGTAGTTATTGGTTTGGTGGGGTTGTTTGGTTTGGTGGGTTTGCTGGTTTGGTTTGGTTGGCTTTAGCGAATCTGGTCGAGCTGAATGAGCTCATCCGGGGTGCCGTTGGCAATGAGGGTGGCGCGGATTTCTTCAATGCGGTCGTTCTGGCCGAAGATGAGAATATCGCGGTCATCCCAGGTGCCGTAGCTGCTTACCACATCTTCCACCTTGCCATACTGGTGCAGGTGCAAGCCACGGGGTGGTTGTGAAGCAGCGGTGGCGCTCACCCACCACGGGTCCTCCTTTTCCGTGGAGACAGGGGTGACGGAAAGCCAGGGGGAGGTGGCGGCAATATGCCACAGGGTGCGCAGATCATAGAGCTCACCAGGATAGGTGGCGGAGTAGAAAAGATGCACGCGTGGTGGGTGGGCAAAATGCGAGAGTGCAAGAATCATGGCCTGAGCGGCGGCGACACCCGTATCCGCGGCAATCATGAGAATATCGCGGTCGCCGGAGCAGTAGAGATTACCCATGCCGGGGCCCAGAATCCAACGGTCGCCCACATGGGGGCGGTCCATATCATCCAGGTCATGCCACAGGTGGAATTCCAACTGACCAGAATCATTAGGCGGAATAGCGGCACTAATGAAACGCCAATCACCCTGGGGGCTGCCATCAAATTCATGGGCGCGGGTGTAGGGGAGGAACTGCCCGGCGGTATAAGGAATGGGCTGTTCGGCAAGGAGGCGTACGACGGAGACACGTCGACAAGGCTTGGCCACATCCACCACGCGGGCACGCCACTGGAAAGATTCCGCATTATCCACCACGCCATGCACCATGGCCTCATCCATGGTGCGCGCGGCACTAAGGATGGCCCGCTCAGCGGCGAAGACATCACTAAAAAGGAGGTCCTTGCCTAATTCGCGAAGGACCTCATTGAGAGCATTGGCCCAAGGAACAAAAGACTCGGTGCCATAGATGCTCTGGTGGAGACCCATATCCCACGCTGTTTGGCTATCCTCAGGGTTATCAATGAAGTAGCACACAGCGGTGGCATAATCCTCCTCAGGATTATTACCAGCAAAGACAAGGTCCCTGTTTGTTAATAAGCGTCGGTGAACCGCATTGACAAATCCACTGGGATTAGCAGTAATTTGGGCACATACGGGATTGGTAGACACATCGACGATTTTAATCGCTGTTCATATCAATAACAAACCTATATCGCACCTGTGATGCAAGGGTGCGGTCATAGGCCTCATTGATCTGGCTTGGTGGAATAACCTCAATTTCGGGGGTCACATTATGGTCCGCACAGAACTGAAGCATCTCCACAGTTTCAGGGATACCGCCAACCAAAGAACCAGCCAGGCTACGGCGACGCTGCGTAAAGGTACGCGGCATAGCGCCCAGTGGTTCACTTGGCAGGCCAATGGTCACCATGGTGCCATCAAAGGCCAGGAGGTTCATATAGTCATTCATATCCAGGTTCACACTGGTGGTGTTCAGAATGAGGTCGAATTGCTCCTTGTAGGTTTCCAGGAACTGTGGGTCCTTGGTGGACACATATTCCTTGGCGCCAAAGGCCAGGGCATCATCGCGCTTGGATTCGGAGTGGCCAAAGACGGTGACTTCCGCACCCATGGCGGCAGCAATCTTCACAGCCACATGGCCCACACCGCCCATGCCAATAATGCCCACGCGGCTACCCTTGGTCACACCCCAATGCTTCAAAGGGGAGTAGGTGGTGATGCCCGCGCAGAGCAGTGGGGCAGCAGCGGCCGCATCCAAATGCTCCGGAACAGGGACCACAAAGCGCGCGGTGGTCACAATGTCCTTGGCATAGCCACCCTGAGTGACCTCACCCTCGGCATACTTTTCAGGGCTATACTTATCGACGCCACCATAGGTTGGCGTTGGACCATTGGCGCAGTAGCTTTCCTCACCAGCCTGGCAGGCGGAGCATTCACCACAAGAATTCACAAAACAACCTACGCCAACACGGTCACCGACTTTAAGGTTGGTGACTGCGCTGCCCAGGGCCTTCACACGGCCAATAATTTCATGGCCAGGAACCAGCGGGTAGGAGCGGGGACCCCAGTCGCCGCGCACAGTGTGAATATCCGAGTGGCAAATACCAGAGAATTCAATCTCAATATGGACATCATCCGCAGCCAGGTCGCGGCGGGTGAGCTGGTACTCCTCTAGGGGCGCCCCGGCCGCAGGGGCCGCATAGGCGGTGGTTGTGAAACTCAATGTAGTCCTCTCTACTCAGGCTTTATTCCGTGAACAGCGCTTTATCGCTGGCGCCACCCTGGGCGGCATAAATTGCGGCAGCAATCTCATCGCGCAGGTGGTGGAAGGCATCCGTGGCACGGACCTTATCATCCGGGATGGTGCCACCCTCACGTACATCAATCTTAATATCTTCAATGACTCGGCCGGGGCGGGCACTCATAACCAGCACGCGGGTGGCCAAGAAGACAGCCTCATCCACAGAGTGGGTAATGAAGAAGACGGTGCGCTTCTTCTCACGCCAAATCTGCAGAAGCTCCAGCTGAATCATCTCACGGGTGAAAGGATCCAGGGCGCCAAAAGGCTCATCCATCAAAATGACCTCAGGGTCGGCGGCCAGCACGCGGGCAATCTGGCAGCGCTGCTGCATACCGCCGGAAAGCTCATAGGGGCGGCGGTCCATAAAGTCCTGCAGGCCCACCATCTTGAGGTAGTGCTCTGCGGTTTCCTCGCGCTCCTTCTTGGAGATCTTCTGGAACTTACCGTAGAGCTCCACATTTTCGCGCACGGTCATCCATGGGTAGAGGTTCGCGCGCTGGAAAACCACGCCGCGCTCCTTACCTGGTCCGGTGACCTCGGCGCCATCCAAAAGAATATCGCCGGTGCTTGGTGGCATAAAGCCGGCCAGCATATTCATCATGGTGGACTTGCCACAACCCGATGGGCCAACAATACAGACGAACTCGCCCGGGTCCACGGTCAGTGTGGTTTCCTTCAGGGCCAGGACCTTCTCACCATCACCAGTGGTATAGGTCTGGGAGATGCCGCGCATCTCCACGGTAGGGCTCACGCCTCGTCGATAATCTGAAAAAGCCATGATCTTTTCCTTTCCTTAAGGGATGGTGACTGCGTTGAGGTAGTGGGCCTCATCCACTGCGGTGCAGCGGCCTTGGGCTTCCAAGAACTCGGCGGTGCTATAGAGCGCCTGACCAAAGTTCAAAGCCTTCTGTTCTTCGGCGGTGTAATACTGGTAGCCAGCAAACTGGGTTTTGACCTCATCGGTGCTAATGCCCAAAATCGGGGCGAGGGTTTCTGCCGCCTCATCCGGATTATTATTAATCTGATCCACCGCATATTCCTGCAGCTTGGTCCAATAGGCCATAAAGGCTGGGTTGGCGGCGGCAAAGGCATTATCCACAATGGCCACATTGGCTGTTGGGGCACCGGCTGCTGCGGTGTCCGCGGAGCTCATAATAATGTGGCCGCTCTCAGTGAGCTTGGTCAGAGTTGGGTCCCATACCCAGGCGGCATCCATGCCGCTGCCCTGCCAGCCGGCAAGCATTTTATCTGGACCCAAGAAGATAATATTGAAGTCCGTCTCATTCATGCCCGCCTGGCTAATGGCATTGAGCAGGGAGTAGTGGGTGGTGGAGCCTGTTGGGACCGCAATAGTCTTGCCCTTGAGGTCAGCCAAGCTATTAACGCTCGGGTCTTTAACAACGAGGCTTTCTGCTTCACCAATAATATTGAAAATATAAGGGACCGAAACATTGAGATCCAGTGGGGAGCTCAATGCCTGGGCGGCAGGGGAGGAGCCAATGAGCGCCAGGTCGGTGGAGGCCGAACTAAAGGCCTGAATAACTTCTGCACCCGCCTCCTGCTTCTGCCAGGAAATCTTGGCATTAGGAAGACAGGTTTCCAGCCAGCCATTGCCGTAGGTCAAGGCATTGCCATCAGCCATGGCCATCCAACCAATGCGGGCGGTGGTAGTAATGGACTCATCTACCTCAAAGGGGCATTCACGCTCCACGGTGGGAATCATGCCCCACTTTTCGCCGAGGTCATTGGCATTAGGGCCAACACAGCCGGTCAGTGCCAGGGCACTTGCCGCAAGTGTTGCAGCAATGGACGCGCTGGAATTTTTAAAAATTTTCATTGGACAATTCCCCTCGGGTTAGTCGCGACCCTGCCAAGGAACCAAAACCTTGGTCAGGAACTTAATGAATGCATCCAGGAGCAGTGCACAGATACCAATCACAACGATGCAGGCAATGGTCACAGCCGTATTAAGCTGTGTACCGGCCAGGTAGGCCAGGCCACCAATACCTGGAATACCATTGGAGAGCTCAGCGGAGACCACTGTGGTCCAGGCGAAACCAACGGCGATACGGATACCGTTCATAATGGACGGCAAAGAGGAAGGAATAATAACCTGGGAGAGTACCTGCATGCGGCTTGCACCCAGGGTCTGAGCGGCGTGGATGCGCTCAATCTGTGTGTCCTTCACACCAGCAATGGTGGCCAGGGTGATTGGTGGGAAGGCGGCCAGGAAGAGCAACCAGCCCTTGGAGGCATCGCCAATACCGAACCACACAATCAGAAGACCCATGTAGCCGAGTGGAGGAAGGGAACGAAGGAAGTTGAGGTATGGCTCAACAACAGCATGGATCCACTTGACCATGCCCAGAAGGTAGCCCAGCGCAACGCCGAAAATAATGGCGAGAATAACACCGACAGCGATGCGCTCAAGGCTAGCAAGGAGATGCTGCCATAGGAAGTAGTTCTGCTCACCACAGGTGTAGTTGCTGCTACCCTCAGCGATTGGAACACAACGGTTAGAGTCAATCAGTGCCCGCGCCACAGAGGATGGGGAGGGCAGGAATACTTCTTTAATATGACCGGAGGCAGTGAACAGCCACCAGACTGCAATAAAACAAATAAATACCACTACTTGGAGCCCAAAGTGGCGCAGTTTCGTGCTTTTCATGGCTTCTCCTTTTTCAATTTCTTAGGGCCGGAACCTTGCCCGGCCGGGATTATCCTTCATAGAAGGAGTCGGCAATATCCAGGGCGGCATCAAGGATGGCCAGGCCTTCCTTGGCTACTTCATCAGGAATATTGAGTGCCGGGGTGATGTGCAGGCGGTGCATGTTATTGAATACAAGCAGGCCGTTCTTGGAGCACTCGGCGAGCACTGCCTTGACCTTTGGGCCAACAGTGCCGTATGGGCACAGCTCTTCCTTGGTTTCGCGGTTGACCACCAGGTCCAGGGCCCAGAAGCAGCCCAGACCACGAACATCACCAATGGAAGGGTGCTTCTTCTGCATTTCTTCAAAAGCTGGGGCGAAGACTTCGCGGCCTAGTCGCTCGGCGTTCTCCACAATGCCCTCGTCCTCCATTGCCTCTAGCGTGGCGACGCTCGCCGCAGCGGCCAGAGGGTGACCCGAATAGGTGAGGCCACCTGGGTAGACGCGCTCGTTGAAGGTTTCTACAATCTCATCACTGATTGCCACGCCGCCCATTGGGACATAGCCGGAGTTCACACCCTTAGCAAAAGTGACCAGGTCTGGCTTGACACCGTAGTGGTCCAGGGCGAACCACTTGCCGGTGCGGCCAAAGCCCATCATGACCTCATCCAGGATCATGACCATGCCGTACTTATCGCAGAGCTCACGCACACCGGCCAGGAAGCCTGGAGGTGGTGGCATGAAGCCCGCGGTACCTGGGATGGTCTCCAGGATGATGGCCGCGAAGGCCTCTGGGCCCTCGAAGCGAATGAGGTTCTCGAGGTGGGTCAGTGCGCGCTCGCATTCTTCCTGCTCGGTGGTCGCATTATATGCGGAGCGGTAGAGGAATGGGCCAAAGAAGTGTACGGCACCGGAGTTGCCGTAGTCGCTTGGCCAGCGGCGGTTATCGCCGGAGATATTCATGGCGGTCTGGGTTGCACCGTGGTAGCCACGGAACTGGGAGAGCACCTTATAGCGACCGGTGTGAAGACGGGCCATACGGATGGCGTGCTCTACAGCATCGGCGCCACCATTGGTGAAGAGGATCTTATTGAATCCCTCTGGAAGGTGGGAGGTGATCTTCTGCGCCGCCTGGCTGCGCTTGTCATTAGCGTGTGCCGGTGCGATGGTGCAGAGCTTGGCTGCCTGCTCCTGGATGGCTGCTACGACCTTTGGGTGCTGGTGGCCAATATTGGTGTACACCAGCTGGGAGGAAAAGTCGATGAAGCGCTTGCCGTCCGCATCAAAAAGGAAGGAGCCCTCGGAGTGGTCGATGACCAATGGGTCGAGTGCGCCCTGTGCGGACCAAGAGTGGAATACATGCGCACGGTCAAGGTTATAGGTGTCACGACCATGTGCGGATGCTGGGATTGGCATTAAAACCTCCTCTAATTCAATTGATTGATAGGTAACACTGTAGCCTGTTTTTACCAATTGGTCAATAGATAAATTAGGCAATCGCCTTAAACACGAAAAACCCCGCGCCCATAAAAGACGCGGGGTAAAAGATTACTACTTTTAATTCGCAATTAGCGGTTGACAGTGCTACCCAAAAGGCCTGCCAGGATTGGGAGTAGGGTGCCTGGGATGAGGAGGAGTAGGAATGGGAGTTTTTCGATCCAGGTTTGGACGCGCACTGTTTGGGTGCCGCCATTCTCGTTACCCGTTCCCGTTCCAGTGCCTGTACCGGTGCCACCATTTTCGGTTCCCGTGCCTGTACCAGTCCCGGTGCCCGTATTATTCCCGGTGCCGGTTCCGGTGATTGTTTTTGGTGTGTTGTTGATGGTGTTGATTTGTGTTTGGATGTCGGCGTCGGTTGTGGTGGTGCTGGTGAGTAGTGTTTGGAGTTGGTTGAGGGCTTGGGTGTATTCGGGGTTGGTGTTGGTT
>JAUMTX010000015.1:45498-49582 GCA_030530985.1 Corynebacterium sp.
GAGTAGTGTTTGGAGTTGGTTGAGGGCTTGGGTGTATTCGGGGTTGGTGTTGGTTGCTTCTGTGTTGGTGGTGTTGGTGGTGTTGTTGAGGAGGGTTTGTGCGGTGGTGCGTGCTTGGTCGTAGTAGTTGCGGTTGTTGCCTTTGTCGAGGTCGGCGATGCTGGTGATGATGGTGGTGTCGCCCTTGGGTAGGGTTGGGTTTTGGGTGGTGGCGTTGTCGATGGCTTGGGCGAGGGCGTCTTTACCGATCGCGAGTGCTTCTTCGGTGGTGGTGGCGTTGGCTGCTTGGGTGAGGTAGTGTGCGCGTTGTTCGTCGGTGAGGTAGCTCATGCGGTTGATGTAGGTGGTGATGAGCTGTGCTGGGGTGCGGGTGATGCGGGAGGCAGGGTTGCTTGCGAGTTGGGTGCGTTTGTCCACGAGGTCTTGGATGAGTTCACGGACTTCGTATTCGGGGTAGTAGCCGGCGGTGGTGCTGGTAGCGCGTTGTACTGCTTGGTATGCCAGGGTGTAGGCGGTTTGCGCGGTGGTGGACGCGAGTTTGTATGCGGTGGTGTTCGGGGTGTCCGCGTATTGGGTGAGAGTGGTGTCACCCAGGGTGCGGTAGTAATCGAAGTATGGGCTAGTCGTGGTGGTGATCAGATCGGTGTAGGTATCGATCTGTGGGGTGTTGCTGATTTGCTGATCGGTTGGGATCAGGGTGGTGGTGTTACCGGTGCGAATATTAGTGTTAAGCGCGTTAATACCAATAGTGGTGAGTGCTGCTGCGGAGAGGGCCGCGTTAGCTTGTTGTTGGTATTGGCGTACTTCGGATCCGGTGAGGAAGCTCATCCTGTTAAGGATGCTGATAAAGGCTTCACGATCATGGCTCAGTGCCGCGGAGTACAGAGCATCGCGGGCAGGGAAGAATGCTGCCACGTATGGGGCGAGTTCCGTTTCACTCGCAGTTTCAGGAGTGTTGGCAAGGGCGGTGTAGGCCTGATCATAGGCCTGCTGAAGATCAGCCGATGCGGTGGTGTACACATCAGATGCGACCAAGTCGTTGTGCTTGTTGATAGCCTTGGTGCGCTGGTAATGATAATAATCAAAATACGGTGCGGTGGAGGTGTTTTCCACGGTATCCAGACTGGTCACGCTAGAGGCGTCACGGATTTGGTCCTCGGCATCCACAGCGGCATACTCACTCGTACCCGCGTTACCCTGCACAATATTAATACGCGAAATCTCCTGAAGCAGCGCAACAAGCTCCTTCATAAAGAACGTAGCATCAATCAGATCATTAGCAGTCTGACGAAGCACCGGCGTGATATAGGACATGCGGTTAATAAGGGCATGTGCCTGTGCTTTCTGCTCATCAGTGATATCAGTCTCGGCTTCACCCTGGACTGGTTCCACAGTGGCCTTGAGAATGGTCTTGATAGCAGCATCTGCTGCCTCTACCTGGGACTTGTACTGCAGCTCAGGGGTATTTTCATCCTTGAGGGAGTCCTTCAGATCCTGGATAGCATTATCCAGCGCATCCTGGGCCTCGGTAGAGGAAATGGCATAACCGTGGGTCTTGGCTGTCTCTTCAGCTTCCGTCACCTGGTCCTTAGCCTTATTCTCCCAATAGTCGGAGAAGTCCTTAAAGTCGCCAGGATATGAGCTCAGTTTGATGCCTGGCTCGGTGGCAAAAGTAGTGGTATCAGGTGCATCCAATGTAGAGTCTGCGACCTTACCATGCTCGACATTCTTCACCTCGGCATCGCGAATCGCATCGCGAACTTCCTGTACTGTCTTTGCATTCGCGACAGCAGTCTTCGCCTCCTCTACCTCTTCCTTGGAGAGGAAGCTCATATTATCGATCAGCTTATTGGCAGTAGTCTTCTGTCCTGCAAGCTGTGCCTTGAGGAAGTTATTCCAGTATGTCTGCAGAGAATTAGTGGTACCTTTTATGGTGTCCTCAGCGGACCCTTCCTTAATGACTACATTGAGACCACCGATAGCACTGTTTACGATGGCACGCGTATCGTCTTTTCCGGTAAGACCAGTAACGTCGTCAAAGTAACCATTGTCTTTGTACAGCTGGATTTCCTTGAGCAGCGCGTTGGCCTTATTAATGTTGACATCCATGTATTGACCAAGGTTGCCATCACGGAAATTATCTAGTGAGGAAATTGCATTGACGTCTGCTGCTGTGGCCTGGTTTTCGGTGATAGTTTTATTGCCATTTGTGACGTTAATCTGCATTGCAGACTTCGCACGATCCAGGACCTGCGCAGAGGTTGTGGATTCCTCTACGAGTTTAATATTGGCTGCTGCGGAATTTTCAGTCAGATAGCTCATCGCATTGATGAGCTTCTTCGCCTGTTCCTTAGCGGCATTCACAGTTGCCTGATCCTCAGCGACAGGAGTGGTCTCTTCTTCCTTATCTTCCGGATCGGTTGTCTGCTCTTCCTCCTTTGGATTCACAATATTATCCGCGGTGGAATAGACATTGAAGGCAGTGCTGTTGTCGTTGAGGTTTAGTAGTGCGGCGTTGGTGGACCCTTCCTTAGATTCGGTCAACGGGCCACCATTGGCGTTTTCGGCCATCTTTTTCAAAACTGCACGGGTGGTGTCCAAGCTCTTCATGGTGAGATAGGTATCATCAAGATACCCAGAGCTGTTCACGCTGGTTGGCACCTTAGGATTCGAACCACGCACAATATTTTCCATGACGTGGATATATTCGAGCGCATTACGTCCGCTACCGGAAGTTCCCGCCACCATAGCATCGGTATCTGCCTGCATCATTGCGTCAATAGCATCGCGGGCTGCGGCTACGGTCTTCTTCTTGTTTTCGTCGTCGAGGTTCTTGATGGTTTCATTGAGCTGGCCGACGATCGCCAAACGGACGGTATTCCACAAACGCGCCCTTTGGGTATATGTGGTGCGGTACTTGTCGCCCTTTTTAAAGGTTGTCCAGAAAGCCGACTCCGCACGAATTTGCGGATCG
Source organism: Corynebacterium sp. (assembly GCA_030530985.1). Taxonomy (GTDB): domain Bacteria; phylum Actinomycetota; class Actinomycetes; order Mycobacteriales; family Mycobacteriaceae; genus Corynebacterium. The sequence continues at coordinate 48,473 of JAUMTX010000015.1, forward strand.
GTAATAACAAAGGTCAGGCCAGTATCAGTATGAGCATTCCAGACGTTGTTCATACTATTTTCCTTGCGCTGGCGGATAACAGTACTGGTCGAATTCTGGATATTGTATGCTAGCGGGTTATTGACCCTGGCTTGGAAATTTTCATTTCCGATTTGGAACTGTGGAAGAGAAATATCCGCATTGGTAAACAGATATACGCCTTTAGCGCCGAAATACTCAGAGTTGAGAACAGAAGAATTGAGGGTTACTGCCTCATTGTTTTTAATTGGCGTGAAGCTACTTGGATCAGTAATAGAGGTGACGAGTTCAAAACCGCCAGCAGAGCCCCTAGTGTAATTCAAAGTTTGGGTGATGCCGGAATTATAGTTGGTCCAAACATCAGAGTTGAGGTTAGCAGGGTATGTGGTAGCGCCTTGATAGGCAGGGAATACTGCGTTAGCCGTATTCTGAGCCCAATTAGCATTGTCAGTACCAATAATCCTGCTATCAGCTTTTTGGGAGTATTCATCCGCATGCGCGGTAGCGTGCAAGCCTGGAAGGATATTTGTCGGCAACACTGCCATGGAAAATGGCAGGCTAAAGCTCAGCAGGGTCGACACTGCTAGTCGGCCATGCTTCGATGGTGTGCGGTGACGCGGAATATACCTGGCAGGCATGCGGTCTCTCCAAACTAATACGAGGGAACCAATATAGCTATTCTCATGATTATATTAGGATCCGCCCAGAATGAGAATTCCACGCATAAATGCCAGGTCATAGCCCCGCGCCGAAAGGCCTTCCCACGGCGGCGATGCTATTAAAGCCAGTGGACTATTAAAAAAGCCTTATAAGAGCAACTTGAATTTTTCAAAAAATTCGCCGGCCGGCTTACTGCTGCACACTGAGGCCAAAGATGACCGCCAGGATTGGGAGTAGGGTGCCTGGGATGAGTAGGAGGAGGAATGGGAGTTTTTCGATCCAGGTTTGGATGCGCACTGTTTGGGTGCCGCCATTCTCGTTACCTGTTCCAGTTCCGGTTCCCGTGCCGGTACCGGTGCCAGTTCCTGTACCGGTGCCAGATCCGGTGCCACCATTTTCAGTACACGAGCCAGTACCTGTACCTGTACCTGT
>JAUMTX010000016.1:0-23873 GCA_030530985.1 Corynebacterium sp.
TACCTGTGCTAGTAACATCATGCATGAAGTCAATGGCCAGTACATCCATTGGTGATGTGGCTGGCTGGGTTCGTGGGGTGGGCGGATCGAGCTTGATTTTTTTGCGCTTCCTTGTTGACCGAACCTGTATGCCCAGTTCACGGCATAACCGCAGCACAGTCTTGCGGCCACATTTAAATCCGGCATTTCTAGCGCACGCCCAAAGCCTGCGGTACCCAAAAGATGGGAACTGCTGAGCCAGGTCAACGAGCGCTTCAGAAAGATCATCCCAGCGGGTTGGGGTGGCGACTTCCGCATGCTTGTGTCGCTGATATGTTGACCAGGACATCTGAGTAGCCGGGCAAGCGACTCGCTCGGGAAAACCGGTTTCTACCAGGGATTTAACACCCGCGAACTTGCGTGCCGAGCTTAGAATTTTCCCTCTTCAAGGTTCTTGATAAACAACTGGGCGGCTTCAAGTTCCACTGTCTTGCTGCCCAATAGGCGGTGAGCTTCAGCTAGCTGGGCTTCAAGCTCCTTCACTCGCTGGATGCTTCCCACGGACATGCCCTCGTACTTGTCACGCCACTTCTTCAACGTAACAGCAGAAACACCCAGTTCACGGGCAATTTCTTGCTTCGTCTTGCCAAGAATTTCCAAGCGCTTCGCTTCTTCAAGCTTCTTCAAAATGACTTCTGGTGAGTTACCACGCATAAGCAGACTCCATTTCTTCCATGAAGCTATATTAGCGAACCCACAAATGGTCTCAAACTAGGGGACCACACCACACCGAAGAAGAGCTAAAACAATACCTCGAGCAGGGCAATACCGCGCACCGTGGCTACCAAACAGCCGTGGAAATAAACAAAATCCAAGCAAGAGAAGAAAGACGAATACGCGAACAAGGAAAGAGGCACCGCCGACACAGAACCAAGAAGAATAACCACTAAACCAAATGGCGCGAGTACATAATATGCACAACCGCGCCTTTACTTTTGCCTACCTACCGAGCAACACATTCGTTGCCTATACCCCAAAGTTTTACTTTCTCCTACCTATGAATCAACACATTTCTGCCTATATCCCGAATTGAGAATATCCCAATTGAAGCAGTGGAGTATAGGCTGGGGGACTACGGTGCTCTTGAATGGATAGAGAAGGAATACAAGTCTCGCACTGATGCAGTCACAGGTCTGAGAAATAATCCGAATGCTTGGGGCGAAGAGCATAATGATCTGCGCTACCTTTTCGACCTGATTGGTCGAATTGTGCGGGTTGCCGTGGAGTCCCTCAGCATCCAGGAGGACATCGGCGAGCTATGTACATAAAATGGCTGCCCCGGTAATACTGGAGCAGCCATAGGGTGCCGAGATTAGTGACTCGCTTATTCGGAGCGCTAAAGGCTTGCGGTGAGGCGTGCGGATGCAGCCTTGAGCATATCGCCCCAGAGTGCGCCCGGATGTGGGCGAAGGCGCTCGACTGGGCCAGAGACTGACAGTGCGGCAAGGAAGTTGCCGGCTGGGTCGTGGATAGGGACAGATACAGATGCGAGGCCAGGTTCGCGTTCACCCACGGATTCGGCAAAGCCAAGACGGCGAACATTTTCAAGCTCAGAGAGCTGGAAAACTGCTTGTGGTGCCACAGAATCACGCAGGGCCTGGGAACCAAAGGCCAGGAAGATTTTGCCGCTTGAACCGGCAGACAGTGGCATACGGGAACCAACAGGGACGGTATTTTGAAGGCCAGAAGGTGGCTCCACGCTGGCCACGCAGGTACGCATAAGACCAGTGAGCTTATATAGTTGAACGGACTCGCCAGTCTCTTCCATGACAGCAGTCATCACAGGGGAAGCCGCATCGATGAGGGAGTCGCCGCCACGGGCAGCGAGGCTGGTGATACCCGCGCCAATATCCCAGCGGCCATCATTGGTACGCCCAAGGAAGCCATGAACCTCCAGGGCAGTGGCTAGTCGGTGCGCGGTAGCGCGAGGAAGCCCAGTCTTTTCGCAGAGTTGCGCTAGGCTAAGTGGCTTATCTGCCACTATATTAAGGATGAGAGCAGCGCGGTCAAGGACCTTAATGCCACTTTCAGCTTCGTTAAATTGTCCCATACTGCGATATTATCATGTTCACTATATGAGACTATGTAAAAAACACTGTGAGATATGTTGGTACCATAAAGTGTATGGCGAAAAATCACACAAAAGAATCTTATTCCCCAGGTCATGCCACTGTCGCAGTTGATATTGGTGGTACCAAAATTGCAGCCGGAGTCGTAGAATCTCGGAATCCACGTGAGGTTTATCGTATTCCCACACGCCCAACAAATGCCCACGAAGGCGGCGAAGCCGTCTTCCGTGCCGTATGCGAATCCATAGAGGCTGTCATGACCCACGCCCAGGAGAAGGGATGGACTGTAGTCGCCATTGGCATTGCAGCCCCGGGTGTCATTAACCCACGTACTGGGGTCGTTGAATGGTCCTTTAGTCATATGCCAGGCTGGATGGGTATGAAGCTAGGGGAGAGACTCAACGAGCGCTTCGGTATTCCTATTGCGGTAGATAATGATGTGCGCATCATGGGATTGGGTGAAGCACTCTATGGCAATCCCGAAGGGCCATATGAAGGAAGCAGCTTCTTCCTCTCCATGGGTACCGGTGCCAATGGCACCTATGTCTATGATGGGGCATGCTCTAATAGTGGCAGCGGGGTCCGCTCCGAATTTGGTTTCGCAGCCTGCCCAGACCTCTCCGGCGGAATCGGCAATCTCTATTCCGTTGGTTCGGGTGGTGCCATTGAGCATCACTGTGCAGAAGCCGAGGGCACTCCAGTTGAATCACTCAAGACCCTCATGCCAAAAATTCGCGTCGGGCAGGCCCCGCGTGCGGCTGAGGTTTTTGACCGCTCTGTAGAGTATGTCGGAATCGGCATTGGCAATGTTATTAATATGCACGGGGCAGAGCGCATTGTTCTTGGTGGCGGAATTGGCACCTTGCCTGAAACTCTAGAGCCTTTTACCCGAGGGGTTCGCGAATCAGTGATTGAGGATTTTACAGATATTCCTATCTATGTTGCCCGCCTTGGAACAGACGCTCCTCTTATTGGCGCAGCCTACATAGCCCGCCTCGAGGAAGCAGGACTTAGGTAGCGCTAATTTTAAAGACGAGCAATTTTGCGCTATACTGTCTCATATATTGATACTCAGTGTCTCATATTTTGAGATAATCTTAGTAGTTGAAGTGTTAAATCTTATAAACAGGAAGGTGGAAGTCCATGACCAGCCCCGTGGATTCCTCGGCTAAGCCATTGACCTTGGCCGAAAAAGTCTGGCGTGATCATGTCGTTGTACCAGGTGAAAATGGTGCACCTGACCTTATCTACATTGATCTCCAGCTGCTCCATGAGGTGACCAGTCCACAGGCTTTCGATGGTCTGCGCCTGGCCGGCCGTAAGCTTCGCCGCCCTGATCTGACCTTGGCCACCGAGGATCACAATGTTCCTACTGAGGGCATTAAGACCGGCTCCATCCTGGAAATTAATGACTTGGTTTCCCGTACCCAGGTGGAAACCCTGCGTAAAAATACCGACGAGTTCGGTGTCCGTATCTACCCAATGGGCAATGTGGACCAGGGTATTGTGCACGTGGTTGGCCCACAGTTGGGTCTGACCCAGCCAGGTATGACTGTGGTCTGCGGTGACTCTCACACCTCGACTCATGGCGCTTTCGGCGCCATTGCCTTCGGTATTGGCACCTCTGAGGTGGAGCACGTAATGGCCACCCAGACTCTGCCACTGAAGCCATTTAAGACCATGGCCATCAATGTTTCTGGTGAATTGCAGCCAGGAGTTACCGCCAAGGATCTGATTCTGGCCATTATTGCCAAGATTGGCACTGGTGGCGGTCAGGGCCACATCATTGAGTACCGTGGTGAGGCTATTGAGAAGCTCTCCATGGAAGCCCGCATGACCATGTGCAATATGTCCATCGAGGCAGGTGCACGTGCCGGCATGATTGCCCCAGATGAGACTACTTTCGAGTACCTCAAGGGTCGCCCACACGCACCGAAGGGGGAGGACTGGGATGCCGCTGTAGAGTACTGGCGTTCCCTGCGTACTGACGACGGCGCCGAGTTCGATACCGTTGTTGAGATTGATGGCTCTGCGCTGACCCCATTTGTCACCTGGGGTACAAACCCAGGCCAGGGTCTGCCATTGGGTGATACGGTTCCTTCCCCTGAGGACTTCACCAATGATAATGACAAGGTTGCCTGCGAAAAGGCGCTGAAGTACATGGATCTGACTCCAGGTACCCCACTGCGTGAGATTGCTGTCAATACTGTCTTCGTTGGTTCCTGCACCAATGGTCGTATTGAAGATATGCGTGCCGTGGCCGATATCCTCAAGGGTCGCAAGGTCAACGACAGTGTTCGTATGCTCATTGTTCCAGGTTCTGAGCGTGTTCGTGAGCAGGCTGAGGCTGAAGGCCTTGATGCCATCTTCGAATCCGCTGGTGCTGAGTGGCGTCAGCCAGGTTGCTCCATGTGCTTGGGTATGAACCCAGACCAGATGGCAGCCGGCGACCGTTCCGCCTCCACCTCGAACCGTAACTTTGAGGGCCGTCAGGGTAAGGGTTCCCGCACCCACCTGGTATCCCCACAGGTTGCTGCAGCCACCGCTATTCGTGGCACCTTGTCCAGCCCAGCCGATCTGGAACCAGTTTCCGTCTAAGAGCCAACAAAGGAAGAAGAAAGAATAATGGAAAAGTTCATTACTCACACCGGTGTTGGTGTTCCACTGGAGCGTTCCAATGTCGATACTGACCAGATCATCCCTGCCGTATACCTCAAGCGTGTGACCCGCACCGGCTTCGAAGATGGCTGCTTCGCCGCATGGCGTACCGACCCAAACTTCGTGCTTAACCAGGACGCATTCAAGAATGGTTCTGTTCTTGTTGCCGGCCCTGATTTTGGTACCGGCTCCTCCCGTGAGCATGCTGTCTGGGCACTGATGGACTATGGCTTCCGTGCCGTATTTAGCTCTCGCTTTGCCGATATTTTCCGTGGCAACTCCGGCAAGGCCGGCCTGCTCACCGGCATTATGGAACAGTCTGATATTGAACTGATCTGGAAGCTTCTGGAAGAAGAACCAGGCCGTGAAATCACTGTTTCTTTAGAGGACTGCACCGCGACCGTTGGTGGCCACGTATTCAACTTCGAGGTTGATGAGTATATCCGCTGGCGCCTCATGGAGGGCCTGGATGATATCTCCTTGACCTTGCGTAATGAGGAAGCCATCGCAGCCTACGAGGCCAAGCGCCCATCCTTCAAGCCACGCACGATCTCCTAGGGAAGCCACTAGGTACTTACCTGCAATTAGCTCTGTGCTTGGGAAAATATTTTTAGCGAAATATTTTTCGTATTGAGGAATTCCGATCTTATGTCGGGATTCCTTTTTTTGTCCAAATAGTCCAGTGGACTATTTCGGACCATTACGCTCCGCAGCATGGAGACATAGTGAAGCCTGATTTTTAAGGCTTGCTTTGTAGTTTTGTTGCTACCGGACTTATGTGTACAATCAAGCGTAGCAGTAGCACGACCGCTATTGTTTTCGGCTAACAAAGCCGGACGATTTCTACTCTAAGGAGTATGTCTAGTATGAAGCGCTTCTCCACCCGAGTTGTACCTAGTTTCCTTGCAGCAGGTGCCCTTCTTATCTCCGGCATTAGCGCCCCAAGTGCTGTTGCAATGACCATGAAGGAAGTCAATAAGCAGGGCTGTGACGGATCGCTCGATGCCCACGATAAGGATCTGTATTTGCAGGTCAACCATCACTATAATGTGACAAAGGCTGATTTTTTCATGTTCAATGCGGCTGCCCTCGGTCTTAATTTCAGCCAGGCTGATAGGGACAATTTTATCGCGCAATGGGATCGTGACAACATTAACTTCATGAATAACTGGGGTGGTTTCATGGATTATGAACAGGATCGCGGTGTAATGCTGGACTACACTTGGGATTATGATGCTGGCGCATGGAACTACGACCAGTTTCTTGACAATATGAGGGAGCGTGGTTACCACGCAGCTGCGGATGCTGCCGCTGCCGGGCCGGGGCGACTTGGTGTGATAACTGGTGCCTACAAGATGACTGTCGATTTGTATTGGGGTTTCCTCAACTATCTCACCAACAATGCGCCAACTCCGGAGCAGATGCACACTATGGTATCGCTACTGCGTAAGGAAGACGTGGATGCAACTGGTGTGAAATTCGCTGTAGAGTACGACTTGTACCACGCGGCCCTAAGCGGCTGTGAACTCCTGGTTAGGCCAGGAGAGGATCAAGACCCTGTTGTGAAGCGCTTGGGAAATCAGGTTCGCGAATTGGGTTTTGAACCCGGTCACTTCTACAACGCCAATGTAGTTCGCTTCCCATTCACCCTGCTACCTGCAGGATCTTCCCTTCCAGGTATGTAAAAACTAGGCAGCTAAGAAAGAACTGTAGAAATACGGGAAAAGCCCCGACCTTCGGGTCGGGGCCGTCGTAAAGCAAAAAAGTTGGGGGAGCACGAAAGGGGAATTAGCGCACGGCGAGCGGGGAGGCAAGGTAGTCGGCGCCGGTGAGTTCACCTTCGCAGAAACTCAAAATCCAGGCGGAAGCCTTCTTGGCACGAATCTCATCGAGGGGAAGACGGCCATTATCGCTAAACCACTTGGTGGCTTCAATGATCATCTGCTGCTGGGCGAAAACCACGTGGACACCAGGGGTGGTGGAGAGTTCAGCAAGGAACTCTTGGGTCGCGGTGGAATCCGCAATCCAGGTGGAATCATCAAGCAGATGGTTCGTATTCGCGCCAATGCCTGCAGCCTTGGCTAATGGGCGGGACGTATCTACGCAGCGCTTAGGGCTAGCAGTGTAGATCTCTGTTGGGTGGAAACCAATGAGCTCCTTGGCCAACATCTTCGCCTGCTTCTTACCCTTTTCAATCAGTGGGCGCAGCTCATCAGGGCCATCCCAATCATTGGAATCCCCGGCATGGGCATGACGCACGAGAATAATGCGGGAGTTGGTTGGAACCTGGCGGCGCTTTTCAGCCTTTTCGAGAACTGCGCGGTCCACCTCATAGGAAAGCAGCTCATGGGCCTCCTCATATGGGAGCCAACGAATCTCATCTACTTCCTTATTTGGGGTGAATTCTCCGCCGACAACCTCTGCAGTCCAATAGAAGACGACCTTGGTATGGGTCTTAATTGGGTAGGTTACTTTACCAATGAGTTTGCCGAGATGAATCTCATAACCGGTTTCTTCAAGAATTTCGCGAACAGCAGTCTGGGGTAGATTTTCACCCTTATCAACCTTGCCCTTTGCCAGGGACCAGTCGTCATAGTGTGGGCGGTGAATGACAGCATAGAGGCCATCGCGCATGAGTACAGCACCTGCAGCCATGATTGGGCGTGCGAAGTAATGCTCAATGTGATGAGGGATTTCCTGGTGGCGGCCGCGAAGGAGTAGGGCGCGGTAACTATCCTTGTGTTGCTCACGGAGCTTCTTAACCATGCCTAGATTGTATACGAGAAAAGATACAAGTTCTCACGCCTTGGCTTGTATGCTAGATGTAAGTTTGCTGAAAGCTACCCGGGAAAGGTTTTTGGTTTAAAATAGGGCTAAGAATCGTTGCACGGCTAGTCAAAGGATGGTGCACATGGAAAAGCGTAAGGCCGCAAAGAATAATAAGGCTGCCAAGCCGCCGATTGTTTTGCCAAAGCCACTGCAAGCAATTCTGCATATGGGGCAGAATACAGCAGATGATTGGGGCACCGAGGGGGAGCGGATCGCCATTATGGGTGCCGGTTCCTGGGGAACCACCCTGGCTAAGGTCTGTGCCGATGCCGGCAATGGGGTGCGCCTATGGGCCCGACGTGAATCCCTCGCCCGCGAAATCATGATTACTCGTGAGAATAAAAGCTATCTACCAGGCTTTACTCTTCCTAATTCCGTGGTTGCTACGGCTGATCCTGCAGTGGCTCTGCGCGGTGCCAGCATTGTTATTATCGCTATCCCGTCCTCTGGTCTGCGCGAGAATCTTGCTGAGTGGAAGAAGCTGATTCATAATCTCTGCGATGATGATGTTTCCTTCTTGAGCCTGGTTAAGGGCATTGAGAAGGGCAGTGACCTGCGCATGAGTTCTCTGATCTCTGAGGTTGCTGATATTGAATCCCACCGTGTGGCGGCTCTTAGTGGCCCCAACCTGGCCCGCGAAATTGCTTTGGAGCAGCCATCTGCCACGGTCATTGCCTGCCCTGATATTGATAGGGCTCACCGCATTGCCGATAGTCTCAATACCAAGTATTTCCGTACTTTTGTCACCACAGATGTGGTGGGCTGTGAGATTGGTGGCGCATGTAAGAATGTGATTGCCTTGGCTGTCGGCATGATTGCTGGCATGAAGTACGGTGAGAATACCCAGGCCTCTGTGATTACCCGTGGCTTGGCGGAAATTACTCGCCTTGGTGAAAAGCTCGGTGCTGACCCCCGTACCTTTGCCGGCCTTGCCGGTATGGGTGACTTGGTGGCCACCTGTTCCTCACCACTGTCCCGCAATAGGTCCTTTGGTCTACGCCTGGGCCTCGGCGATACCCTGGAAGAAGCCAAGAAGGCCACCCACGGTCAGGTTGCTGAGGGCTATCATTCCTCCCGCTCCATTTGGGAACTCGCCCAGAAAACCGGGGTAGATATGCCGATTGTTGAAGCCGTCTATCGCGTCTGCCATGAGGGGCAGCCCGTGGAAAGTATGGTCGGCGCGCTCATGGTTGACGGTGATAAAACAGAATAGCGGTATAGTTGAATTATTATGCCTGAAAAAATTCGCGTAGCAGTATTGTATGGTGGCCGTAGCACGGAGCATTCCGTTTCTTGTGTATCTGCCGGTGCAATTATGAGCCATCTTGACCCCGAGCGTTTTGAGGTCATTCCTGTTGGTATTACCCAGGATGGTGCATGGGTAGTAGGCACCACCGATATTGAATCCTTGCGTATTCAGGGCCGTGAGCTTCCAACCGTGAAACTCACCAATCCTGAGGATGAACTCTTCCTTTCAGTAAACCCTGCCCGCCGTGGTGAACTGCGCCGTATTGATGGCAGCGTCTATGCCACTGCTGATGTGATTTTCCCTGTCCTGCACGGCAAGTTCGGTGAGGATGGCACCATCCAGGGTCTCTTTGAACTCTCCGGTGTGCCTTATGTTGGTACCGGTGTTTTGAGCTCCGCTGCCGCCATGGATAAGGAATATACCCGTCGTCTGCTCCATGAGGCTGGTTTGCCAATTGGTCGCGGTATTACCGTCACCGCTGATGGTCGCCGCTCTATGAGCGATGAGGATAAGGAATATCTTGGCCTGCCTGTATTTGTGAAGCCGGCCCGTGGTGGTTCCTCCATTGGTGTCTCCAAGGTCAGCTCATGGGATGAGCTACCAGCCGCCTTGGAACTCGCCTTTGAAAATGACTCCAAGGCCATTATTGAGGCTGAAAACCGTGGTGTTGAAGTTGAGTGCGGCGTGGTTGAATATGCCGATGGTCGTGTAGTCGCCGTCCCACCAGCACAGCTGCGTGGCACCGAATCCGGCGATGAAGGCTTCTACGGTTTTGATACCAAGTACCTGGATAATGTGGTCGACGCTCTCATCCCCGCACCATTGGATGAGGACATGCTGCGCACGGTTCAGGACATCTCCATTGCGGCCTTCCACGCTATTGATGGTGTCGGTCTCTCCCGCGTGGACTTCTTCATTACTGAGAATGGTCCTGTCATTAATGAGATCAACACCATGCCAGGCTTTACCCCAATCTCCATGTACCCACAGGTATTTGATGCAGCCGGCATTGAGTACAGCGAGCTGCTCTCCATCCTGGTAGACCAGGCGCTCAGCGCAACGCGATAGGCACCACAGAGTACACACCAACCATGTCCTCAGAACCAAGCAGCACCATTAATTTCGCTGCCATTGCTGCCAGCTGGGAGGATACCGATACCTCCACCCACTTGGCAGCACTGGATGAGGACAGTGTTATTGGTGCTATCCGGAAACTCGCCCCCTCAGGTGCCAATGGCAATGATGCGGCCGCCATTAATCTGGCCAATGGTGTGGTGGGCACCGATATGGCTGTTGAAGGCCGCCATTTCCTGCGCCACTATTCCACACCACGACAGGTGGGCGCCAAAGTAGTGGTACAAAATCTGGCCGATATTGTGGCCATGGGTGGCACACCCACCGCAATCACCATGGCCCTGGGCGCGCCGGGCACCACACCACTTCGCGTCATTGAGGATCTAACCCGAGGAGTGACTGATAGCCTGGCCCCCGCCAAGGCTGAACTCATCGGTGGGGATCTCACAAAATCCCAGCAACTGGTGCTCAGTGTTACTGCAATGGGGCATCTGCATGGCGCACCCCTGGGCTTTAATGCGAATAGTGCGCGTGCAACCCCACTGGCCAAGGGCCACATTATTATGAGCGGGGTACTGGGGCACAGTGGCCTTGGCCTTGCACTCCTCACAGCCTTGAGCCACAAGGCCCAGGACAAGAGCGTGGACTTTCCTAGCTACTGCCAGCAATTCATTGATGATCACCGGGTGCCACGACTCGACACCACTGTTGGTGCATCAGCCGCCCACGGCGGGGTACTGGCCCTAACAGATTGCTCCGATGGCTTTATCCGCGATGCCGGCACCCTAGCTAAACACTCCCACCTGACCATCGACCTCACCAACCCCTGGGTCAATGATGCGGTGAAGGAAGACTTTAGTGCGGCATGTGCCTTTGCTGGTGTCACCCCGGAAGACATGATTCTTAGCGGCGGGGAAGACCACTGCCTTCTTGGCATTATTGATGAGCACACACCAGTGCCACCAGGATTCCGCATTATTGGCAATGTATGGTCTAGTGACCAGCCACGCATTCTTTATAATGGGAAAGAAACAACCGCCCACCGCTACTGGGAGAGTTTCCGCTCATGACAACACCGACCACATGGTACTCAACCATGCACCCGGATTGGCTGCCGGCCCTCCAGGGGCAGCCTGATATTGCTGCGAAGTTAGAAGACATCGCCGCAGCCCTCACCCATGAGACTGAACTCTGCCCACCACTGGATAAGACTTTTGCCGCATTGGAATATGCACCAGCGGCAACCAAGGTTGTTATTGTGGGCCAAGACCCATACCCAACCCCTGGCCATGCCATGGGGCTCTCCTTTAGTGTTAGCCCGGATATTAACCCCATTCCGCGTAGCCTGAAAAATATCTTCACCGAATACGAAGAAGACCTAGGCCTAGCGGCACCACTGAATGGGGACTTGCGCCCATGGGCGAATAATGGGGTGCTGCTTCTCAATAGGATGCTCAGCACCACCGCCCACAATGCGGGTGCACATGCGCGCCTTGGGTGGCAAGACATTACCGATGCCATCATTGCCCACCAAATACGAAGCGAAGCCCGCATAGTATTTATTCTCTGGGGCAAGCACGCCCAAGAGATTATCAGCCGCGCACCCATTGCTGCCGCTATTGAAGAAAGTAAAAGCACGGGTGGCCCACGCTTTATTACCTCAGCACATCCATCACCGCTGAGTGCCCGGCGCGGCTTTTTCGGCTCGAAGCCATTCAGTACTGCTAATTCTTTGCTTGCGGAGATGGGGCGTGAGCCTGTTGATTGGACTCTACCCTCAGGAGGTTTGTTCTAATTATGCTCGGTTGGGAAGATAATCGACCTTTGTCGGAGATTCTGCCTCCACGTGTGGCCATTGATATTGAGTCTGCCTTGGGTGTGAATAATGTCAGCGGTTTGCTGCAGTATTTCCCTCGCGATTGGTCGCACCATGGCAATGCAACAAGCCTGGATGATATGGAGGAGGGTGCTACTGTCACCTTCGTGGGCCGTGTGCATTTGGCGCGCTCAGGCACCACACGTAATGGCAAGTTTATGCATACTGTGTCTATTGCTGTGGGGGATAGGCTGATTAAGGCGACTTTCTTCCAGGCTCGCCTTCCTGCACGCCAGTTGACTGTGGGCACCCGCGCTATGTTTAGTGGCAAGATTAAGTTCTTCCGTGAGGAGCCACAGTTGTCTCACCCTTCTTATGTGGTGATTCCGGAGGCCCATTCGGGGCGTAGGGCTTCAGCTACCGGTGGTCTGCGTACTTTGTCTGCTTTTGGTTCCCCTGAAGAACTAGAGGAGATTCTTTCCGCACTGGAATATTTGGCTGTGTACCCAATCCGTAAGGGTATTACGTCCTGGGCACTTTTGGGTGCGATCAATGCTGTTTTGCGCGCCACCCCACCTATCCCTGAGCCTTTGGACCAGGTGCCACCGGATTTGAAGTCTTTTGATGAGGCTATTCGCCATATTCACCAGCCGGACAGTGAAGGTCCTGAACCATATATTGCTCGCCTTAAGTACAATGAGGCGCTCTCTCTAGCCTTGGTTATGGCTATTCGCCGCCATGAAGCCGCCCAGCATGTGGCTGCACCTATCGCGCCGGGCTTGAGTTGCAGCACTCTGGAAAGCAATCTGCCGTTTACGTTGACGGATGGGCAGAAGTCCGCTTTGCGTGAGGTATATGCGGATATGGATAAGCCGGTGCCAATGAATCGCCTGGTTCAGGGTGATGTGGGTAGTGGTAAGACTGTGGTTGCATTGTTGGCGATGTTGGCTGCGGTTGATAGTGGCAAGCAGTGTGCGATGCTTGCTCCTACTGAGGTTTTGGCCACCCAGCATGCCCGTTCTATGGAGCAGATGCTTAAGGCTGCCGGTTTGGATTCCAAGGTGGTGTTGCTTACTGGTTCGATGAATACCGCAACCCGCAGGGAGGCTTTGCTCAATATTGTTTCGGGTGATGCCGATATTGTTGTGGGTACCCATGCGCTGATTCAAGAGGCTGTGGAGTTTTATGATTTGGGTATGGTTGTTGTTGATGAGCAGCACCGTTTTGGTGTTGAGCAGCGTGACAGTCTGCGTAATAAGGCCAAAGATGGTTTGACGCCTCATCTCTTGGTGATGACTGCAACCCCGATTCCTCGTACTATTGCGATGACTGCCTTTGGTGATTTGAGTGTTTCGGAGCTCAAGGGTGTGCCAAAGGAGCGCCAGTCGATTATGACTAGTGTGGTGCCTTCCTTCTTCGAGGGCTGGGAGGAGCGTGCATGGGAGCGCATCCGTGAGGAGGTGCAGGCTGGCCGTCAGGCTTTTGTTGTGTGCCCGAAGATTGAGGGTGATGGTGGCGTTGAGAAAACCTACGAGTTTTTACGCAAGGAGGTTTTTCCTGAACTGCGGGTAGCTATGGTTCATGGCCGGATGCACCCGGAGGACAAAGATGCTGTCATGACTGAGTTTGGTGCCGGCAATGTGGATATTCTGGTTGCCACTACAGTCATTGAGGTTGGTATTGACGTTCCGAATGCCACGGTTATGTATATCCGTGATGCGGATGCTTTTGGTGTGAGCCAGTTGCACCAGCTGCGTGGCCGTGTTGGCCGTGGTAGCCATGCGAGTTTGTGTCTGCTGCACACAACCCAACCCCAGGATTCCGAGTCCTTTACACGCCTTAATGAAGTGGCCTCAACCACGGATGGTTTCCGTCTTGCCGAGTTGGATTTGCGCAAGCGCCAGGAAGGCGATGTGCTTGGTACAGCCCAGTCGGGTGGTAAGCGCCGCGTATTCTTCTTGGATTTTGTGGCGGATGCCCCGATTATTGAGCGTGCGGCAGCCGATGCCAAGGCTTTGGTTGCCCGTAACTTGGAATTGGCGGAGCAACTGGTCAGTGATGTGGACCTGACCGCCCAGGAGTTCATCGAAAAGTCCTAGCGCACATGCTCGCCACAGCCATGGTGGCAACCAGGAGTGCAAAATATGCGGTGATATACTCACTGCTATGGGTATGACACGCATTATTTCTGGTGAAGCACGTGGCCGTAAGATCAAGGTTCCTGCCGAGGGCACCCGGCCAACCTCGGATCGTGCCCGTGAAGGTCTTTTCTCTTCCTTGGCGGTGCGCTTTGGTTTTACCGATGCGAATGTCCTCGATCTTTTTGCCGGCTCCGGTGCCCTTGGCCTGGAAGCAGCGTCCCGTGGGGCTGAGCATGTGGTGCTAGTTGAAAGCAACCACCAGGCAGTCGAGATCATTAAGTCCAATATTGCTGTGGTGAAGCACCCTAATGTGCATGTGGTTGAGTCCAAGGTATCTACCTATCTGGCTCAAGCCCCACGCGAATATTTCGACATGGTTCTTGCCGACCCACCATATGATCTTGCCGATGATGCTGTTGAAGCAATGCTGCACAAGCTCATCCCAGCTTTGGCAGATGGGGCTGCCGTGGTCGTTGAGCGCCACCGCGACTCCAAGGAAACCGCATGGCCTGCATGCTTTGTGCCAACTACCCAGAAGCTGAAGAAGCGCACCTTTGGTATTGCACGCATGGATATGGCTGTATTCCACAAAGAACTAGTGGCGGAATAACATGCGCGCACTCTTCCCTGGTTCCTTTGACCCATTGACTAATGGCCACCTGGATTTGATTGAGCGCGGCTCTAAGGTCTGTGAAGAACTCCGGGTACTTGTCACCTTCAACCCCAATAAGAGTAGCTCCCTACTAAGCCCTGAAGCCCGCATAGCAATTATCCGTGAGGCAACGAGCCACATTCCGAATGTGACAGTAGACGGGTGCACCACACTATTGGCCACCTACGGCAAGGAACATGGCTTTAGCACCTTGCTCAAGGGCCTCCGTGACACCAAGGACTTCAACTACGAAGAACCCATGGCCCATGTCAATAAAGCCATTGGCGACTTGGACTCACTATTCTTCATCACCGACCCACAATGGTCCTACGTGTCCTCCTCGATCGTCAAGGAAATCTACCGCTACGGCGGCGACTATTCCGGATGGGTACCGCCCATCGCAGTCACCTACATGGAAGCACTCCGCGAAAACTAAACACAAAGAAACCCGGACAAGTAATAATAAACCGTACCCAACTTTTGGGGTTCAGTTCATAATTACTCGTCCGGGTTCAGTATTAGCAACCACTAGTGTGGGCGAAAAGCCACACAAAAGCGACTAGTTCTCAACAGGCATCTCAGCCAAGATATCCCACTCAGTCTTACCTGGAATCAGGGTATTAATAACAGTTGGGGTCTCAACCAAAAGCTTAGGCATCTCAGCACAAGCCTTCTTGAAATGATCAGAGGTCACATGGGCCTCAGCAGCATCATCCTGGAAGGCCTCAATAAGGATAAACACGTCATCCTCATCGGTGCTCTTGTACCACTCGAAGAAAATATTGCCGGCCTCAGCACGGGTAGCCTGAGTAAACTCATCCACCTCATCACGGAAACTAGCAACAAACTCTGGCTTTACCTTGTACTTAACATTTATAAGAATCATGGCGCCCATTGTACTAGAAACACCGGGGTAGCTGCACGAGCACAGTAAATAACCACTAAGCCAGCGCCACCTCTACCGATGCGCTACCACTCTCCACAAAAATCTCAGCATCAAGCTCACCCTCAGGCGGGAAAGAGAAACTCGACATGGCATAACGGCCTTCATCCACAAAGACCTCAACCGAGCCACGATCCACAAAAACATCAATGACCAAAGACTCACGGGAAGAATCAACAGGCACTGAACGGAACCCATGATCACCATTGACATTATCCCCACGATCAAGATGAACACGGCCAGCCAAAGAATCATAAATGACCCTAGTACGATTAGCCGGATCCACCGACCTATGAACCGAAAGACTAATACGCTCCGCTGAAGAAACGCCACGGTCAATCTTCACACGGTAATGTTGCGAAGCAGGAAGCGAAATACGCTCATCCCAATCAACAGAAAAACTCAAGGACCGACCAGTCTCCAAAGCATGAATAGGCTTCTGGACAAGACACAAATCCGAATCAAGACTCAACTCACGCGGCAAAGTCAGCTGGCCCGCCCACTGATCCTCCGGCTGGGAACACAACACACTAGTGAAAGAACCCATCCAGCCAAACAAAATACGACGCCCATCATGCTCAAAAGTCTGTGGCGCATAGAAATTATGACCCCAGTCGCAATGCTCATAAGGCTTAACCAAACTAAACTCCGTACCCGGCGCCCAAGTACCCACCGCATAACCAGCATTATGCATATTACGGTGCGCATAACCATCCGCCTTGGCACCCATAGGGGAATACACCAAAACCCAATGATCACCCAAAGCGAAGAAATCAGGACACTCCAACATAAAGACCTCCGGATTAGGGTCCTGGAATAGCACCGAATCAAACTCCCACGTGAACAAATCCTTACTCGAATACATCCACATCTCACCACGCGGCACACCATCACGCGGTGCCGAAACACCAAAAATCATGTACCACGTATCACCCTGGCGCCACACCTTCGGGTCACGGGAATGAAGAACCTCAACACCATCAACAACAGGGCAGTCAACAACAACCCCACCCTTAGTGAAAGAAACACCATCAGTGGAAGTCGCTACACACTGCACCTCACGGAAACCCTCCGCATCATCCACACCATTACGCCACTGATGCCCCGTATAAAACAGCACCAAAGTACCATCATCCGCAACAACAGCCGAACCCGAAAACACACCATCACGATCAGCCTCAATCGACGGGGCAAGCGCAATAGGCTCATGAACCCAATTCACCAAATCAGGGGAAGACACATGACCCCAATGCATCGGCCCCCACTGCGTCGAATACGGATGATGCTGATAAAACACATGGTAACGCCCATTAAAGAAACACAACCCATTAGGGTCATTAATCCACCCCGCAGGGGCAGCAATATGAAACTCCGGATACCAACGCGGATTCAACTTCTCCACCATAGAATCACGAAACTCCGTGGCCTTAACCAAAGCCTCACCCATATCAACAAAAGACGCATTCAAAGCAGCAAACCTAGAATCAAACTCAGAACTACGCACGGGACTTCCTTTCAGCACGAACAAACGGGTCACCAAGAACTTGCTCATCATCCTTCTTCAAAATGAAAGCACCAAATACACCTGCAAGCAACACACAAGCAGCAATCACAAAGAAGGTCGGACGATAACCAATATGGTCACGAAGCGCACCCAACGGGGTAGAGAACAAAATATTGCCAACCTGAGCAGCAATCTGGAAACCAACCATATACAGAGTTGCCGACAACTTAGGGTCGAAATGAAGCGTGAAATAACGCATGATAGGCAAGATAGCCAAAGGCACCTCCAATGCGTGCAGCATCTTAACCGCACTCACCAACACAGGGCCATCAACAAGAGCACAACCACCAATACGAACAAACATCACACCAATACCAAGCAACAAAGTCTTACGCACACCAAGGCGCAACATAACCAAAGGCACAATGCCCATCATCGCGGCCTCAACAAATACCTGAATAGAATTCAAAACACCATAAACCTGGCGACCCTGATCCTGCGTAGCAAAAAGACTTGAATAAAAATCAGGGAACATCTGCTGATCAAAGACCGTATAGAACGTCCAACTAAAAAGAACGAACACAATAAAGAGCCACAAAGTAGGCATCCGCAAAAGCGCAAGCATATCCTTCAAACCCGGCATAGAAGGCACATCTTCAGACTCCCCCGAAACCCCAGCTCGCGCCGGGCTCGAGGGGTCTTTCCACAGCAGCAGAAGCAGGAGACATGCGAGACCGAATGCTGAGCCAAGCCAGAAGTTGAGATGTGGATTTTTAGTGAAGGTGAAGCCGGCAATCAGCGCTACAATTGCGTAGCCGAATGAACCCCACATGCGGGCCTGTCCGTACTCAAATCCATATCGGCGCGATAGACGCTCTCCAAGGGCTTCAAATAAGGCACAGCTAGCGATGAAGCCGGCTGAGAGGAAAATGCCGCCAAGTATGGCGCCGAGCATAAAGGAGCTAGTTAGCAACGGCTGGTAGACGTAGATGAGGAATGGGCCTACCAGGGTCATGAGGACTGCTGCAAAGATCGCTACGTGGCGCCGGATACCGAGTCGATCCTGCAGAGTGCCGTAGACAAACATCAATATCAGGGCAGCAAAGGAATTGATGGAATAGATGGTACCTACATGCTTGCCGTCAAAGTTGAGGCCATTGGGATCCGTCAGCCAAATCTGAAAGAAGGACCACCAAATGCCCCAAGAGGCGAAGAAGAGCAAGAATGTAAGTGAGCTCTGCACATATGCTTTATTGTGCAGCGGTTTCGTCATCTGGGCGAACATGAGAACTCCTTAAAGTGCGAAGAAGGAAAACATGTACTCGCGTAAATAACTCGCGATAAGCCCGATCATAAAATACAAAGCTCACCTTAAAAAGGCGGGGGTAGCCAGCGCAAGGAGAACTTATTCATTGCATAGCATACTGCAGCTGTTGCATATGGTGGGTATGCAACAAACTGTCGGTTTGCATTTGTATATGCGCAGCTCAATAATGCAATGTGGGAAATTTTTGAAAGTGTTTAAATCCGGTTAGACAATGTCCGATTGTGTGGGGCTAGATTTAGCGCTACCCCCGTTTTCTCATTTTGCATGTTCTTCATGCGCGAGCAAAAATGCCTTGACTTCGGCGCTACCGGCATATTCGCCAGGGGTACCGTCGCTTTTGATTACGCGGTGACAGCCGATGAAGAGCGGCCAAGGATTTTGAGCGCATGCAGACCCGACGGCACGTACGGCCTTTGGGGAGCCCGCTGCGGCAGCGACCTGACCGTAGGAGAGAGTCTCACCCGGTTGAGTGTCTGCGAGCACATGCCAGACTTTGAAGCGGAAGCTTTCTGAGTCCCTATCTTTGGCTACCGCATCCCAGTCAAGAACTGCTTGTGGCTGGTGGGCTGGGTCAGCAAGGTAGGCATCGAGCTCACGAATTGCATTGGCCACGTGATGGCCAGCCGGGCTTTCCGGCAAGTCATAGGTCGTAGCGACCCCACCATGCGACTTAAGGAAAGAAACCTTGGTGAGACCCGCAGTCGACGCATCAATCTGCACGGTGAAATTTGGGCCTTGCCAATAGCCTGTCACTGATTGCTGCTCATAGACAGAATCCATATGGCTTGTTACCCAGTTGATAAGGCTGCCGAGAGGCACCAAGAATGAACGCCCCAGCGGGGTGAGGCTATATTGGGTGCCGTCATGGTCGATGATGCTTGCATCCTTGAGATCACGTAAACACTGTGCCAACATCTTGTCGCTGATTCCGCCAATTGCTTCGCGGAGTTCACCGAATCGAAGTGGGCGCTCCGCAAGTGCAGAAACAATCAGGATTGCCCATCGGCCGGTAACAGTGCGCAAGAGCTTGTGGCTCGGGCAGTTTACGTGCAGTGGGTTCCAACCAACTTCAGTTGTTGCTGAAGCCGTGGTGACCGGGGAAGATGCTGTGCTTGCCATAAGTACAGCATAGCACTAACTGCTGGTAAGTAGGCAGGTATAGATAGAAAAAGGGTGGGACTCGTAATCTAACGAGTCCCACCCTTATAGGCAGTAGGTTTGTGCCTTAGCTGTCCTTGCTGTGGCGTCGTGGGAGACGAGCGCCGAAGCGAGTACGAGCCATTTCAATAAGCGGATGTACGCCAGCTTCATTCTCATCACGCTGGTGACGGCCACCAGCGACCAATGGACGGCGACGACGTCCGGCTGCAAAAGCAGCGCCACCAAGCAGCATCAATACCATGCCCCAGAAGATAGGGGAGTAAGAATCTGCACCGGTGCGTGCCAGGGCAGAAACACCATTGGCATGGGTCTGGCCGGTTGCGTTCTGCTGGGTACCAGCATTTGCCTGGGCATCTACACCGTTGGACACCTCACCCGTGGCTGGGTTAGATGCACCGGCATTGGCTGGAGCCTGGCTGGCAGCATGTGCCGCAGGCTCAGAATTGCGGTCACCCAGAGCTGCAATACCTGCACCGAGAGCCGCGATGCCAACTGCAGCACCACCAATGAGTGGCCAGTTGATGCTCTTCTTGGTTGGCTCGGTACCATCAAGCTCTTCCTGTGCCTCGGTCAACTCTGCCAGCTTTGCCTCCAGCTCTGCCGCGGTGATTTCACCATTAGCAGCCGCGGTCAGAAGGTCGGTCAGCTGCTGACGCAGAGTATTGAAATTGGTGGACTTGGTAGAACCAGAATTGGTGTATACCACCTTGTCCAGCACAGATTCCGCACGGGCAATAGCTTCACGGGCATGAGCCATTGCGGTAGCAAGAATCTCATCATCCGTAGCCTTCGCAGTGGTGGATTCCTCAAGAGCCGCGCCTGCAGTAGTTGCAGTAGCTACCTTGTTTAGATATTCAGCCTTCTGCTCAGCAGAGATATTAGGCAACTTGTTAATGCGGTTGGTGGCATCCAACTTTGCATCAGTGATGTCATCGGCAACAGTGTCGGTCAGTGTGGTGTCACCGGCAATCTTTGCCAGAGCCGCCTGCTTCTCAGCATCACTGAGGTTCTGAAGACGTGACACATCTGTGGTGGTCGCATTCTTGACAGTTGCCAATGCAGAGACCTCATTAGTTGCTGCATCTACGCTTGCCTTGGCAGTTGCCTTTTCCTCCGCAGTGAGGTTAGGCAAATTGTCAATGGCATTCTTTGCTGCGGTCTTGAAGTCAACCAGGGACTGATTCAGGATATCTGCAACAGTGGTGCCAGTTGGTGCAGTACCAGGGGTAGGCAGGGTAGTGACATTGGTACCAGCTGCACTAGTAAGTGCAGTGATAACTTCCGTGGTGGAACCACTTGCCGCGATAGCAGCCTTAGCAGCAGCCTTCTGTGCCTCAGTGAGGTTAGCCATCTTATCTACAGCTGCCGTTGCATCCTCAATCAGCGCAGTCAGATCACTCTTACCAAGCTGAGCGATATTCGTAGCATCATCCACATCAGAAGTGTCTGAGCTACCAGTGCGCTGAGCCATTGTGCCGATGTCCTGGCGGACAGCATTCTTAGCAATGGTGATTGCTGCAGGGGTGGAGTCAGCATTCTCCAGCTTCTCCTTGAGCTCCTGCCTTTGCTCCTCAGTGAGGTTGGTCAGCTTATCGATAAGGGCAGAAGCGTCAACCTTAACAGCCTCGGTGGTTGCAGACTTAAGGCCCTTAAGACCAGTTGCAGATTCAACCTGGCTCAGTGCATCAGCCAAATCCGAAGGTGCAGCATAAGTGGAACCGTTGATATCATCGCGGGCTGCCTGCTTAGCAACCTCAAGCACGGAGTTGTAGTCAGTGCCGTTGTCCACCTGGTTCTTGAGTGCAGTCTTCTCTGCATCGGTGAGATTGGTCAGAGTATCAATGTACTTCTTTGCGGCTTCCTTAATATCATCAAGGTCGCCATTCTCGCCGATCTCATTAGACTCATCAACTGCTACACCGCCAGTAGTGGTGGTCAAAGCAATATCAGACTTGGTCTCAGCCTTTTCTGCATCGGTCAAGGTTGGGTTGGCGTCGGTATTATCCGTTGCAGCCTTCTTAACCACAGCAAGAATATCTGCACTGGTGAGAGTGGAAGCAGCATCAATTTCCTGCTTGTATGCTTCCTTCTCCTCAGGGGTCAGATAATTGAGCTTATTGATCAGAGCCTTGGCAGGGACCTTCTCGCCATCCTCATTGGAAGCAGCAACACCCTGTGCGACCGGAGCATCACTGTCGATGAGTGCAGTCGTACGCTGCTTATCCTCAGTAGACATAGTGGTGTTCTGGTTGGTGTTGGTACGAGCCGCATCCTTGACCGCCTGGTCAATCTCATCCTTGCTCTGAGCATTTGCAACTGCGGTCTTGGCAGCAGCAATCTGCTCAGGCGTCAGATACTTCATGTTGTCAATGAGAGCATTGGCAACATCAGCAGCATCAGCATTGCCGTCCTCATTAGAGGTGACAACAGCGTCTGGTGCGGATTCAGAAGCAATCTCATTCTTGGCAACCACACGATCACCAGGGGTCATCGTGGTGTTCTGATCCACATTGATAAGGGCATTGTCACGGACAATCTGGTCCATGTCGTCCTTAGTCGTCTTGGAATCAATGAGCTGCTTGGCTGCTTCCTTCTGCTCAGGGGTGAGGTACTTGAGCTGATCAATATAACCCTTAGCAGTTACCTTGTAACCATCAGCATTGGTTTCATCCGTTGCCGCAGTAATGGAATCCGCATCTGTGAAGGAAGCCTTGTCCGCAACTTCCTTCGCAGCTTCCTTTTCTGCGTCGGTCTTAGTGGTGTTCTGGTCAGCGTTACGCTTGGCGTACTTCTTGAAGATCTCGTCGATCTCAGCCTTGGTGGTCACCTTGTTCAGCTCAGCAATTGCCTGTGCCTGGTCGCTGTCACTGCCATCAGTGGTCAGGTACTTGAGCTTCTTAAGGGCCGCAATAGCCTTGATTACATCTTCCTGGATACCATCACGATTAGAGTCATCAACCGCCTCGGTAACCGTGGTGGAGGAATTCTCAATATTAGCCTTGGTGACAGCCTTCTGACCCTCGGTCTGCGTAGGGTTCTGATCAGTATTGGTCAGTGCATAGTTCTTAACTACTGCATTGATCTGGTTCACGGAAGCAGTGGCAGGCTCATCGATCAGTTGCTTAGCAGCGATGCGCTGGTCTTCGGTCAGATACTTCAGATTGTCGATGTACTGCTTCGCAGTCACCTTGTAGCCATCGGCGTTGGTCTCATCGGTGGCAGCGGTGATGGATTCAGCATCGTTGAAGGTTGCCTTATCTGCAGTTTCCTTTGCTGCTTCCTTGTCCTCGGTGGACATGGTTGGGTTCTGGTCCGCGTTGCGCTTGGCGTACTTCTTGAAGATCTCATCGATCTGGTCTTCGGAAGTGACCTTCTTCAGTTCCTCGGTAGCAGCGGCAATATCGCTGTTGTCGCCGGTGGTGAGGTACTTCAGCTTCTCAATTGCTGCCAGAGCATCGTCGGCCTTCTTCTTCAGACCCTCGCGGTTGGAAGCATCAACCATGTCAGACACTGGGGTGCCGGATGCGTTGATCTTGTCGCGGGTAGCAGCCTTTTCACCCTCGGTTTGGGTGGTGTTCTGATCAGTGTTGGTGAGGGAGTAATCCTTCACCACTGCATTGATCTGGTCCACGGAAGCAGTGCCGGCCTCATCAATCTTGTCCTTGGCAGCCTTCTTCTGCTCAGGGGTCAGGTAGTTGAGGTTGTCGATGTACTCCTTGGCAGTCACCTTGTAGCCATCGGCGTTGGTCTCATCGGTGGCAGCGGTGATAGTGCTTGGATCAGAGAAAGTGGCCTTGTCAGCGGTTTCCTTCGCTGCGTTCTTGTCCTCGGTGGACATGGTTGGGTTCTGATCAGCGTTACGGTTGGCGTACTTCTTGAAGATTTCATCGATCTTGGCTGGGTCGGTGACCTGCTTGAGTTCCTCGGTTGCCTGGGCGATGTCGTTGTTGTCGCCAGTGGTGGTGAGGTACTTCAGGTTCTTGATAGCTTCAAGAGCCTTATCAGCCTTATCCTTCAGACCCTCGCGGTTGGATGCGGTAACAGCATCAGCTGGGCTGGTCTCGCTGTTATTGATCTTTTCGCGGGTAGCAGCCTTTTCACCCTCGGTCTGGGTGGTGTTCGGGGTGGTGTTGGTGTTGGCGTAGTCCTTGACGATCTGATCGATGGCAGCATTGGTTGGTGCGTCATCGATCTTCTTCTTGGCCGCGTCCTTCTGTTCCTTGGTCAGGTAGTTGAGGTTGTCGATCAGGGTCTTTGCCTGTGGCTTATAGCCGTCGGCATTGGTGGCGTCGGTGGCCTTGGTGATGCTGTCAGGGTTGTCCACAGTAGCGTTGGCTACAGTGTTTTTAGCATTGGTCTTGTCCTCGGTGGACATGGTTGGGTTCTGATCAGCGTTACGGTTGGCGTACTT
>JAUMTX010000016.1:23973-47683 GCA_030530985.1 Corynebacterium sp.
TGGCTGGGTCGGTGACCTGCTTGAGTTCCTCGGTTGCCTGGGCGATGTCGTTGTTATCGCCAGTGGTGGTGAGGTACTTGAGGTTCTTGATAGCCTCGAGCGCCTTATCAGCCTTATCCTTCAGACCATCATTATTCGATGCATTGACGGCATCCTCATTGGAGCCATTGTCAATAGCAGGGGTAGAGATAGTGTTCTTTTCACCCTCAGTCTGCTTTGGGTTATTGGCGAGATTGTCCTTCGCAGCCTGCTTGACCAGAGCATTGATCTGCTCAACAGTGGTGGAATTGTCAATATTCTTCTGAATATCCTCAATGACCTTAGGATCGAGGTACTTCAAGGTGCCAACCAAATTCTTAGCAGTCGTCGCGGCAGGAGCGATACCAGTCTCATTGGAGGCAGTGATCTTATCAGCCGGGCTAACATTAGGGTCATCCAGGGTCTTGGTGGTCGCAGCCTTCTGGCCAGGGGTCTGGCTGTTGTTCTTTGCCAGGTTGTCCTTGGCGCCCTGCTTCAGGATGTCATCAACCTGGGCCTTAGTAGTGATGCTGCTTGCGTCGATGGAGTCCTTGATTGCCTTACGCTCATCCGGAGTAAGGTAGGTCAAGCCATCAACGAGGTTCTTTGCAGTCTCCTTATAACCATCGGTATTGGACTTGGTGGCCGCGTCGGTCGCTGAGGTATTCGGGTCATTAATGACCTGCTGATAGGCAGTCTTATCCTCATCGACCAGAGTGGTGTTCTGATCAGTGTTGGTCAGCGCGTACTTCTTGATGACAGCATCAATGCCAGCAGTGGTGGTCTGATTAGCAATCTCCGCCTTGGCGGCAAGCTTCTGATCAGGGGTCAGATACTTCATATTGTCGATGACAGCATCTGCATCATCGGCATTAGACTTGATGCCTTGGGTTTGAGAGAGATTAACACGCTGGTTGTTTGTGCCACCAGCATTAATTTGCTGCGAGATGCTCGACTTCTGACCATCGGTCAGGGTCGAGTTATTACTGGTGTTCTTGAGTGCAGCTTCTTTAACAATGTCGTTGACTTCGGCTACAGTCTGAGCATTCTTGATTCGATCAATGAAGTCGTCTTTATCGTCCAGATAAGACATGGAATTGATCAGATCTACTGCAGGCGGGATTGAACCATACCCATTACTCGCGAGAGTCTGAATGTTGGTGGAACCCGTGATATTAGCGATAGCCGCTTGCTTTTCCTCAGGCGTGCGTGTGTAGTTCTGCTGATTATTCAGCAGTGCTGCTTCCTTGTAGACAGCGTAATAGTCAGTCGAGGTTGCAGCATTCTCCAGATCTTCGATGACCTTAGCGCGCTGCTCAGCAGTAAGATACAGCAAGTAGTTGTTTGGGGCACTAGCAGGCAGCTTAGTAAGAGCCTTATCCCGAACCATGGCTTGCAAGCCGTTCACCCTTGTGCGGTGTGGGTAGGTTCGCTTATCGTACTTCGCTGGAAGGTTCTGGCGAACTGCGCTGTTATTTGGCTCAGCGTAGTAGACCATGACTGTCCAGTCGGCGGTTTCAAGATCCTTTAGGGCCTTAGCCAGGGTACCTGCAGTGTGCTCAGGGTCATGCTGCGCATCATAAATAGCCCACTTGCGCAGTACATTGATTCGCCCCGTGTCAGTGGTCTGGGCATCCATTTCGGCCTTAGCTACCGCTAGTTGGTCTCCCAGGTTATTCATCTTATCCAGCTGATTCTGGATGGTATCAGCATCCGCTGCTTCTGCAACCTGTGGATTGGTCACTGCGACGGTGCCAGCGATGGTGCTCACTGCCAGAGTGGAGGACACCATCATGCGAGCCATCAAAGTTGAGATGGACTGTTTACCGTAAGACATATTCCCTTATTTCCCTTGCATTAAAAACAGACATTTTTAGACTTCTGCATAGTCTTCTTCATAAGTAGTGGTTTTATCTTAAACAACAAAGGCAAAAGTGTAAATTAAGTTTTATTCTATGTATCTCAGGTGTAGTTCAGGTTATGCGACATTTTCTATTAACAAATAGATAGTTGATCTATATCAATCCTGCTAGTTGCATTGTTAGGTTACATTAAAAAAGAGCCTGTCTATGTGACAGGCTCAAAAATGGGGTTAGTTAGTGTGAAAATATTAACTAACTGTCCTTGCTGTGGCGGCGAGGGAGTCGATGAGAACCGAAACGGCTACGCGCGCGGAGAATCAACGGGTGAGTCTCCGAATCGGAATCGGCATCCTCATCGCGGTGGTGGCGACCACCAGCCAGGAGCGGACGGCGACGGCGACCCGCAGCATAAGCAGCGCCACCCATCAACATGAGAAGCACACCCCAGAAAATAGGGGAGTACAGGTCAGAGCCGGTACGTGCCAGAGCAGAGGAAGCACTCTGCTGATTCTGGTTCTGCTGGCCCTGATTGCTCTGCTCGGCCTGCTGGGCGTCCTGGGCCTGCTGGGCCAGCTCATTCTGCTGGTTTGGCTGTGCATCCTGTAGTGGACGAGCAGACTGTGGGGACTGGGCATTGCCACTGCTATTAGGTGCGCCAGCAAGCTGGTCACCAGCAATAGGATTAGAACCAGCATCGCGACCCAGGAGGCCAGCAATACCAGCACCCAGGGCAGCAATACCCACGGCAGCACCACCAATGAGCGGCCAGTTAATGCCATTACCGGAGGTCTGAGGCTCCTCAGGCTCAACACCATCAAGGGCATCCTGGGCCTGGGTGAGCTCAGCAAGCTTAGCATCCAACTCCGCAGCGGTAATGTCACCATGAGCGGCGGCGTCGAGAAGCTCAGAAAGCTGGGTGCGGAAGGAATCGAAGTCAACCTTCAGACCCTCAGTAGCACGGGTGTACTTGACCTTATCCAGAATAGCCTGGGCGCGCTCAACACCAGCCTTGGCGCGGGACATAGCCGCAGCCAAGATGGCGTCATCCTCAGCCTTAGCAGCATCAGAAACCTCAAGCACAGCATTCGGTGCAGTAGCAGAGGTCACCTGGTAGAGGTAATCACGGCGCTGCTCCTCAGAAATATTGCGCAGGCTGTGGATACGAATAATCGCATCCTCCTTGCTGCTAGTCAGGTTGTTATTGACCGAGCTAGACAAGGTCAGCGCATTCTTCGTAGCTTCCTGAGCTGCTGCACGCTGCTCATCACTCAGGTGAGTGAGACGAGAAACATCCGTGGACATGACCGCATTAACCGTGGTCAGTGCCGAAACCTCATCAGAAGCAGCAGTAATGGTAGCAATAGCCGCAGCCTTCTCATCAGCAGTCAGATTAGGCAGATTATTGACCGCATTAATAGCAGCAGTCTTGAAATCAGCCAAGGAACCAGCCAAGAGACCAGCCACCGTGCCGGCAGTAGGAGTAGTGCCCGGGGTAGGCATGGTATTCACATTGCTGCGAACCACGCTGGTCAGGGCATTAATCAGTGCCAGGGTAGTGGTATTAGGCAGGCTTGCCTGCGCAGAGGCCTTCTGCTCAGGGGTGAGGTTGCCCAGCTTATCAATAGCTGCGGAGACATCCTCACGGAGAGAAGACACATCCACACGGCCCAGGTCAGCAATATTCTTCGCATCCTGAAGTTCAGCCTCATCAGCATCAGCATCAGAAGTACGCTGTACCATGCCACCCAAATCCTGGCGGACTGCATTACGCGCCATATTAATAGCAGCAGGGGTGGAATCAGCATTAGCAATATTCTGCTTAGCCTCAAGCTTTTCGGCATCCGTGAGGTTAGTCAAAGAATCAATCAATGCAGAAGCATCAATCTTGACAGCCTCAGTGGTTGCCTTCTTCAAGGAACTAATATTGGTTGCCTCATCCACCTGGGAAAGTGGGTCAGCCAAATCCGCAGCGGAACCATAGCTGGAGGAATTAATATCCTGGCGTGCTGCTTCCTTCGCGGTATTAAGGACCTCATTATAGTTCGTACCCGCATCAACCTCATTCTTCTTAATGAGCTTCTCGGCATCAGTCAGGTTGGTCAAACTATCAATGAAGTTCTTGGCGGCGTCCTTGATGTCATCCAAGGTGCCATTCTCACCAATCTCATTGGACTTGGCCACAGCCTCAGCACCGGTAACACTTGGGGCAGCAATCTCAATCTTGGTCTCCAGCTTTTCAGCATCAGTCAAGGTTGGGTTCGCATCAGTATTATCCAGAGCCGCTTCCTTCACAACCTGCAGAATATCTGCATTAGTGACGGTCGTAGGGCTATCAATCTTGTCCTTGTACTGCTGCTTCTCAGCATCAGTGAGGTAGTTGAGCTCGTCGATAAGCTGCTTAGCAGCAGTCTTCTGACCATCAGCATTGGATGCAGCAGTAGCAGCCGCAGGGGTGGAATCCCCATTGATGAAGGTCGTGGTGCTCTGCTTTTCCTCAGAGGACATGGTGGTGTTCTGGTCAGTATTGGTCAGGGCAGCATTCTTCACCGCCTGGTCAATTGCATCCTGGTCAGGGGCATTAGCCACATTAGCCTTGGCCTCTTCCTTCTGTGCCTCAGTGAGGTACTTCATGGAATCAATCAGGGCATTAGCAGCCTCAGCCGCCTTAGAATCACCATCAGCATTAGAGGTCACCACAGCCTCAGCTGGGGTTTCGGTGCTGATCTCACTCTTAGCAACCACACGGTTACCAGGGGTCATAGTGGTGTTCTGATCCACGTTGGTATTCGCGTAATCATAGACAACCTGGTAGACATCCTGGTTGGTGGTGGCGGCGTCGATAAGCTTATGGGCCTCTTCCTTCTGCGCATCAGTCAGATACTTGAGCTGATCAATGAGACCCTTAGCCGTGGTCTTCTGACCATTAGCATTGGTAGCCGTCACAGCTTCATCAGTGCTGCCACTGGTGACAACCTGCTGAGCCGCAGCCTTATCCTCATTGGTCATGGTGGTGTTCTGATTCGCATTGGTATTCAGTGCGTCAGTAACCACCTGGGCGAGGGCATCGGCATTCGGGGCATTATTAATGTCCTTCTTGGCCTGTGCCTTCTGCTCATCACTGAGGTAGTTGAGCTTATCAATAACCTCATAGGCGGCCTTGGCATCATCAAGATTACCGGTGCCATTGGAGGTATCCACCGCATCACTTGGGCTCTGGGTTGCCAGGGTATTCTTGGCAGTCACCTTATCGCCATCAGTCATGGTTGGGTTGACATCCGCATTATCGGCGGCTGCCTGGCGGACTAGATTATCAATAGCGTACTCGCTGGTGCGCTGGGCAATCTGGTCCTTGTATTCCTGCTTTGCCTTGTCATCCAGGTAGAGCAGCTTATCAATAAGCTCATTGGCCTTGGTTGCATATGCCAAGTTGCCATCAGCATTGGAAGTATCCACTGCTGCATTGACGTCCTGGTAGCGCAGGGTGGCCTTGGCCAGCTCCTTATCACCCGCGGTCATGGTCTTATTCTGATCCGCATTGGTCTCAGCCCAGGTGCGTACCACGGCGTCAATTTGGTCCTTGGACTCAACAGAGGCATCATCAACTGCGGCCTGTGCCTTTGGCAGCTGGTCATCCTGAGTGAGGTACTTCAGGGTGGTGAGCAGCTGCTTCATGGTGGTCTTATAGCCATCCTCATTGGACTTATCCACAGCATCAGAGGTGCTGGTCAGATCCTGGAAGATGGTGCTAATAGCCGCACCCTTGTCCTCAGTGGACATGGTGGTATTGGCATTGGTGTTATCACGGGCTGCTTCCTTCACAATGGCATCAATCTGTGCCTTAGTGGTGGAAGCCGCAATGCGCTCAGTGAAGGCGCGCTTCTGGTTGGCGTCCTGATACTTGAGCTTAGCAATCAAGGCATCAGCCTCATCAGCATAGGTCTTAATACCATCAGCATTGGAGGTTGCTGCAGCAGTATTCACATCCTGACCGGCAAGAATGCTCTTAGCCTGATCCTTCTCACCCTGGGTCATGGTGCTGTTCTGATCCGCATTGGTAGCAGCCCAGGTGCGAAGGACAGTGTCGATGTCTGCGTTTGACTTAACGGCGGCATCATCGACAGCGGCCTGTGCCTTTGGCAATTGATCATCCTGAGTGAGGTACATCAGGGTGGTCATAAGCTGCTTAATGGTGGTCTTATAACCATCCTTATTGGAAGCAGTAACAGCATCCTGTGGGGTGGTGGTGGACTCATTGATAAGGGTCTTAGCAGCAGTCTTATCCTCAGTGGACATGGTGCTGTTCTTATCAGTATTGTCCAGGGCAGCTGCCTTAACCACCGCATCCATATCGGCCGGGGTGGTCTTCTGGGCAATCTGATCCTTATAGGCCTGCTTCTCTGGTTCGCTGAGGTAGGTCAGCTGATCAATCAAAGCATCGGCTGCATTAGCTGCATCCTTATTACCCGTGGCATTAGAAATATTAACCGCTTCTTGTGGGCTAGCCGTGGTGATCTGATCCTTCGTCTCATTCTGCTGGCCCAGGGTCTTGGTGGTATTGAGCTCCGCATTGCGCTTGGCTGCGGTGCGTACCGCCTCATCCATGGTGTCAGTATCGGTGGCATTATCAATAGCCGTGTAGGCTGCCTGAATTGCATTCTGATCACCTGGCTGGCCGTTCGTGGCCTTGAGGTAATTAAGCTGGTCAATCAGTGCCTTGGCGGCATTGGCCTGCTCAATATGACCATTGGCATTGGAAGTATCTGCCGCATCCTGGGCATCCTGATCCTTCAGGGTTTCCTTGGCCTTAGTCTTCTCACCAGGGGTCATGGTGGTGTTTTGGTCCGCATTGGTAGCAGCCCAAGTGCGAAGCACTTTGTCGATGTCCGCATTGCTCTGGATATCGGCCTTATCGACCTCGGCCTGAGCCTGTGGCAACTGAGTATCCTTGTTCAGATACTTCAGGGTAGACAGCAGCTGCTTGATGGTGCTCTTATAACCATCCTTGCCGGACTGCTCCATAGCCTGGTCAGGAGTATTGGCAGTATCAGCAATGAATGCTGTGTTCTTCGCCTTATCCTCCGTGGACAGAGTTGGGTTCTGATTGGAGTTGTACTGGGCGTACTCACGCTTAATCGCGTCAATCTCAGCCTGGGTAGTGACCTGAGTGAGGGCAGTCTTTACGCCGTTACGCTGGTCAGTTGTCAGGTACTTAAGGGCCTGGATATCAGTGGTGGCCTTATCCGCAGTGGCCTTAATACCCGCGCCATTGGAAGTATTGACAGCATCCTCAGGGCTCTGAGGGGTGTCGATCTTTTGGTTGGCCTTGGCCTTATCACCATCAGTCATGGTGGTGTTCTTGCTGACATTATCGCGGGCAGCCTCAAGGACAATCTCATTGATCGCCTCAGGGGTGGTTGCCTGGGCGATACGGTCCTTATAGCCCTGCTTTTCTGTAGTCAGGTAGGCGAGCTTATCAATAAGCGCATCAGCCGTATTGGCATTAGCCTTATTGCCCTCAGCATTGGAGGTATCCACCGCGGCCTGGGCACCCTGGGTCTTCAGAGTTTCCTTGGCCTGATCCTTCTCACCACGGGTCATAGTGGTGTTCTTTTCCGCATTCTGTGCAGCATATGTGCGTACAACAGCATCGATCTGTGCATTGCTTGCGGTATTAGGATCATCCACTTCTGCCTGGGCGGCAGGAATCTCCGTGGTCTTGTCCAGATACTTCAGGGTAGTAAGCAGCTGCTTGATGGTGCTCTTATAACCATCCTTGCCGGACTGCTCCATAGCCTGGTCAGGAGTATTGGCGCTATTAGCAATGAATTCGGTGTTCTTCGCCTTATCCTCCGTGGACAGAGTGGTGTTCTGATCGGAGTTGTACTGTGCGTACTGGCGCTTAATAGCGTCAATCTCATCCTGGGTGGTGACCTTGGTCAGTGCCGTAGCTACATCGGTGCGCTGATTATCGGTCAGGTACTTCAGGGCCTGGATATCAGTGGTGGCCTTATCCGCAGCGGCCTTGATACCGGTGCTATTGGAGGTATTGACAGCTTGATCAGGGGTCTGAGGAGTGTCGATAGCTTCGGTGGCCTTGGCCTTATCACCATCAGTCATGGTGCTGTTGAGGGCCACATTGCGCTTAGCAGCGGTGCGGACCGCATCATCCATGGTGGTGGTGTCGGTGGCATTATCAATGGCGTCGATAGCAGCCTGAATTGCTTCTGGATCGCCCTGTTGGCTATCCGTGGTCTTGAGGTAATTTAGCTGATTAACCAGTGCCTTGGCGGCATTGGCCTGCTCAATAAGACCATTTGCATTGGAAGTATTGACTGCCTCCTGGGCATCCTGATTCTTCAGGGTTTCCTTGGCCTTAGCCTTCTCACCCTTAGTCATGGTGCGGTTCTGATCCGCATTGATAGCGGCATACTTACGCACCACATCATCGATCTGCTGCTTGCTCTGAGTATTGGCGTCATCCACCTCATCGCGGGCAGCCTTCAGCTGTTCTGGGCTAAGGTACTGCAGGGTACCAAGCAGAGTCTTTGTGCTGGTCTTATAGCCATTGGCATTAGACAGGGTAGCAGCAGCCGAAGGGGGAGTATCGGTGCTATTAATCTGCTGGGTTGCCTGATCCTTGTCCTCAGTAGACATGGTCTTATTGGCATTGGTATTAGCTACTGCAGCCTCCTTGACGATAGCGTCGATAGCCTCCTTGGTGGTCTGCTGGGCGATACGATCCTTATATGGACGGGTCGCCGCATCATCCAAGTACTTCAAGGTATCAAGAATGGCATCGGAATCATCCGCATACTGGTTAATACCATCGGCATTGGAAATGCTGACCGCATCCTGCGGGGTAGCATCGGTGATCTTATCCTTGGCGGTATTCTGCTCACCCAAGGTCATGGTGGTATTCAGTTCCGCATTGCGCTTAGCAGCGGTGCGGACCGCCTCATCCATGGTCTGGGTGTCGGTGGCATCCTCAATGGCATTATTGGCCGTATCCACAGCAGTGGTGTCCGCAGTCTTAATGTACTTAAGCTGGGAAACCAGGCTCTTGGCATTATCAGCCTGGGTACGTAGACCCGGACGGTTAGAAGTGCTAACAGACTGCTGGGCAGTCTGGCTTGGAATCTGTGCCTTGGCCTGGTTCTTTTCACCACGGGTCATGGTTGTATTCTGATCCGTGTTGGTCAGGGCATAGGTGCGCACCACATTATCAATATCCTCGTCGGTGAGGGTGGTTGCCTTATCAATGGCATCATTAGCCTCACGGCGCTGCACATCAGTCAGATAGGTCATATCCTTAATCTGCTGCTTAGCAGTGGCCTTACGGCCATCGGCATTGGAAGCCGTAGTGGCTTCCGTAGGCGTGGTTGCCTCATTATTGATGTTCTGGGTGGTGGTGGCCTTGTCCTCCGTGGACATGGTGGTATTCTGCTGCGTATTCTGCAGGGCTGCATCCTTGACTGCCTGGTTGATGGTCTGTTCATCGGTGGCAGCAGCAATACGGTCCGTGTAGACCTTCTTTTCCGCATTATTCAGGTACTTTAGGGTACCAATGAGCGTATCAGCATCATCCGCCTTGGCCTTCAAGCCCTCAGCATTAGAGAGTTCAACCGCTTTTTCCGGGGTTGCGGTGGTGATCTGGTTTTTCACCTGATCCTTCTGGCCCTGGGTCTTGGTGCCGTTGAGATCGGTATTGCGCTTAGCAGCAGTGCGCACGGCCTCATCCATGGTGTTGGTATCCGTGGCGTCATTGATGGCCTTAATAGCGGCATCGATGGCTGTTTGATCGCCCGGCTGGTTATCCGTTTGCTTCAGATAGTTGAGCTGGTCAATCAGGTTCTTGGCAGCATTGGCCTGCGGGGTCAGACCCGCACGGTTAGTGATTTCTGGTGCATTAGCAATTGGGTTTGCATCCACATCACTCTTGGCCTTGGTCTGCTCACCAAGGGTCATGGTGCTGTTCTGATCCGCATTGGTCTTGGCATACTTGCGGACAATAGCCTCAATCTGCGCATTGGTGGTGATATTTGCTGCATCAATCTCATTATTGGCAGCAGTGACCTGCACTGGGGCGCTCAGGTACTGGAGCTGGCCAATAATATTCTTGGCAGTGGTCTTATAACCCGCAGCATTAGAGGTCTCAACCGCAGTTGGGTTATCGGTATCACTGTCATTGATCTTTGCAGTGGCAGTGGCCTTATCCTCATCGGACATTGTTGGGTTGGCATTGGTATTAGCCACCGCGGCACGCTTGAGAATCTCATCAATCTTGGTTGTTGTAATGGCCGCAGCAACCTCAGCCTTATAGTCGCGCTTCTCATCCGTGCTTAGGTAATTGAGGGAATCAATGAGAGCATCGACCTGATCGGCATAGGTCTTAATACCTTGCTCATTGGAGATCTTCACAGATTCCTCCGGGGTGGCAGCAGTGATAGCTGCCTTGGCAGCAGTCTGCTGGCCTGTAGTCATGGTGTCATTGAGCTCCGCATTACGCTTAGCAGCAACGCGGACAGCCGCATCCATGGCTTCCTCGGTGGTGGCATTATCAATAACCGTATTTGCCTGGGTAATGGCAGCAGGATCACCCTCGTGATCAGCTGCCGCTGGCAGATACTTGAGTTGGCTTACCAAGTCCTTGGAGTTATTGGCGTAGGTAATCAGGCCCTCACGGTTCGTGGTTGCCACAGACTCCTGGGCAGACTGAGGTTTAATAGCCTCCTTAGCCTGCTTCTTTTCACCATTGGTCATTGTGGTGTTCTGATCCGCATTCTTTGCGGCAAACTCCTTGACCACAGCATCAATCTCAGCCTCAGAGGCAGTGGTGGCCAAATCAATTTTCGCATTGGCCTCATTGACCTGATCAGGCTTAGTCAGATAGAGCATATCTGCGATATAGCCCTTGGCTGTGGTCTTATAGCCATCCTCATCAGACTGAGCCAAAGCCTCATCGGCAGTGGTGTGCTCAGTGTCATTGATATAGGTGGTGTTGGCTGCCTTATCCTCCGTGGACAGGGTGGTATTTTGCGCAGAATTGTACAGAGCATATTGGCGCTTAATTGTGTCAATCTGCTCAGCCTTTGTCACCATGGTGAGATCCATGGCAGCTTCTCTGCGCTGATCATCGCTCAGGTACTTCAGATTACGGATAGCTTCTTCAGCAGCATCCGCCTCCGGCTTAATACCTTGCTTATTCGAAGCCTGAACAGCATCGGTCGCCTTGGCATCCTCAGTGGCAGTGGCCACAGTGGTGTCAATAAAGTACTTGGTAGCAGCCTTTTCCGCCGCAGTTTGCGTTGGGTTATTATCCGTATTGGTGCGGGCAGCATCAAGCAGGATATTACGCATGCCCTCCTCATTATCCTCGTTAAGAACGTCCTGCTTTAGCGCATCCTTAGCCGGGGTATCAATGAACTTGAGCTGATCAATGAGGTCATTAACATATTTCGCGAATGCGAGGTTTCCGTCCTCATTGGAGATACGCACAGCCTGCAAGGCCGTAGCGCTATCAATGCTGCGCTTATCGCCATTCTTATCACCAGGGGTATTGGTGAAGTTCGCATCCACATTGGTCTTAGCCCACTTGCGCACCACATCATCAATCTGTGCCTTGGTGGCGACAGAGGTGTTCATCAGTTCCGCTACGGCTTCTTCCAGTTGCGGTTCACTGAGATACTTGAGTGCCTCAAGCATGGTCTTGGCCTCAGCCTTATAGCCATCCTCATTGGATTTGGCCATTGCCTGATCAGCAGAATTATTTGTGTCGGCAATAAAGACGTCGTAAGCATCACGATCTTCACTGGACAGAGTGGTGTTCTGATCCGAGTTGATCTGGGCGTAGTTGCGCTTAATGGTCTCAATTTCATCCTGGGACGTAATAGTCTTCAAGGCATTTTCAGCATTGAGCTTATCGTCATCATCCAGGTACTTGAGCTTAGCAATAGCAGTATAAGCCTCATCAGCCTTAGCCTTGAGGCCCTCTGCATTAGAGGTTTCCACAGCGGCTGCAGGGGTTTCAGTAGGAATAGCTGCCTGTGCCTTGGCCTTTTCACCCTCAGTCATGGTGGTGTTATAGCCCGCATTGAGGATTGCTGCATCACGAACAGCCTTGTCCATGGTTGCGGTATCAGTTGCATTATCCACTGCATCCTTGAAGCCCTGCAGGGCAACAGGATCGCTGGCCTTGAGATACTTCAAATTATCAATGAGGCCCTTGGCCGCATTAGCTTCCTCAATCAGACCCTTGGCATTGGAGGTCTCAACCGCAACGGCTGCTTCCTGATCCGCCAGTTCACGCTTAGCCTTGGCCTTCTGACCCTTGGTCATGGTGCTGTTCTGGTTAGCATTGACTGCGGCCCATTCGCGCACCACATTGTCGATCTGCTTATTGGTGGCGGTGGTGGACAGATCAATGGCATCCTTGGCTGCCTGCTTCTGGTTGGCATCCAGGTACTTCAAGTCATCAATGAGAGCCTTGGCAGTGACCTTATAGCCATCCGCATTGGAAGCATCCACAGCATCGGAGGTGCTGGTTGCAGACTCATTGATCTGTGCGGTGGTCGTCGCCTTGTCCTCATCAGACATGGTGGTATTGGCCTTGGTATTGGCTACCGCGGCCTGCTTGACCAGTGCATCAATGGCCTCAGTGGTGGTTTGCTGCGCAATTTGCTTCTTCCACTCATTGCGCTCCGGCTGGCTCAGATATGTGAGCTTATCGACGAGCACCCCAGCAGCAGTTGCATGCGGCTGAATACCATCCTTATTGGAAAGATCCACAGCCTCACGGTTGCTCAGGCCATCAATGCTGGCATTATCAGCGGCCTTTTGGCCCTCAGTCTTGGTTGGGTTGAGCAGGGTATTGCGCTTAGCTGCAGTACGCACCGCCTCATCCATAGTGGTGGTGGAGGTGGAATTATCAATGGCGGCCTTAGCATCAGCAAGAATCTTGACAGACTCTTCATCTGTTGCATCCTTGAGATACTTGAGTTCATCAATCAAGTTCTTGGCAACATTGGCATCCTGAATCAGACCGGTACGGTTTGTGATTTCCGCAGCCTTATTGACAGCCGAAGCATCAACATCATTCTTGGCCTTGGTCTTCTCACCATTGGTCATCGTGGTGTTCTGATCCGCATTGGTCTTTGCCCACTGCTTGACCACAGCATCAATATCCGCCACGGTGGCGGTGCCGGAGTCCATGATTGTCTTGATAGCCGCAGCCTTATCGGTGCTGGCATCAAGATAGTTCATATCATTGATGTAGCCCGTGGCCGTGGTCTTATAGCCGTCCTCATTGGAACGCTCCATGACGCTCTTTGGCGTATTGGACTTGTCATTAATAAAGTCCGAATTGGCCTGCTTATCCTCAGTGGACAGGGTGGTGTTTTGATTGGAGTTAGTCAGAGCGTACTCGCGCTCAATTTGTTCAATCTGCTCCAGGGTCGTTACCTGATCCAAGGCGTCACTAGCCGCCTCCTGCTGTGCCTCAGTGAGATAGCGGAGCTTTCCAATATCCGTCTGGGCAAGAATCACATCAGCCTGAATACCACGGGCATTGGAAGTTTCCACAGCCTTTTCTGGGGTCTGTGAATCAATATCGCTCTGTGCCTTTTGCTTCTGACCCTGGGACATGGTCCAGTTCTTGGAAGCATTATCCTTAGCAGCCGCAATAACCACCGCATCAATAGCAGCAGTACTGGTCTGCTGGGCAATCTGGTCCTTATAGGCCTTCTTCTGGTCAGTATCCAGGTAGCTTAGCTGGTCAATGAGCTTATCGGCAGCATTAGCATGCTCAAGATTACCGGTGGCATTGGAGGTTGCCACAGCAGTGGCCGCATCCTGGGTTGCCAAAGTATCCTTGGCCAGCTGCTTATCACCAAGGGTCATTGTGGTATTGGCATCAGCATTCTTTGCCGCCGTATCACGCACAACCTGGGTGATCTGTGCCTTGGTGGCAGTATCAGCCGCATCGATCAAGTCCTGGGCTGCACGCTTGGCAGCACCATCCAGATACTTCAGATCATCAATATTCTTCTTGGCCGTAACCTTGAAGCCATCAGCATTGGTGGCCTTAATCGCATCATCAATGCTCTGCGCATTAGCAAAAGCCGCACGGGCAGCCACATTCTTCGCAGCAGTCTTATCCTCAGTGGACATGGTGCTGTTCTGATCCGCATTCAGAGCAGCATACTTCTGGAAGATAGTATCAATCTGATCCTTGGAGGTAACCTCTGCAAGCTCAGCAGTAGCCTTGGCAATATCGCTCTGCGTACCAGCCGGCACATCACCATCCGTGCTCAGATAGTTAAGCTGGGAAATCTTTGCCAGGGCAGCAGCAGTATCCGCTGCAAGACCCTTGCGGTTAGAGGTGGCCACGGAATCAGCCGCAGTACCACTATCAATAGCTGCCGTGGAGACCTTCTTCTCACCAGCAGTCTGGAAGTTATTCTTGCCCAGGTTATCCTTGGCAGCAGTCTTCACAATCTGATCCACTGCCTGCTCGCTCAGAGCATTATCAATCTGGGTCTTATAGGTTTCCTTCTCAGTGGTCAGATAGTCCAGGGCATCAATCTGGGTATCCTTCGCATTATCCGCATAGGCCTTAATTCCCTGAGCATTGGAGGTTTCAACAGCAGTTGCGGCACTCTGCGAAGGAATATCCGCCTTGGCCTTATTCTGCTGACCCACAGTCATGGTGTCATTTTGACCAGCATTGGTCGAAGCCCACTTCTTGACAATGCCATCAATCTGATCCTTGCTCTGAATTGCTGCATCATCAATCTCATCGGCAGCCGTCTTAGGCTGCTGATCCTTGAGATACTTGAGCTTAGCAATCAAGCCCTTAGCAGTGGTCTTATAACCATCCTCATTGGACTTTGCCACTGCGGCCGCTGGGGTGGTGTCAACATTATCAATTACCGCCTTATAGGCAGTCTTATCCTCCGTGGAAAGGGTTGGGTTCTGATCCGTATTGGTATCAGCCCACTTCTTGACCACAGCATTGATATCTTCCACAGTGGTCTTGGAGTCAATCTCATTCTTGGCTGCCTCAGGCTGCCCATCCTTGAGATACTTCAGCTGGCCAATCAAGCCATTAGCTGTATCAGCTTGCGCCTTAATACCCGTCTCATTGGAGGTATCCACTGCCTGGCTTGGATTCTGGCCGGCAATAGCCGCCTGCGCCGCTGCCTTCTGGCCACCGGTCATGGTGGTGTTATTGCCGGCATTAGCCTTTGCTGCTTCCTTGACAATATTGTCCATATCCTCCTTGGAGGTGGCATTGTCAATATCGGTCTTTGCCTTCTCAAAGGCCGTATTATCCGCAGACTTCAAATATGCTAGCTTATCGACGAGCTCCTTGGAACTCTTCGCATATTCAGCAAGACCCTCACGGTTGGAGGCATTCTTCGCTGCCTCAGCAGTGGTTTCAGCCTGATCAATCAGGGTCTTAGTGGCTGCCTTTTCACCAGGAGTTTGGGTGGTATTGAGATCCGTATTGGTCTTGGCATACTTCTTAACCACCGCATCAATGGCAGACTTATCCGCCGTCGAAGCCTCATAGATCTCAGCAATTGCCTCGGCCTTCTTATCGCCAAGGTAGGTCATGGCATTGATATAACCCTCGGCGGTCTTCTTATAGCCGTCCTTATTGGTTTCAGAAATAGCGCTGCTTACACTATTAGCATTATCCAGGGTAGCCGTGGCTGCGATAGCCTTGGCTGCGGCCTTATCCTCGCTGGACATGGTGGTATTCTGATCGGCATTACGCTGTGCATACTTCTGGAATACCTGATTAATTGCATCCTCAGAAGTGGCCTTGGCCAACTCGCCCTTGGCTGCATCCATATCATTATTAGCACCACTGGTGGTGAGATAATTGAGCTTGCCCAGCTCAGCAATAGCGGCATTGACCTTTTCGGTCAGACCCACACGGTTGGAGGCAGCAATAGCCTGCAGGGCAGTGGTATTGCCATCTTCAATCTTTGTGGTGGAGGCAGACTTTTCACCGGCAGTCTGGGTGCCGTTATTCTCAAGGTTGGTCTTCGCCCAGTTCTTAATTACTCCATCAATATCGGCATTGGACTGGACGCTATCAGCATCAATAGCCTGGTCATAGGCAGTCTTCTGGCTAGGATCCTTGAGGTAATTGAACTGATCAAAATAGCCCTTGGCTGTGGTCTTATAGCCCTGCTTATTGGAGGCAGTAACAGCTGCGTTCAGGTCAGCAGTAGAGACCTTAGGATCAGTGGATCCATTGGCAGGAATTGCAGCGGCAATAGCATCCTTGGCTGCGGCCTTGTCCTCAGTGGACATGGTGGTATTGGCATCAGTATTGGCCTCGGTGGCACGCTTGATGATTTCATCAATTGCTGCCTTCGAGGTTGCCTGATTGACCTCATCCTTGAAGCCCTGCTGCTGGTTTGGAATATAGCCCAGCTGGCCAATGAGGTTATTCGCCGCATCAGCATAGCTCTTAATACCCTCCGCATTGGAGGTATCCACAGCAGTGGAAGGTGCCTGATTAGCCAGGGCAGTCTTGGCAGCAGCCTTCTCACCATCAGTCATGGTGCTATTCTTGCCAGCATTTTCTGTTGCAGCAGCAATAACTACTGCATCCATATCGCCAGTATTATCCTTCTGGTCGATCTGGGTCTTATAGCGTTGCTTGGTTGGCTCATCCAGGTAGGTGAGCTTCTCAATTAGTCCGCCGGAAGTATCAGCATAGGCCTGGTGGCCAGTACCATTAGAGGTAGCTACAGCATCCGCTGCACTCTGGGTGGCCAGAGTACTGTTAGCGGTCGCCTTATCACCACTGGTCATAGTGGTATTCTTATCGGCATTCTTCGCCGCATAATCACGCACTACAGCCGTGATCTGGTCATTAGTTGCCGTCTCAGACTTCTTGATCAGAGTCTCAGCGGCACTACGTTCAGGCTCGGTGAGATATTTAAGATCACCAATGAGCTTAATGGCCGTGGTCTTGAAACCATCCTGCTCAGAACGCGTCATGGCATCATCAGCAGCATTGGCGGTATTGCTAATATACTGCTTATTTGCTTCCTTGTCCTCAGTGGACAGGGTTGGGTTCTGATCTGAGTTGAGCTGGGCATACTGGCGCTTAATCGCGTCAATCTGTGCCTCAGTGGTGACCTGCTTGAGAGCCGCCTCGGCAGCAGAACGCTGACCATCATTGAGATACTTGAGGGCCTTAATGGCAGTGGTAGCTGCATCCGCCTTAGCCTTAATACCCTGGCCATTGGAGGTATCCACAGCAGCGGCAGGCGCCTGGTTAGCCAAGGTAGACTTGGCAGCAGCCTTTTCACCATCAGTCATGGTGGTATTGAAACCAGCATTGGAGCTTGCTGCCGACTTGACCAGGTTATCAATGGCATCCTTGGTGGTCTGCAGATCTGTATCAGCCTTGGCCTTATCAAATGCAGTCTTATCGGAGGCCTTAAGATAGCCCAGCTTATC
The DNA here is from genome assembly GCA_030530985.1 of Corynebacterium sp. Lineage (GTDB taxonomy): Bacteria > Actinomycetota > Actinomycetes > Mycobacteriales > Mycobacteriaceae > Corynebacterium. Next base: position 41,337 of record JAUMTX010000016.1, read on the forward strand.
AATCAGATCGCGTGCATTTTGGACATAGCGGGCCAAACCATCTTGGTTGGAGAGAGTAACAGCGGCAAGCATGGAGGTATTCTCGCTGTTAATCGTGGTGGCGTCGGCCGTGCGCTGACCAGCACTCTTGGAAGTATTCTGGTTATTATTTGTCAGAGCCCAACGCTTAACCAATTCATCAATCTGGGTATTGGAAGCAATCTCAGCCTTATAGAGCTCTGTCTTGGCATCTGTTGGCTGAGTACCGGTGAGATACTTGAGCTTAAGAAGCTGTGGCTCGGCACTAGTCTTCTTATAACCGTCCTTATTCGTGCCAGTGACAGCACTATCAATGGTTGCAGATTTAGTAATATCTGCAGCATTAATAACGCTGGTAGCCTCACTACGGTCCTCAGTGGACATGGTGGTATTCTTCGAGGCATTAATCGTGGCATAGTCACGAATAACAGCGTTGATGTCATTCACGCTGGTGGCGCGCTCGAGACGAGCCTTTGCCGCATCCAAGTCATTGCCGGCGCCCGACTTGGAAATATAGGTCATGCGGTTAAGAGCCGCAATGGCATCATTGACCTGTTGACGCAAACCGGAACGGTTAGAGGCCTTAATAGCGTCCAAAGCAGAAGTAGTGCCAGCATCGATAGTGGTGGTGCTTGCTTCCTTTTCGGCTGCAGTCTGGGTGCCATTTTTCGCCAGGTTATTCTTAGCCCAGGTCTTAATAACAGCATCAATCTCAGCCTTGGTCTTTACCGTTGAGGCATCAATAGCAGCCTCATAGGCAGACTTCTGGCTGGCATCTAGATATTGGAACTGGCTGAAGTAGCCCTTAGCAGTGACTTTATAGCCATCAGCATTGGTCTGAGTGGTGGCGTTATCAATCGAGCTACTATTACTAATGGTTGCAGCATTAGCAGTGGACTTCGCTGCATCGCGTTCCTCAGTGGACAGCGTTGGGTTCTTATCAGCATTGAGTACAGCATACTTGCGGAAAATAGGATCAATTTCGGCTGTACTCTTAATCTTGCTCAGCTCAGCCTCAGCATTAGTAATATCACTTGTAGTGCCAGAAGCAACAGTGCTTGGGGTGCTGAGGTACTTCAGACCCTTAATCTTTGCCAGAGCATCAGCAGCTGCAGCAGCATTACCCGTGCCATTGGAAATATTGGTACGCTGCGCATTCGTGGCATCATTCTTATTGATAGCCGCACGCGCAACGTCCTTATCGCCCTCAGTCATCGTGGTATTGCTGGTGGTATTATCCAGAGCAGCCTGCTTAATCTGAGCGGCAATATCAGCAGCATTATTCGCACCCTTAATAGCATTGGAATAATCTTCCTTCTGCTTCGTGGTGAGATACTTCATATCATTGATGAGCTGCAATGCGGCAGGAATGGTGCCGGTAGCATTACCAGTATCGGTTTGCGCTTTATTAGTTGCACCAGCAGCATTGATAGCGGCTGCGCCATCATTTTTCTCTGAAGCAGTCTTGGTGGTGTTCTGGCTGTTATTTAGCAGTGCCCACTTCTTGAACACTGGATAATAACCATTAGTACCATCGCTTTCAGGTGCATTTAACAGCTCGCCAACAGCTTCACGCTTCTGATCATTCGACAGATACGTCATCGAATTAATGAGAGTCGTCAATGCGTCAACACGGCTCTTGTGGTTAATATTCTGCGACTTATCAGGCTCAGCAATTCTCCACAGATTTGTGACTGGAGTGCTTGAGTCGCGAATAGTAGCAATGACGGTGCCTAATGTGCCCGTAGTGAGAGTCGTGTTCTGGTTAGCATCAGTAACTGCCCACTCTTTAACTGTACGCTGAATATCTGCCGTGGAATTCTGCGCAGCAATTGCATCCTTGGCCTGCTGCTTTTGACTTGGGGTTAAGTAGGTCATCTTTTCAATTTCTGCAACGGCGGTAGCTTTAGCTGCAGAATTAGAAAGATCCAAGACAATCTTATTGACAGCCTCAACAGTCGAAGCATTAATCAAAGAGGCTAGAGCTGCGTCACGTTGCGCGATAGTAATACCGGTAAGCCCATCACCAGTCGGAATATTATAGATGCTATCGACGGCATTCTTACGTGCAACCACTACCGGGTCGTTGTTCTTTTGAGGCGTGTACTCAAAAGACAAAACACCCTTAGCAGTGGCGTCACTCAAGGTCTTTACTTCACGGTAAATTGGGATGTCACGATAGCGGCCGTCCGCAGTATAGGTGTCATAAGGAACCAGAGCCTGTGTGGCCTTGCTGGTCTGAGTTTTCGAATCGTAGATGTAGTTACGCGTGTCGATAAAGACCTTACCGGCAGAGTTTGTGACCCTGAAGACAATCTCCGTCGAATTGCTCGGCAGAGTATTCCGGGAAGAAAGGGTGGCAATACTTGGAAGGAATAAGTTAGATTTGAATTGCGGGATCGCGCTGATATACGTGTTTGTCTTGAGGTTATTGTTCCAAAAGGTTCGAGTCTCTGTGGAAGCGGACGAACGGCATAGACCACGGGCATCAACGGCGGCAGTACAGATATTGCTATTTCGTGCCAATACGAGTTCTGGCATCATCTGGTAGGTATACCACGTGGTAGTTTCGGACTCTTCAGCGAACCAGTTTTTATCAAGATCAAGATTGCCTGCTGTACCCTTGGCCTTAAGCTGGATGCTCGCGCCAGGCGGGATGGAACCCATATAGTAGGTTGCTCCACTGCGCACGTAGCGGGTCATTTCGTTCGCGGCAAGAACAGCGCTATTAATTCTTCTAGGACTTTGGCCAGGAACGTTGAGGATGACCTCGGCTGTGTCGATACCAGGGCGAATCGTTGATGGCAAGGCGAAGCCAGCCCATGTTGTAGAGCCAGTATTGGTGAAGGTCACATCATAGAGGATGCTATCACCAGGAGAAACATACTTTTTGTATTCGCCTGTAGAACTTTGAATTTGGAAGTTTGTCGTACGGGTAAAGTTAGTCGAGTTGTCACCAGCGATTGCAAGAGCGGAGTTTGTGACATATTCGGGTGTGTCGCCGCCATTATCGCTAGTAGTACCATCGGGGTTATAGTACCGGTATTGCCAGCCGGCATTATAGTCATTTGCTGTAAGCGCGGAAGCCTCACTGGCGGTAATGCTCGTGATTGCTACCATACTAGCTGCGGTGCTAACCGCCAAGGTGGACGAGATCATCATGCGAGCCATCATGCTGGCAATGGACTGCTTACCGTGAGACATAGTTTCTTATTCCAGTACTGTTTCTAAAATATTGTATAGGGCCTGTACTCCTCTTAGGAGATTGTTATTATTTTAGTCGAGAGTGGGATAATAGTAAAACCGGCGAAAATATAGTTTTTTTAGGAATTTTAGGGGAAATTCTACCAGCTCGGGTGCTGCAATTCGTAGGTTATTTCCAAGGGGTTTTTCATCAGTTTTTAAGGGTTAGTGCAACTGGCTTTCATGATGCAATAGGTGACCAAGGTGATAGATCGAAAAAAGCCCAGCAAGGGTTTCTTACTGGGCTTTAGGAGAGCTTTAAGGCAAATTTTCACCGCTTATGGGGCAGCTACTTCATCACATTGGAGAGGAAAGCCCGAGTACGATCTTCCTTAGGGTTATCAATAACCTCGTGCGGAGTACCTTCCTCAACAACCACACCACCATCCATGAATACCACGTGGTCGGCTACTTCACGGGCAAAGCCAATCTCGTGGGTTACCACAACCATGGTCATGCCTTGCTCAGCCAAGCCCTTCATGACATTAAGAACTTCACCCACGAGCTCGGGGTCGAGGGCAGAGGTAGGCTCATCAAAAAGCATGAGCTTAGGGTCCATGGCCACTGCGCGAGCAATTGCCACACGCTGCTGCTGGCCACCAGAGAGCTGAACAGGATAGGCATCGGCCTTATGTGCGAGACCAACCTGCTCCAGCAATTCCATGGCGCGTGCCTTGGCCTGTGCTGCAGGGACTTTCTTCACGTGAATAGGCGCCTCAATGATGTTATCGAGAACAGTGCGGTGAGGGAAGAGATTGAAGTTCTGGAAGACCATGCCAATATCAGCGCGTTGCTTGGCGGCATCGCGTTCGGAGATTTCGTAGAGTGTGCCGTTCTTCTCCTGGTAGCCGATAAGATCGCCATCAACATAAAGACGGCCAGCAGTGATTTTTTCTAGGTGATTGATACAACGCAGGAAGGTGGACTTGCCGGAACCCGAAGGACCGAGCAGTACGGTTACAGTGCCCTTTGGCACCTGAATGTCGACGCCCTTGAGGACTTCCAACTGGCCGAAGCTCTTGTGCACTTGCTGTGCATCTACCATCAGGTTAGTCATTTATTCGCCCTTTCCTTCGGCTTTATCTGTAACAGTCACGTTGGCTGGTGGCTTGCCCTCAGCATCAGCAAGTGCAGCTAGCTGTCGAGAGGTCAATTGGCGGGAGGCACCCCGGGCAAAATATGCCTCGAGGTAGTGCTGGCCAACCATCAACAGGGAGGTAACTACCAGGTACCAGGTGGCTGCGACCATGAGCATTGGAACTGGTAGGAAGAGGTTATTCGCAATGTCCATGCTACGGCCATAAAGTTCCTTGGTATAAGGAATAGCCGTAACCAAAGAAGTCGTCTTCAGCATCGAAATGAATTCATTGCCTGTTGGCGGAATAATAATGCGCATTGCCTGTGGCATGATAGTGCGGCGCATTGTTTGCCACCAGCTCATGCCGAGAGCCTTAGATGCCTCAGTCTGCCCCTCTGGGATGGCCTGGATGCCGGCACGAACAATCTCGGCCATGTAGGCAGCCTCGTTGAGACCAAGGCCCACGAAGGCAAGGATAAAGGTGTTATTAAGCACGTCGCCGAATTCGATCTGGGTGAAACCTACGTTGATGCCCTGGTAGATAGAGCCAAGCAGGCCCCAGAAGACGAGCTGAACGTACACAGGGGTGCCGCGGAAAATCCAGAGGAAGAGCCAGGAGACGCCGCGCAGAACAGGGTTTGGGCTCATGCGGAGGACGGCCATAACAGCACCCAAAACCACACCAATCAGCATGGCTAGGATGGTGATCTCGATGGTGTGCAGGGCCGCAGAAGCCACGCGAGTGTCAAAGAGGTACTGGCGGTACGTATCCCAGTGGTAGGCCTCATTGCGCAGTGCCGAAATAATAAACCAAACAGTCAGTACACCGAGGATCACCGCGGCAATCCAGCGGCCCGGGTGATGAAGCTGTTTTGCTTCAATACGTGGGGGAGTAGTCACAACTCGTTCCTTTTCTAGTTTGCGGCGATTGCCGGGTTCGTGGATTGGGCTTTGCCATTAATAGTGATGGCATCCAGTGGGCCATCCTCAATGCCCCACATATCCAAAATTTCCTTATACTGTCCATTCTGAACCAGGTATTCAAGGGCGGCTGCCAGAGCCGGGCCAAGTGCGGAACCCTTCTTAACTGGCCAACCATAATCAGCCGCGTCATAAATATCGCCGACTAATTCAATCTGCCCGCCTGCTCGATTCACTGCCCAAGCGGTAATTGGCGAGTCAGCGGAGAAAGCCTGGGCTCGACCCAAAACCAATGCGGTAGCAGCTGCATCGGAGGTGTCATAGCGCAGGATATCAATCTCTGGCTTACCTTCTTCAATGCAGGTCTCATTCAGTACAGCTGCATCATCATCCGAAACGGTGCCACGCTGAACTGCGAGCTTAATACCACACGGGTTAGTAGGGTCGATATCCTCACCAGGACGCTGTGCCCACTGGATACCAGCACTCAAGATATCGACAAAGTCATAATTGACTTGCCGCTCTTCGGTATCCGTAAAACCAGAGACACCAACATCAACTGTGCCGGCGGATACTGCAGGAAGAATAAGAGTGAAGTCCTGCTGTTGCACGTTCACATCCAAGCCAAGAACAGCAGCGGTGGCCTTGATGAGGTCAATCTCAAAGCCAATGATCTCCCCGCGAGAGTCTTTAAACTCTGCTGGGGCAAATGGTGGATTAGTGCCAATTGTAATGCTGCCTGTGCTGCTAATTTCTGCTGGCACAAGTTCTGCCAAAGCTGGTACCTGCTCCACGCTCAACTCATGCCAAGTAGCTGGGTGACCATCTTCCTCATTGGTCACACAACCGGCAAGGCCCGTGGCGGTGGCAAGTGCCAGGAAACTGGCAGCTATCGCACGTGCTACTTTAGGGGTCTTCATGGTGGTTAAGAATAACACATGCAACAGAATATCAATCAACCACTAGGCATTAAGTAAGATGCATGCCTAAGGAAAACTTTGCGCGTTAGCCATCGAAGCCTCATCTATTAAATATGGTGCTCAGATTGTGTCTGTAATTCTCTGCCTTGAATCCGTGCTGTGAATCC
>JAUMTX010000016.1:47750-49153 GCA_030530985.1 Corynebacterium sp.
TGGGCGTGGCTAAAAGTACCGGCCTGGGTCCGAGAAGCAATGAGAGCTGCGTATCGTGTATTGACTTCGGGGAAATAAGAAACCGGCTCCGAGTACCACGATAATTTCATGGGTCGGAGCCGGCAAAATATTGCGCTTAGCTTTATTGCATATATCTAGAGGAGAAATCCTGCGTAGATACATACGTGGATTAGTGATTGGTAGCCACCTTATAGCGCCGTTCGATGAGCATCACGGCAACAACAATTGCTGCGCCAAGAATAATCATGCCGATGGTAACTGCTGCGCTTGCCTGTGGCTCGCCGCCGGACCATGGCCAGAGACCCTGCAAGCTACCAATCATGAGACCAGTCATTGCTGCGAGGGTGCCATTGCGGTAGCGCTCAAGAAGAATGGTAAGGGTGCGAATGAACAGTGCAATACCAACCAGAGCGCCGAGGCAGAATACGCCCATCACAACAAGGTCACGGTCCTTCACTGCGCCAATCACTGGACCATAGAGGCCAAGGCTTAGGAGGATGTAGGAACCGGAAACACCTGGAAGGACCAGTGCGCAGATTGCGATAGCTGCACCAATGAAGATCATGTAGAGCGGCGCATGGGTAGCGTCATGATCTGTATTTGCCATGCTGGTGCCGATAAAGGCGATGGCGGCTGCAATGAAACCAATGACGCAGTACTTAATGATCTGAGACTGTGTGAACTTCTCATGAACATAGTCGATAGCCGCGCGGGTAGCCTCGGGTGGGGTCTGCATCATGCGGATGGGTACAGCGATGGATGCAATAACCATGCCCATGAACAAACCACGGGATTCAACAGGGTAGTGCTCGACAAAATAGTGGATTGGGTTAGCGAGCAAGAAGACTGCGCCGAACATGCCTACGGCAACTGCGAAGAGGAATGGCCAGTCAATGGCCTGCTTCTTGCGGGTAATAGCGAGTCGAGCGAGACGGCGGGCATTAATCAATGCCTTCTCGTAGATTCCCACGACCAAAGCGACGGTGCCGCCAGAAATACCTGGTACGAGCTCTGCCATACCGATGAGGGCACCGCGGATAATATTGGTGACAATGGTGAGTGGACGGGTCGACGACGAAGTCACTGGGTGGTGGCTATCAGTGCCGGCGTTATCCATAAGAGATATCTCCTTAATAAGAAAGGTGGCTGCGGTTGCATCCACCTGGTGTGAAAAGAAACTATATCACGCGCATTAATGTGCCGGCACTAAGGCACTCTGAAAAGTAATCAAGCCCACAGGGACTTCCAACGCAATCGGCGTAGCGTGGTATTTTGGTGCATATTTTGCATGCAATCCTGGCTATGATAATATCTAATTCTGTTGGTAAGCCCCAGTAGCCCAATTGGCAGAGGCAACGGATTCAAAACCCGTCCAGTGTGAG
>JAUMTX010000017.1:0-16618 GCA_030530985.1 Corynebacterium sp.
AGTCAATGGCCAGTACATCCATTGGTGACGTGGCTGGCTGGGTTCGCGGGGTGGGCGGATCGAGCTTGATTTTCTTGCGCTTCCGTGTTGACCGAACCTGTATTCCCAGTTCACGGCATAACCGCAGCACAGTCTTGCGACCACATTCAAATCCGGCATTTCTAGCGCACGCCCAAAGCCTGCGGTACCCAAAAGATGGGAACTGCTGAGCCAGGTCAACGAGCGCTTCAGAAAGATCATCCCAGCGGGTTGGGGTGGCGACTTCCGCATGCTTGTGTCGCTGATACGTTGACCAGGACATCTGAGTAGCTCGACAAGCGACTCGCTCGGGAAAACCGGTTTCTACCAGGGATTTAACACCCGCGAACTTGCGTGCCGAGCTTAGAATTTTCCCTCTTCAAGATTCTTGATAAACAACTGGGCGGCTTCAAGTTCCACTGTCTTGCTGCCCAACAGTCGGTGGGCTTGGGCTAGCTGGGCTTCAAGCTCCTTCACTCGCTGGATGCTTCCCACGGACATGCCCTCGTACTTGTCACGCCACTTCTTCAACGTAACAGCAGAAACACCCAGTTCACGGGCAATTTCTTGCTTCGTCTTGCCAAGAATTTCCAGGCGCTTCGCTTCCTCAAGCTTCTTAATGACTACTTCAGGCGAATGACCTCGCATAACAGGCACCATATCTTCCATGAAGCTATATTAGTGAACCGGGTCCATATTAAGGGGCCACATCAACACCAAAACCAGCGACGAAAAGGTAAAATGCCGAATTTTAGCCACACAAGATGGCCGACAACTAAAAAAGTAAGAAAGTTTTATAAACGCCTATTTACACACCACTACCAGCCAATACATCTAAAAACAGCAACACATTCTGACCGCTACCCCGACTGTGGGCATAGGAAAAGGCGGTATCTTTCGATACCGCCTTAGTAGCTTTACGCAGTGTTATTCAGGCAATGAACTTTTGCGTATTGGGCTAACGTGCGAAGAGTTCGGAGAAACTCTTGCCGCTCTTGCTGCGCAGAACGAGGAGATAGACTCCGTAGATTACAGCCATCATTACCGCGTAGGGCAGAACATTCGCAACGAGAAGGTGCCCGAAGCTTGCGCCATAGGAACCTGCAGCGAACTTCACAACTTGGTAGGCACTAAATACGAGCCATAGGACTACGGCAACAGCCAAGCCACGGTATGGGTTTTGAAGATTTTCTTGATACTTCATGATAAGTCCTTCAGTGGAAACAAACTAGTCGACTAACTATACGTCGTATTGTTAGCAAGCACGTGAATTAATTTTCATTGCGTCTTCGCCAGCAGACCAGGCGAGGCCACAAGCAGCGCCAGCGACCACATTCGCGACACCCGTTGCTCCGCAAACCAGAGCACCAGCGCCTCGGTAGCCCCACTTGGCGGCAGTTCCACGCCAGCATCCTCGGTCTGATTCGAATACCTGGCTTAGCTGTTCAGGAAGCGAAGTCGTTAAAGTTGATGTTGCTTCATCGTAGCTGAACACGCCCGGTACCTCCATGCCTGAATCAAAGATGATTGTGGGGCTAACGAACGTGCCAGCTGCAGTACCGTCATTGAGAATGAGGGTAGCGGTCTTCAAATCTGGCGATACCGAGATGGTGTCTCCTGGTTGGAGGTTCAACTTATTGTCGAGACGGAAATTTCCATTATCAACAGAATCGGAAGTCGATACTGTTCGAACAATGTTGTCCTTGCCAACGGCAAGAATGCTATCGGAACTCTCGGTGGAATTTGAGATAGTGGTCGCAGCATTTGCAACTGGGGCAAGTGTACTGCTGAGGCCTAGTGTAGCAACCGTAGCTGCAATGAGTGCAATTTTGCTGAACATAAGAAAGTCCTTACGTAAAGCGCGAAGGTTTTACTTGGAATAGCCTGGGCGCAAAATAAACCTTAAAATTACGAGAAAGCCAAAAGTCGTACTTACTTGCCTGTTATGTAGTAGAGAGCGACTACTGGTTTTCTCCACTCACTTTGTGGTGAAAATATAACCTGTTTAAAGCTCCTTTTGAACTTATACACATCAATGTAGTACTTTTGTGTTTTACTGTCAAGTGCATCTCTTGGAAACGAAATGTACTGCCACTATGTAGCATTGATCCAGCCTTTTAATATCAAGCATCTAAACGTCTAAAGCCCTTTAGTAGTAGAAGGGGAAGCGGGACCAGTCCGGATCGCGCTTTTCCAGGAAGGAGTCGCGGCCCTCCACAGCCTCATCGGTCATATAGGCCAGGCGGGTGGCTTCACCGGCAAAGACCTGCTGGCCCATGAGGCCATCATCAGTGAGGTTGAAAGCGAACTTGAGCATGCGCTGCGCGGTAGGGGACTTGCCGTTGATTTCGCGGGCAGCCTGGATGGCTTCCTCCTCAAGGTTGGCATGGTCGGCCACAATATTGACAGCACCCATTTCCTGCATGCGCTCAGCAGAATAAGTGCGGCCCAGGAAGAAAATTTCGCGGGCATACTTCTGGCCCACCATCTTGGCCAGATAGGCGGAGCCGTATCCGGCGTCGAAAGATCCCACATCGGCGTCGGTCTGCTTGAACTTGGCATACTCACGGGAAGCGATAGTGAGGTCGCAGACCACGTGGAGGGAATGGCCACCACCGGCAGCCCAACCGGAGACCACCGCAATGACAATCTTCGGCATGGTACGAATCAGGCGCTGCACCTCAAGAATGTGGAGGCGACCGCCGTGGGCGGCCTCACGGGCGGCGTCGACAGTATCGGCAGTCTCACCCTCCGCATAGCGGTAGCCGGAGCGACCACGGATACGCTGGTCACCACCGGAACAGAAAGCCCAGCCGCCATCCTTCGGGGAAGGACCATTGCCGGTAAGCAGAACCACGCCCACATCAGGGCTCATGCGCGCATGATCCAAGGCGCGGTAAAGCTCATCCACCGTGTGGGGGCGGAAGGCATTGCGCACCTCAGGGCGGTCAAAGGCAACGCGGACAATACCATTCTCACGGCCCTCACCTACATGGCGGTGATAGGTAATATCGGTCAGGTCCTCAAAGCCAGGCACGACCTTCCACTGGCTAGGATCAAAAGGCTGTGGGGCGGCCGCGCCGGCAGCGGACTGGTCAGGATTCTGTTTGCTCATATATGTCATTCTATCTACTCACGTATTCTTAATGGTGTGTCGGCCAAAGAAAGAGAAACTGAACCCATGGCAGGGCTGCCACTGCCAGTAGTGGCCCTGCCGGAGGAACTGCGGGGCAGCAGTGGGCAAGCGGAGCTCCTGGAGCGTGCCCACTTTATTAGCCTGCCGCTACGCGTCCCCTTCCGGGGAATCCGCACCCGCGAACTCGTACTCTTTGAAGGGCCTGCCGGCTGGGGCGAATGGGCACCCTTTGTGGAATACCCACCAGAGGAAGCCGCCACATGGTTGCGCGCTGCACTGGAAAGCGCATACCTCACACCACTGCCACGCATGCGCGAAACTATCGCCCTCAATGGCACCATCCCTGCCCTCAACGGCGCAGAACTTGCAGCCCTGCTCGACCGATTTGGGGAACAGCACCTCAACTTTGGCACCTATAAAATTAAAGTCGCTGGCCCCGGCGCCGACCTGGACAAGGACGCTGCCCGCGTGGCCGATGTGCGCGCAGCCTTCCCCCAGGCCCATATCCGCGTGGATGCCAATGCCGGGTGGACAGTAGAGCAAGCAGTCGAGGCCGCCCGCCGATTTGGCCCCCTGCAATATATGGAACAACCCGTGGCCACCGTGGCAGAAATGGGTGAATTGGCGGGGCGTCTACAAGCAGAAGGCATCAATGTGGGCCTAGCAGTGGATGAAAATATTCGCCGGGCTGCCGACCCACTTCAAGTCCTGGGCGCGCCGGGCATCACCAATGCCGTACTCAAAACCGCACCCCTGGGTGGCGTGCGCCCCACCATCGCCTGGATGCAGAAACTCAATAGTGTCGGCATTGACGTGACAGTGGCCAGCGCCCTGGACTCCAGCGTGGGCATGAACGCCCCACTGGCAGCAGTGGCCAGCAGCCCCATTGAATCCCTGGCGGCAGGACTGGCCACAGGAACCCTCTTCGCCGAGGACCTCACCCCAGGGCGCAAAATCACCGAAGGTCGCATGAGCACCGCACCCATGGAACCCGAAAAGGCGCGCCTGGAAGAATTCGCCATGCCGGCGGCACGGCGCGAGTGGTGGATTGCGAGATTCAAGGATTCTTACCCGCTACTCTTTTAGTAAGATGAATGGTTATGACTAGGCGCAAAGAAGAATTTTTCGCACAATGGCCAGAGCTAGCCTCGGCAGATACCGCAGAGCAACAGCCATCCTACGCGGTAGCAGCGGAAACTCTTAGGTCGCTCATTGCCCACGGCGTGCGCGACTTCGTCTACTGCCCAGGCTCCCGAAACGCCCCACTGGCATGGGCGCTCGGCCGCTTTACCGGCATCCGTGTCCACACCCGTGTGGATGAACGATCCGCCGCCTTCCTGGCCCTGGGCCTTGGCCGCGCCGGGCAACCAGCCGCGGTCATCACCACCTCCGGCACTGCGGTGGCTAACTGCATGCCTGCCGTGGTGGAAGCCGCCTACTCCCATATTCGCATGGTGGTGCTCACTGCCGATCGTCCTTCCTATTATGTGGACACCGGTGTGAGCCAAACCATCCGCCAGGATGAGTTCTTTGGCAGCTATGCCCCCACCATTAATGTTGTGGCCCCAGCCCTGGTTGCTGAGGTTGATGCCATCCATGAACTGCCACAGTGGGCGGCGGGTGGCCCAGTGCATATCAACCTGCCATTTGCCGAGCCACTGGTCTATACCGAACTCAGCCCAAGCATGGAAGCCGCCTGGGGCACCCCGATTCCTGTCGACTCCATCAGCCCAGCTGCGGCAGCGACTGCAACTGCAGTCGCTGGTACTACCGAGTCGATGACGTCCTCGGACGTCCCTGTAGATCTATCCAAGAACACCCTGGTCATTGCGGGCGATGGGGCTTGGGAGGTGCCTGGTTTGGAGGAGGTTCCGACTATTGCGGAGCCGACCGCGCCGGCGCCTTTTAATCCTGTGCACCCTTTGGCCGCCAAGATTTTCCACACGGTGCAGGTCAACAGGGAAATCAATGATATTGAGTATGTGGTGAATACCAAGCCGGAGCAGGTTATTATTGTGGGACGGCCGACCCTGCACAGGGATGTATTGGCTTTGTTGGGGGATGCGTCGATAAGCCTGATTTCCATGAGCCAGACGGAACTATTCACAGACCCGGAGGAGCGCGCCGTGCATGCGCGAAGCCTCAAGGTCACTGGGGCGCCGAGCCGCGAGTGGCTGCGCATTTGTGAGGGTGCCAGTACGGTGGCTGCGCAGGCGGTGCGCAGCACCCTAGAGGGTGAGTTTAATCCTGGGACCACGGGAATTACCGGTATGCATGTGGCCGCGGCGGTGGCCGATACCCTGGGCGATGGGGATGTGCTTTTTATTGGATCCTCAAATCCGATTCGTGATTTCAGCATGATTGGCCTGCCCTTTGCCGGGGTGGATACCTATTCGCCGCGCGGCGTGGCCGGTATTGATGGCACTATTTCCCAGGCCATTGGTGTGGCCCTGGCAGCGCAGCGCCGTAATCCGGATGAGTTGCGCGCCCCACGCACCGTGGCTGTTGTGGGCGATATTACTTTCCTGCATGAGGCAGCGGGCCTGCTGGGTGCGGGGGAGAGTGTGGAGGACCTCACCATTGTCATTGTGAATGATAATGGCGGCTCAATTTTTGAATATTTGGAGCCAGGCACGCACCTGCCACGGGAGTCCTTTGAGCAGTATTTTGCCATGCCACAAACCGTGGACTTTGGTGCCCTGGTGGGCGCCTATGGTGTGGACTTTGAGCAGGTCACCACAGTGGAGGATCTCATGGCGGCCCTGGATTCCCGCATTGAGGAACCCCGTGGCCTGAGTGTTATTGAGGTGGTGTGCCGCCGCGATAATCGCCGTGAATTGCACGCCGCCCTGGATAAGCAAGTGACCCTGGGATGACCCACCGCCTGTACCGACGCGTCCACCAACTCATCCTGCTGCTGTGGGTGTGCTGCATTATTATTACCTGCTCCATGATCCTGGGCCCTTTAAAGGACGATCGGGAACTCATGGCCCATGCTGTGCGCGTGCCGGCCACGGTGCGCGTGGTGGATAGGAACTATGTGGGTGTGGAATTCCAGGATTTGCAGGGCAATTATCACAGCCCGGCCAATGGTCTTCTGTATCCTGGAAATACGAAAAACCTCAAAGTGGGGGATATGATTTGGGTCCTCTATGATTGGCAGGACCCTGAGCTTGCCAAACCTGAGGGCCGCGGCTGGTACCTGGTTATCCCCCAAGCCCTGGGATTTTTTATAATCTCTAGTTTGATAATTTGGTCCCTGCGTTTTGGTCTCAACCGCTTTGAACACCGGAAGGATAAGTCTTAATGTCCCGTGCCTCTATGTCTAAAAAGGGCCGTGAAGTTGCCGCCATGTTTGATACGGTGGGCAAAAAGTACGACCTGACCAATACGCTTTTGTCCTTTGGCATGGACGCCTATTGGCGCGTGGCCACCCGTAAGCGCCTGGGCCTGCGCCCCGGCATGAAAGTCCTGGATGTGGCGGCCGGCACGGCTGTGTCCACTGTGGAATTGGGCAAGAGTGGCGCCTGGGTGGTGGCTTTGGACTTTTCCCTGGGCATGCTCAAGGCTGGTAAGAAGCGTCAGGTGCCTAAGGTGGCTGGCGACTGCCTGCACCTCCCCTTCCCGGATAATACTTTTGACGCTGTGACCATTAGTTATGGTCTGCGCAATGTTGAGGATTTCCGTGCGGGCCTGCGTGAAATGGCCCGTGTGACTAAGCCTGGTGGTCAGATCACCGTGGCGGAATTCTCCACCCCGATTATCCCCGGCTTCCGTGAACTCTACCGCTTCTACCTGACCAAGATCCTGCCGGCCGTGGCCCGTAAGGTCTCCTCCAATCCGGAGTCCTATGAGTACCTTGCCGAGTCAATCTCCAAGTGGCCCGCCCAGGAGGAAGTCGCCGAAGCCATGGCCGAGTCCGGCTGGACCGAATGCGGTTGGCAGAACCTCAACTTCGGCATTGTGGCCCTGCACTCGGGCATCAAGCCCTAATCCACCCACCCCACCAAACACATGAACCCACGCCCACTGCGGGTGTGGGTTTTGCTGTGCCCCGACACTTTTTGAAATTGCCGCATTTGAAATTTGCGAGTTTGAAATTTGCGAGTTTGAAATTCGTGGATTGGAAGAAGTCGGTGGGGCAGTGTGGTGGGGAGTGCAGTCGGGCCGTGCGCTGCGGGATTGGGTTTTTGAAATTTGCGAGTTTGAAACTTGAGACTTGGACAGATTCTTGGGAGACAGCGCACGGAGTGCTGCGTTTTTTTTTGAAATTTGTGGATTTGAAATTTGTGAAGTCTATGGGGAGTGAGGTGGGGTAGTGATCTGAGAGATTGGGTTTTTGAAATTTGCGAATTGGAAGAATTCAATGGGGAATGCAGCAGAGTAGTGCTGATTTGAAATGCGCCGACTGGAATTGTGCCGGTTGGGTTGGCGGTGATTGAGGAGCTTGTCTGCGCCCCGTGGTTCCCATATTTCAAACACCTAGGTGTGCGCATAGTTGTGGGCGCAAAGTGGTGGCGGCATGGTTGTTGGCGGGGGCACGAAACCCGGGGGTAGATAACCGTGGCTGCATTCTCTACCCAAGGAGGTGCCGGGTTTCGTGGCCCTGCTTTTTCTGTGGCCAAGAGGGGTCTTGGCCAAGTCTGTGTGTGTTTAGGTTGGGCCTGGTTTTGTGGTGGGTTCAGGCCTCGAGCGGGAGGTCCGCATCCCCGGGGAGTCCGGGCACGCAGCCATAGACTGCGGTGGAGCGAATGGCCATCGCCTGTGCGGCAATGAGGGCTTCACCCATGCCCAGGCCTTGGTCCAGATAGCCGGCCAGGGCGCCAGTAAAGATTTCGCTGGCGCCGGTTGGGTCGCGCAGTTCATGCTTGGCGCCAAAGTACTCATTGCGGGTGCCATCCGGGTGCATGTAGCTGCAGCCGAAGAGCTTATCGGTGAGGAGTACTGCCGCGCCGGTTGCCCGCATGAGGGCGGCCTGCGCATAGTAGGGGCCTTGGTGATCCACCAGGTGGTTAATGTCCTCCAGGCGGGCAATAATGAGGTGGGCGCCACGGAGATCCTCCACGCGAATATCTTCGGCGGCGGATGGGCCGTAGTGCACCATGGTGTACACCCCACGCTTGAGGGCCATGTCCATGGTGGCCAGGAAGACATCGCGGCCGAGGTCAGTACAGGCCACCACCACATCGGCGCGGTTAAAAGGCCGGATGGACTGGCGTACAGTTTCAGCAGTTACCAGCGGTGCCTGCACAGTGCTGTGCACTGTGTTCTGTGCGTTTTTCTGTGCTGAGTTGTTCTGTGCCATGTACGAGGCGTGGGTATTGCTTCGTGTTGGGGCACTGTGCCGCGGGCTTGGGCGGTGGCGCGTGATTGTGCCATCCAGCGGAAGGGTGAGGCGGATACGCTCCCCTTCGAGGAGGGCAACTGCATCAATGGCAGTGAGGGAGAAATCCACGCCGGTGAGGAGTTCAACCCTTTTGGTGATTCGGCCGGCGGCGAGTGCAATAATGCAGCCTTGTCCCCCGTGGGCCAATGGACGACGACAATGGCGCATCCACTTGGTCTGCGCAATTACCTCATCGGACCACTGAGCGGTGAGCTTTTCATACCCACCGACGACAAAGACGCTCATCCGGAAAACCACCCTTCTGCACATCGTTTTTTAAACTGTACGATAGGAGAGTATATAGTAACTCCCCTCGTTTTCATAAAAAAGCAGGTCAATTCAGAAAATCACGGGTTGTGAAATTGAATTGACCTGTACAGTTTGGATTGCAGGCGGCTTAGATCTTCTCTTCGCCAGATTCCTTCGCTGGTAGCAACATGGCAAAGGCAAAAGCAAGAATGGAAAGCACAAGGGCCAGGAGAACATTCTGCTCATAACCAGCCATAATGTCGCCACTCACAGTCTTATGGGTGAGGATGGAGGCCATAATACCGGTGCCCACACCCGCGCCAATATTGAAAGCGGCGGAATTCAGACCAGGCAGCATGCCGGGGCGCTTTTCAGAGGAATAAAGAACGCCCAGAATATTGAGCACTGGATTGGATACGCCGGCATAGGTGATACCCATGAGGAAGGCCAGGGCGGCAAGCAGAACATGGTTGTTCAGGCCCAGGACATACATGATGGCGATGAGGATGGTGGAGCCAGCCAGGCCGCTGCGCAGAACCAGGCGGTAGCCGATGGATGGGGCGATGCGGCCCACCAGTGGGGCAGTGGCCCAACCCGCAAGGGAGAATGGGGTGAGGAACCACAGGGCGGAGGCGGTGGCGGAGAGGCCAAAGCCATTTTCCTCATCCAGGGAGAGCACTGGCAGCAGGTAGAGCAAAATGGAGAAAGCGGAGCACAGGGTGAAGAAGGTGGTGCCCAGCAGTGCCCAGGTATTGCGCTGAACCAGTTCTTCCAGTGGAACCAGTGGGGTGCTTGTGCGCTTTTCCACCAGGACAAAGGCAATGCCGCCAACAATAGCAACCACAATGGCGGTAATGGTGTAGGCATGGCCCCAACCGAAGTTACCAAAGCCGAAGGTGAGTGCCATATTGGCGGACCACAGGGCCAGGGTCATGGTCACAGCACCGGACCAGTCCATCTTTGGTGGGTTAGCCAGGCTGGTTTCCGGCACGGCATAGTAGACGGCAGCCAGGGCCAGGAGTTCCAGAATCAGGATGACAACAAAGATGGACTTATAGCCCCACATGTCGACAAAGATGCCGCCAATGAGGGTGTCCACACCGGCAACGCCACTGTTAATGGCGGCCATGAGGCCAATATAGAGACCGTAGCGCTTCTGATCCAGAATGGAGCGCAGGGTGAGGTTACCCAGGGCGAAGGTGGCGCCGCAGAAGCCCTGCAGGGCGCGACCAATCATGAGGCAGAGCACCGAGTTGGTGAAGAGCACCAGCAGGGTACCCACGGTCATGAATACCAGGGAGAAGACCAGGGCATTCTTACGGCCAACCTGGTCGGCAAAAGGTGGGATGAAGATACCCAGGGCGGCAGCCACCGCAAGGAAGATGGTGGTGGACCAACCCACGGTGCCCACATCGGTGCCCAGGCCCTCAGCAATATCGCCAACGGCAGGGGAGAGCATGGTGGCATTGAGCTGGAAGGCAGCAATGACCAGCATGAGGGCGGTCAGTACGAGCGGCGGATTGATCTCCTTGCCGCGCGCAGGAGTAACCCGAATAGACGGGTTAATGGTTGTTTTCGCGGAAGTATTTTCTGTCATGAGTTCTTGTGTTTAGGGAATGTCCTGTGTTGTACGGGTTGGTGGTTTACACCAGGCCCTGAATTGGCTTGGATGGTTGGATATCACGCTTGAGCAGGGAGTCAAGCAGGCCAAAATAGGCGTCGCTGTCCATCTTTTCCACCACGGTGGCATTTGGGGTCAGACCGTATTTTGCCCAGGCCATGGAGGCATAGCCGCGGGTGAGTTCGGAGCTGGTTTCAATTTCCACATGGTAGCCGGTGGATTCCAGAACCATTTCGGGGTAGAGCATGGCGGCCAGGGTGATGGAATCCGGGTGGGTGGAGCCATCAATGCCCACGGACTCATTGAATTCCATGGTGGTATCGCAGACAGCGTGGAAGAACTGGGACAGTGGGGTATCGGAACCCAAGGCCTTATAGCCTTCACGGTTGATGGTGGCATCACGCAGGGTGATTGGATCCCAAGTCACCACATGGATATTTTCAAAGCCGGCCTCAAAGACCATGCGTGCGGCCTCAGGGTCAACATAGAAGTTATATTCCGCATTAGGGGTGATATTGCCGCGACCATTATTGGAACCACCCATGATGTAGAGGTTCTTGACCAGTTTAGGGAAGTTACGGTCCTTGGCCAGAGCCAAAGCAATATTGGTCAGTGGGCCAATGGCCAGGATGGAAAGTTCACCCTTTTCCTCATAGGCGTGGCGCAGCAGGGCATCGGAGGCATGCTCCGTGCTTGGTGCACAGTCGGAGAGATCCATGCTGAGTCCGCCGCCACCATCGCCGTGGACCTCAGCGGCGGAGCGCCATGGGCGCATCAGTGGTTGGGTGGCGCCCAAATAGACGGGGATTTCATGGAGAACGCCGCAGACATTAAGAGTCATAAAAGCGTTCTTGACCTGCAGGTCAAAGCCAACATTTCCTGCCACCATGGTGACACCGAGCAGATCGGCTCGGTCGGAAAGGGCTCCCATCATAATGGCAACGCAGTCGTCCTGCGCTGTATCAGTATCAATAATGAGCCTGTGCTTGGACATAGTCCCTACCTACCTTGTCTTGTGTGTAGACGTGGATTCTGATTTTGCCACCGTTTGTGGCTAATGGAATCTTACTACAGGCAGTAGGGAGGGTTAGCAGTTTTTTGTGTTGCTTGGTTTGTTGCTGTGTTTGATGTTTGGTTTGGTGTTGTGTCTGGTGCTACATGCGCCAGTGCTCAATGCACACTGGGCGCAGCAGGGGTACGTATTCGAGTACCACATCGGCCAGGCGTGGGGAGCGGCAGGCGAAGTCCCAGAATGGGTGGTTCACAATGACGCTAATGCCACGGTAGTCGAGCATGCCCAGGACTTCGCGCAGTTCATCCGGGTCTTCCTTGATGATTGGAAGCCAGACCTGATCGTGGAGTTCCGCCTTTGGTTCATCGGCCAGGCGTTGCAGGCCCATGAGATCCGTCAGGTCCATTTCGTGGCCAAGGCGGCGCTTGGCCATCAGGTACACCGACCAGGCGTAGGAATTATTGGTATCCACCTGAGCCCAGAGGTTCATAATGGCGCGGGAGGCAAAGCCCACGAAGTAGGGGCTGGTCACAGAGTTGCGGTTGAGATCCGCAATGGCCTGAGGGATGAGGAGTTTGAGTTGATCATTATCCACAAAAGGCAGGCGGCTCATATCCTGAGCATTGATATGCATGCGGCTCATGGAGTACAGGATGGTTTCCTGCACAGAGGGGTTCATATGGAAGCCCTGCCAGTCCTCATCCAGCTTGGAGCAGACATAGTCGTCGAAAAGATTGAGGTGGAAGAACTCAGTTTCCACCATGGTGTACTCTTCGCCCTCATACATTTCATCGCGGCCCACAGTGTAGAGGCCAATGGTGTGACCGCAGCTGCAGGTCTCATGCATGGAATTGCGGTGATACCAGATTTGGCTATCGGTAGGTTCGAAGGAGTCCGGGATACGCCCCGCCACTTCCATATCCTCAAAGATATTTTCCGCAGTATTCCAAATAAGGCTGCACTGGTGGATTTGGGAAACACGCATGAGCTCAGGGTTGAGACCCACACTGCTCAAACCATCAATGGCAGAGGTGATCTGAATCAGCTCATGCTGGAAATTAGTGGAATCATCCTCCGGCTGGGAAAGCTCATATTCGCGGCCATCAATAGTGATGCGCTGATCAATCACAGCAGGCAGCAGGAAAGTATAGAGAGCGTACAGGGCCTGCAGATTGGTGCGGCCATGGAGCTCAATATCAATATGGTCGGTGAGGTGAATATCCAAACCGGGGGCAAAGTAGAAACCATCCTCACCGCGGCTTAGAAGCTTCAGGGTTGTGCCACCACTGGTGACTTCATATTCGCGCTCCTGGCTACTTGGGCGCGGCGGAATATCCTGGGCGCTACGGCCAAAGGCATAGTGCAGGTCATTATAGATATTGGCCGGGTAGCCAATCATGCGGATGCTTGGCACCTTGGCGGCGCGCAGCTGACGACCATAGGCAGGGGTTAGTAGGGAAAGGAAGAAGCGATCCCCAGGCATGCCTGGTTGGCGCAGAATAATGAGGCCAATAATGCCATCCACCACGGCACCCTCAGGGCGAGGGATAGGGATTTCGCGCTCGTCTTTATCCTTCATAAAGTCGGAGCTGCGACTACTTGGGGTTTCAGGGTAGTCGGCAAAGGCAATGCGCAGGGCATCAGGGCCGACCTCTTCGCCATCAGCGGCACGGGCCCATGGGGCGCGCCGGGCTGCTTGCTCTTCCTCACTGAGTTCGGGGCCGAGGATCATATCCAGGATGGAGGGATCAGCGGTGACATTGAGCAGGTCATTGACCTTGGTTGCTATGCCATAGAAGACGGCATAGGTGCGGTCTTTGAGGTGGAGGCGGGCCTCATTGCGGGCCATGCCAGGATGCGTGAAATCAACAATGGCATCGGGCTCGTGCTTATGGAAAAACTGCCGCACGACCTCATCGGCAGCAGCAGAATAAGAGAGCTGGGAGAGATGCACGCGCTCCACCTACTTCCACGAGTCCTTCCATGTACGCACTTTGGGGGCTGTTAGACAACCCGATCCATAGTACTCGGTGGGCCCGATTTTCCAATCTGGACCCAGTCTTTCGTACAAATGCGCAATTGTTGTCAATAGCTGTGAAACTAATCCTAATAGCTATGGGGCAGAAAACTCAAAAAGCCTGGTTGGGGGTATTAATTCTCGGTGCTAATTCCAGGCATCAACTGCAGGTGCTAATTCCACAGGGCACTGCGGCTGAGATACTGGCTGCCCTGGCCGGCGCGGCGCCAGAGGCGGGCAATGAGGTCGGTGTCCTCCTCGTAGACCAGGTTGCCCATGAGACGGGCGGCGATGGGCATGAGGCCGGCGCGCATGACGGCGGGGCCACCATAGCGGATGAGCTGGGGGTAGGTGAGCATAATGGCGGCCTTGCGGGCCAGGGAGAAGGCGGCACCGTAGTGTTCACGCAGGGTCATGGGCCAGAGGATGCGCAGGTCACCGGTGCCCAGATTAGCCAGAAGGTCCACGCCCAGGCGGGCGGTTTCCAGGGCATAGTCGATGCCCTCACCATTGAGGGGGTTGACGCAGGCGGCGGCGTCACCAAGCAGGATCCAGTTGCGCCCGGCCACCCCGGAGACGGCACCACCCATGGGCAGTAGGGCGGAGGCCACGTGTTCGGGCTCCCCAAAGTGCCAGGTGGAGTCAATTTGTTGGGCATAGTGGCGTAGGAGTTTCTTGGTGTTGATTTTCGCTGGTCGTGCCGCGGTGGATAGGGCCCCGCAGCCCACATTGGCGTGGCCGTCGTCGGCGCCGAGGGGGAAGACCCAGCCGTAGCCGGGTTGGAGGGTGCCATCGGGTTCACGGAGTTCCAGGTGGGAGTGGATCCATGGTTCATCGGCCTTGGGGGTGGAGCAGTAGGCGCGGGCGGCAATGCCGTAGACCTCTTCGCGGTGCCACTGGCGGCCCAGGAGTTTGCCCACTGGGGAGCGCACCCCATCCGCCACGGCGAAGAATGTGCCGGAAATCACGCTGCCATTGGCCAGGGTGACGGACTCCAGGCGGCCGTAGCTGTCCTGGTTAACGGAAACCACGGCGGATCCGGTGATGGCATCCACCCCGGGCAGGGCAGTGGCGGTGCGGAAAATGAGGTCGTCCAGGGAGGTGCGTCGCAGGGCAGAGCCGATGGTTCCCGCAGGCCAGGGGCAGTGGACGGAGGCGCCGAAGCCGTGCAGGGCCAGGCCCTGGGAGCGGTAGGGCAGGTGCACATCCAGGCCAAGAGTGGCCAATTCTTTCATGGCGCGCGGGGTGAGGCCATCGCCACAGGTTTTATCGCGCGGAAATTCCGCCGCATCAATTAAGGCCACCGAATAACCCAGGTGAGCAGCATGAATGGCCGTTGCGGCGCCGGCGGGGCCTGCGCCAATGACAACAAGCTCATAGGAATTCATCGGAGGTAATCCTTCAAATGGTGGGCGAACATGTAAACTACGTTTAGATGATATTGCATAAACGGACGGGATTGGAAAGTATGACGGCCTATCTAGGCGCTGCTGTTGATTCTGAGTTGGAAGCATCCATTAATAAGGGCATGCAGCAGGTTGAGGACTTGTTGCGCCTTGAAATTGCCTCGGGTGCTGATTTTCTGACCGACAAAGTCTCGCACCTAGCAGTGGCCGGCGGGAAGCGCTTCCGCCCCATGTTTGCTCTTCTGGCCAGCCAGTATGGTGCAAATCCGGGTTGTACTAATGTGGTCAAGGCCGGTGTGGTTGTGGAGATGACGCACCTGGCTACCCTCTATCACGATGATGTGATGGATGAGGCCCCTACCCGCCGTGGTGTGCCTTCCGCTAATTCCCGTTGGGGTAATTCGGTGGCGATTCTTGCCGGCGACTATTTGCTCGCCTTGGCTTCCAATATTATGGCTGAGCTGGGCGTGGATACTGTGCGTCACTTTGCCCATACCTTCGGCGTGCTGGTTACTGGCCAGATGCGTGAGACCATTGGCGCGGAGGATCGTGACCCTGTCGATCACTACATGGATGTGATTCGTGAGAAGACGGGCGTGCTCATTGCCGCCGCCGGCTACCTGGGCGCTTTGCACTCCGGGGCTTCCAAGGAGCATATTGCCGCCCTTGAGGGTTATGGTCACGCGATTGGCATGGTCTTCCAGATTGTCGATGACTTTATTGACATTTTCTCCACCACTGGCGAGTCCGGTAAAACCCCTGGTACGGACCTGCGTGAGGGCGTGTTCACCCTGCCTGTTCTTTATGCTTTGAAGGAGCAGAGCCCCATTGGTGATGAGCTGCGCGCTCTTCTCAC
The DNA here is from genome assembly GCA_030530985.1 of Corynebacterium sp. Classification (GTDB taxonomy): domain Bacteria; phylum Actinomycetota; class Actinomycetes; order Mycobacteriales; family Mycobacteriaceae; genus Corynebacterium. The sequence goes on from JAUMTX010000017.1 coordinate 15,702, forward strand.
CGGCCCGCTTACCGACGACGCCGATGTCGCACGTGCCCTTGATCTTCTTGCCCAGAGCTCTGGCAAGGAGCTTGCTCTTCGCGATGTCGAACACTACCTCTCCAAGGCCCATGGTTTCCTGGATGAGCTGCCTGATTGTGCCGCCACGGATGCCCTGCGTAGCCTTGCTGATTTCACCGCCTCCCGTGTGGGTTAAGTAGGGCTTTAACACATACTTTCCTGCTGTAATTTTCTGCAATAATCTTCCCGATGACCAGGGGATTTGCATAGTTGCGTGTGAAGTTATATAGTTGTTGAGTGCATTACGCACGGTTTGCCAGGTTGCCCGAGCGGCCAAAGGGAGCGGACTGTAAATCCGCCGGCTTGTCCTTCGCAGGTTCGAATCCTGCACCTGGCACGAGCAATCCCCAGTAGAGATACTGGGGATTTTTTCGTATTTCCTCTTCGTGTCACCACTTGCTTGCCAGTAGTTGCTCTTTGCTTTTCGACGCCCCCGGCGAGAGCATGTCTGGCCGTGTTGGCGGTGAAGAGGGCGCTGGCGGGCGAGCGCGCCTCTGCGCCTCCTTGCGGTTGTGGAGTAAAATTGGTGGCACTTAAGTAGTCGAAGGCCCTCCTACCAGGAGGGTTTTTTTTATGGCGCTTGTCAAGGATCTAATGATAACGCGCTAAATGCGTGCAAAAAGTGGCATTGGCCTGCGGTAATGGTGCAAAATTGGGTGGTATTTTGCGTAATTATGGGGTTAAATTGGGTATGAAAATAGGGGTTTACATGCTGATTTGTGTGTTTCGGGATTCTACTGTTAATCTAATCAAGGCTTCAGCGAACGGGCCAAGATGAAAATCTAGTCCAGAAGCGAAGTTAAGCCCCCTTAGCTCAGTCGGCAGAGCGTTTCCATGGTAAGGAAAAGGTCGACAGT
>JAUMTX010000017.1:16657-48715 GCA_030530985.1 Corynebacterium sp.
AGAGCAAACGACTCATAATCGTTGTGTCGCGAGTTCAATTCTCGCCATCGCTACTAAGATGGAAAACTAGCCTTTCAGTGATGGAAGGGACATTTTTTGTCTTAACGCCTAAATTCGCTAGTGCTCTTTGAGATTTCTGGTAGAGTGGGTGGAGTTGGAAACATTGAATAGTGTTTTCGCCCAAGGGGCGTGGCTCAATTGGTAGAGCAGCGGTCTCCAAAACCGCAGGTTGCAGGTTCGAGTCCTGTCGCCCCTGCAAATTATTTCAAGTCTAAGGAGTGTTGTGAGCGAAGAACGCGCACCAGAACAGGCTGGCGTTCGCCCAGCCGGTAAGCGTCAGGTAGCTGGCTCCGCGACTGCCACTGAAGCAAAGTCTCTCGTCCATGATGACGAGAAGCTCGGTGGTGGCCCAACCCAGTACATTCCGGAAGTTGTTTCCGAAATGCGCAAGGTTATCTGGCCAACCTTCGGTCAGATGGTTAGCTCGGTCGTAGTGGTTGTTATCTTCTTGATTCTGATGACTGCCCTCGTCTCTGTAGTAGACTTCGCGGCTGGCAAGGGTATTACCGCCCTCTTCGGTTAATTTTGAAGAAAGCCGCAAAACTGTTATAATAACAGGCATATTAAACACCCGCCTCCGCAAGAGGCGGGTTTAAATTTTATCCATCATGCTTTTCCCCAGTACTCCTGGGGAATTATTTTTGATTAGTCCATGCTGGTTGGTTAGTCCGCATCTAATGGTTAATCCAAGCCAGCGGGATTCTTCAAAAATAAAGTGAGCATGGCAAGAGCAAGCTTGGCCATAACAAGCCAAGCATGATTTAGCGAGGGAAGAATGAGCGAAGAAAACTTCAACGAAGAGAACCTGAACGAAGAACTCACCAACGAGGTAGTGGAGTCCACCGAGTCCGCCGAGTCCATTGAGTCCACTGAGAGCGAGGCAGAGGTCGTAGAGTCCTCTGATTCCGCGGAGCTCGAAGCCGAGTCGATCGAGAACGAAGCCGAAGGTACTGAGGCTTCTGAGCCTGCGGCTTCTCCTGCAGAGGCTCTGGCTGCTGCTGGTGCTCCTGTTGATGCGGATGCTGCTGAGTTGGCTGAGTACAAGGCTCGTCTGCGTAAGTTCATCCGTGAGCTCAAGAAGCTGCCAGGCCAGTGGTACATCATTCAGTGCTACTCCGGTTATGAGAACCGCGTGAAGGCTAACCTGGATATGCGTATGCAGACCCTTGAGGTTGAGGACCGCATCTACGATGTTGTTGTTCCAATCGAAGAGGTTCTTGAGATCCGTGATGGCAAGAAGAAGCTGGTTAAGCGCAAGCTGCTCCCAGGCTACGTTCTTGTTCGTATGGACATTGATGACCGCTCCTGGTCCGTTGTTCGTGACACCCCAGGTGTGACCTCCTTCGTGGGTAATGATGGTGCAGCTACCGCTGTTAAGCACCGCGACGTGGCTAAGTTCCTGCTCCCACAGGAAGACACCCCAGTGGATTCCGATGGTTCCGTACCAGCAGAGGCAAGCAAGGGCGAGAAGGTCGTTGCAAGCCCAGCAGGCCGCAAGAAGGTCACCGAGACTTCCTTCGAGGCCGGCGAGGCCGTCACCATTCTTTCCGGTGCACTGGCCAGCGTCTCCGCCACCATTTCCTCCGTGGATAATGAGAATGGCAAGCTGCAGGCACTGGTCTCCATCTTCGGTCGTGAGACCCCAGTGGAGCTCACCTTTGACCAGGTGGAAAAGATCAGCTAAAATGGAACATCGCGTGCTAAAGCGCGTTCCATAATCTCTTCCGGTGGCTAGCACAGTGCTGGCATCCGGGCGGAACAGCGACGTTCATGCATCGAGCGTCGCTTTTCTGTTAACACGAAAGAAGGTAATTCGATGCCTCCAAAGAAGAAGGTCTCTGGCTACATCAAGCTTCAGATTGAAGCCGGCGCTGCTAACCCAGCTCCTCCTGTAGGTCCAGCTCTTGGTGCTCACGGCGTGAACATCATGGAGTTCTGCAAGGCTTACAATGCTGCAACTGAGAGCCAGCGCGGCAATGTGATCCCTGTTGAGATCACCGTCTACGAAGACCGCTCCTTCGACTTCAAGCTGAAGACCCCACCTGCTGCTAAGCTCCTGCTCAAGGCTGCTGGCCTGCAGAAGGGCTCCGGCGTTCCTCACACCCAGAAGGTCGGTAAGGTCACCTGGGATCAGTGCAAGGAAATCGCACAGACCAAGTTTGAAGACCTCAATGCTAATGACATCGAGAATGCTGCCAAGATCATTGCCGGCACCGCTCGTTCCATGGGCATTGTTGTTGAAGGTTAATTTCAACTCTTTCTAAATATTCATCGTGGTAGGGCCCGCTCCGGCCCGTTACACCACCAAATCTGTTAAGGATTTTAAATGAGCAAGAAGTCTAAGGCTTACCGCGCCGCCGCCGAAAAGATCGACGCAGGCCGCCTGTACACTCCTGCCGAGGCAGCTGCCCTGGTTAAGGAGACCTCCTCCAAGAACTTTGACGCCACCATCGACGTAGCTATTCGTCTCGGCGTTGACCCACGTAAGGCTGATCAGCTTGTTCGTGGTACCGTGTCCCTGCCTAACGGCACCGGTAAGACCGCTCGCGTTGTTGTTTTCGCAGCAGGCGAGAAGGCTACCGAGGCTGAGGCTGCTGGCGCTGATGTTGTTGGTTCCGATGACCTGATCGCTAAGATCCAGGAAGGCTGGACCGACTTCGACGCAGCTATCGCTACCCCTGACCAGATGGCCAAGGTTGGTCGCGTTGCTCGCGTTCTGGGTCCTCGTGGCCTCATGCCAAACCCAAAGACCGGTACTGTTACCACCGATGTTGCTAAGGCTGTTGCCGACATCAAGGGCGGTAAGATCTCCTTCCGTGTGGACAAGGCTTCCAACCTCCACGCCATCATCGGCAAGGCTTCCTTCACCCCAGAGCAGCTTGAGCAGAACTTCCGCGCTCTGCTCGACGAGATTCTTCGTCTCAAGCCATCCTCTTCCAAGGGTGTTTATGTGAAGAAGATTGTTATCGCCTCCACCTCCGGTCCTGGTATCCCAGTTCAGGTTCAGGCATAAGCTTTCTTGAATCATTCTTTGACCCACGGCTTCGGCCGTGGGTTTTTTAGTTATTGGGCATGAATGTGCTGTGAGAATCATAAATTTGCAGGTAACCAGCATTTTCATGGTCTATAATGTGCTACATGAAACCTCACCCGGCTTTCCGCATTCTCACTCTCATTATTGCCACGGCAACCGCCGTGTCTTTTATTAGCTCCCCAACAGCCCGCGCCGAAGATTCGCTCCTTTTGAGCGACTCCGCCCAGGCCACTGGGGAACTTGCGGATGCTTGGGTAGAGTCTCTCATTGCCCAATATGACCAGGGCTATGAGCGTGATGACTTGGGTCGCATGGTTATGGACGTGAGTCTGAGCGATGAGGGGGCGTCGACAAGCGCGGAGGCAGCGGCCTATGGCGAAATCATCTACGATGACCCGCATAACTTCTTCTTTGTCATCGCCGTGGATGAGCAGGGCCTAGCTGGCCTGGTGGAACTCGATGGGATTAGTGGCATTAGTCCGCACTTTATCCCCAGCCCCGTGGAACCCGATGACTATGAGAGCACCCCAGTTCTGAGCCTGCGCACCAATGCGACAGGCACGGACAGCACAACAGGGGAGTGCACCAACCCCAATGTGACCAAGAGTAATTCCGCCTGGGGCTATGAGCTGGCCAATGTGCTGGGCGTGACTGATAATACTTTTGATGGCACCGGGGTGAAGGTCGGTATTATTTCCGATTCCTATAATGCTCTGGGTGGGGCGGCTTCCGATGTGGAGGCCGGTGCGCTGCCGGGTAAGGCTGGCTGCGGCACCACTGCCGTGACCGTGCTGACCGATAATACGAATAGCTCCACTGCGACCTATACCGATGAGGGTCGCGCCATGGCGCAGGTACTCTACCAAACCGCGCCCGGGGCTGAAATGTACTTTGCGGCCGTCAAGGGCGGTACCACCAGCGCTATTAAGAGTGCTGTGGCCACTCTCTATGCGGCGGGCGTAGACATCATTGTTGATGATGTGAGCGCCGGCGATGAGCTCTTCTACCAGAAGAGTGACCTCTCCTCCTATATTGATGCCGTGACCGCCAATGGGGTGATCTACCTGTCTGCGGCGGGCAATGGCTCTGCCGCCAAGACCTCCGGTAGCTCCACCTCCACCAGTGTGGGCGGCTGGCAAACCACCAAGTACACGCCAACCACTTGCCCAAGTTTTGCCACCGGTCTCGGTGGCCTGGACTGCATGAGCTTCACCACTGATAGTGGTGCGGCCGCCTATGACACCCTCAATGTCTATGCCTCCACAACCTTGAGTTTTGCCAGCGCCTTTGGTGCTGCCATCCCACGCGTCTACACCAATGCCAATACCTATAGGCGCTACTATGCCAACCGCTATGCGCGCTCCACCACGGCCCTCTATCCTGAGTTCACCGTGGGCTACTACGCCACCAATAGCAGCGGCAATAGCACCCTGCTGTGCTCCGTACCAGTCAATATTTACCAGCCGGCCCTGACCACCCAGTGCCAAACTGCCACCTCTAATCTCACGGCTAGCTCTGGCAGCACCTACCAGCTGCGCATGGTAATTGCCCGCACCAAGTACGGTTCGAATAATGCCACCCCGGCCTTGACCTCCGATATTTATCCAAGCACCGCCATGGTCACTGGCCGCACCGCGATTAATACCTCCACTGATACTGTGGGTCCAACTGCCACCGGCCACTCCAATGATGGCAGCTCCATTTCCGTAGGTGCCGTCACCCCGAATAATCGCAGCCGCATTGAGAGCTACTCCTCCTATGGCAGCCCAACCCTCTACTTTGCGCCAGTCCCATCCAGTGGCAGCACCGGCAACGCCACGCCACAAACCACCACTGTCGGCTCCAAGCCGGATATTTTCGGTGTGGATGGTGCGTACAATACCTTCTTTGGATCCTCCAAGCAGTTCTTTGGCACCTCGGCTGCGGCCCCTGCCGTGGCTGGTATTATTGCCCGCCTGAAGCAGGCGGATTCCACACTCACCCAATCTCAGGTGCTCAGCCTCCTCCAGGAGACCAGCGATACCAATATTCGCTATAGCTACACCGCCACTGGCTTCACTATGACCGGCGGCCGCGTGAACTTTAGCGCCATTGACCTGGGCACCGCCCCATGGGAACCAAAGACCACAATGAGCCTGGCTACCACCGCCACCACTATGAGCGTCACCCTGGCCAATGCGGGCACCACCGATACCTATGCCATTAGTGTGGGCGATAGCACCGCCACCATTAAGGGCACCACTGCTAGCAGCAGCAATAGCTCGCGCTACACCATTAGCACTGATAGCAATGGCAATTCGGTCGTGACCTTCATCAACCTGGACCCAAATACCAAATACACCGCTGACCTGGTGGTCACCTATAATGCGGATTCCTCCCGCACCGCCACCAATACGCAAACAGCCATCACCGGCCTGCTCCCTGCCCCTACCGCTGAGGAGTCCTTCAGCATTGACTATGCTGCCGGCACCATCACCATTAATGATGGCTATGAGGTGGCCACCGACCCTGACTTTAAGGTGGGCCTGTCCACCTGGGACTATATTGACCCGGGCGTGACTGTGTACTTCCACCGTGTGCGCATGAATCAGGGCATCGCCACCGCGATCTCCTATGCTGCCAGCGATGAAATCGCCGAACGCCCAACAGCCCCGGCCTTCACTGTCACCGCCCAACCCGCCGCCGCGGATAGTGCCACCGTGACCTATGTCCTCTCCTCCTCGGATACCGCCCCGGATGGTGCCACCATTGAATATCAACTCAATGGGGAAACACTCACCAGCACCATCACCAATAACAGCACCACAGTCACCATCCCGCGCGGCACCACCTTCACCATCGCCGCCCGCTGGTCCGCCGGCGATGAGTCCTTCAGCTCCGACTGGTCCGAAGCACTAAGCACCACGGTGCCCGCCGCAGCAACCCCAACACCGACGGCGAGCCCGACGCCAACGGCGAGCCCGACGCCAACGGCAACACAGGACAACGACGTGGACAATGACGCGGACAACAGCGCGGACGAGACTGAGGACAATACCCAGGAAGAAACAACAAGCAGCGCGACAGAAAGCAGCGAACCAAGCAGCAGCAGCAGCACAAGCACAACAACAAGCACGAGCAGCAATAGCCCAAGCAACTCTGGCGCGAGTGATTCCGCTGCCAGCCCGGCTGGTAGTGCGGGCAATTATGTAGCGGAGCCGGAGTCGGCTGTGGATGGTGATGCGGACAGCCCAACACAGAGCACCCCGCCAAGTACATCGGCAGAGGCTGATTCCGATGCTGATGCGGATAAAGATGCGGATGCTGGTGACTCCGCCGGCAGGGCAGTGTACAACAGCCAGGATGCGGGTGAGTCGGCCACGGTGAGTCGTGGGATCTTTGGTGGTAGTTCCATTGGTGGGATTATTGCGCTGATTCTGCTGATTCTTGGTGGTGCGGGTGCCGCGCTTGCCGCGCAGATGAATCTGCAATAGCAAGGTTGGTAAAATTATCCGGGTATGACTTTCCCAATAGTTGCACCCGGAGGATTCGAGAGTGATTAAGGTACACGGCGCGGGGCGTGTGAGGTTGCTGACCCCAATTCTTGTCACCGCACTCGCAGGCGCCACGCTGGTGGGCGCACCGAGCGCGGTGGCGGGGACGGCGACCGCCACCAATGGGGTGTGCAGCTTTAGTCACACAGAGGCGGAAAGTGTGTTGGCACAGCGCCTGGTTGATGAGGCCCATGCGGCCACCGAGCCGGTGATTCGTGGCTTCCTTGCCGCCGAGGGGGCTAGTGCCGAGAGTGCTGATGCGGCGGTTAATGCCATGAAGGCGGATTCCAGCCAGGCGGATTTCCTTAGTGGCAGTGCTATTACCAGTGCGGGGGAGCTTCGTGATTCTTTGGCATTGACCGAGTGGGATGCCGCAGCACCCCTTTTTGATTTTTCTTCCCGCATTGCGGTGAATAAGGATGCGGTGGCCACGGTGTGGGCCGAGGGGATTGTGCAGAAGTATTTGCCGGAGAAGTATGCGGTGGGATTGAGTGCATCCCAGGAGCAGACCCTGGCGCAGAATATGGATACTGATTTTTTCACCGCGCAGTATAGGTTGCTGTACTACCGTCTTGGCACATACAAAATGGATTTGGTGGCCTGCCAGGAGGCGGGTGGCAGCATTAATGGGGGAGTGCGGGCAGAGGTGAATTCCTGGTTGGGGAGGTTCGCGGGTGATGCGGCCACCCTGAATGCGGAATTTGGTTTCCCCGCATCGGTTAATAGTGGTGATACGCCGGGTGCGGCCAGGGGCAGTAGTGCCCCGGGCTATCAGCCTTTTGGTTCCACCCCGCGCACCAAGTTGGTAATTGGCCTGGTGGCTTTCTTCTTCCTGGCCAAGTACATAGTTGAGGTTGGGATTTTCCCAATTCCTGTTTTCCCATTGCCACTTTCCGCATAATTTCAGGAAAATATACCCAAAATAGTGATTTTCCGCCAGGCAATTTAAACTAAAGATATGAACCGTGCCGGAAAGTCCATATGTGCCCACCGTAGCCCCCGCGCCACCATGCGCACCCGCAGCATAAAGTCTATTTTTAGTGCACTGGCCCTGGTGGGCAGTCTTGTGCTTGTACCCCAGGCGAGTTTCGCCGAGGTGGCGCCGGCACAGGCCACAGCAACCGACATGTCACAGGATGCGGAATTGCAGCAGGCTGTGGCGGAGACTTTGCTTTCCGCAGCCAGGGATTCCCAGGGGCGCCTGAGTATTCTTGTGCGCATCAATGATGGGGGAGTGCAGAGCATTGGTGCCCTTGCCGCCCTGGGTGAGATCCTTGATGCGGATACCACTGCGGGCACAGTCTATATGGCCATTCCGGAGGCCAATGCCGCCCAGGTTCTTGCCGCGCCGGGCGTGGTCACTGCTATTCCGAGTACCCCGTGGCCCACCCCAGTGGAGGATCCGGATGATACCAGCGTACCGGTCTATGCGGAGCGTGCTGCTAGTGGGTCCTGTGAGAACCCAAATACCAGTGAGGCTTTGATTAATGCCACTGGCCGTGACCTGCTGGGCGCCCTTAATGCCAAAAATGTGGGCACCGGCAAGGGTGTGAAGATTGGTATTATTTCGGATTCTTTTAATCTCAAGGGCGGCGCGGCCAGTGATGTGAGCCGCAATGCGCTCCCAGGTAATTCTTCCTGTGGGAGCACCAAGCCGGTGACTGTGGTTGCTGAAATGCAGGGCGATAATGCCACCGATGAGGGTCGCGCCATGGCCCAGGTGATTTATCAGATCGCCCCCGAGGCGGAGCTCTATTTTGCCACCGCCCAGGCCAAGCCAAAGGCGGCCGGCTATTTCACGGATGGTATTATGCAGGCCGCCCAGCGCCTGATCGATGCCGGGGTGGACATTATTGTTGATGATGTCCTGGGCGGCGATGAGTATATCTATGGCAAGAGTGAGCTCTCACAGTATATTGAGCAGGTCACTAATGCCGGCACTGTGTGGATGTCCTCGGCCGGTAATTTCAATAGTTTTGATGCCTCGGGCCAGCCCATTGCTGGTTGGCGGATTGATAACTACCGCCAAACCACCTGCCCGGATTGGGTCACGAATATCCGCAACCAGGATTGTCTTCAGTGGGGACCTAACCCGGAGGATAATTATGAGGAGCTGACCTTCCTTGATGTTAGCGGTGGTACCTTCCAATACTCCTATATCTTTGGCGCGGATCTTCAGCCGGATGCGGCGGGTAATTATTCCGCCTATATTGCCCATTTTTATACCAAGAATTCCAATGGTGACTATGTCCTGGCCGGCCGCGCCCAGAGTACCATTATTGCACCAGCCAATGTTTCTGGTGTTGGTGTGAACCGCGAGAATGTCGATGGCTCCGGCAAGGTCTATATGGTGATTCAGCGCGCCAAAAAGAATGCCAATGCGGCGGGCGACGCCATCTACACCGCGGCCCATAACACCAGCGCCGTGGCCCAACTTGTGGATCGCAAGTGGAAGGACTACCAGGATGGCGTTGCTGTGGGCGAATCCACCATTGGCCATGCCAATGACGGCACCACCATTAGTGTGGGCGCTGTGGATTCCTACCGCAAGCAGGTCATTTCCTCCTATTCTTCCTTTGGCACGAGCCTTGCCACCGGGGAACCCACCCCAATGCCAATGATTCTTGGCGCCGCCGGCACCATCAATACCTTCTTTGGTCAAAACCATGGCAGCTACTATTCCTTCGATGGTACCTCCGCCGCCGCCCCAAGCATGGCCGGTGTGGTCGCCCTCATGCTTGAGAAAAACAAGAACCTGACCCAAAGCCAAGTGCGTGATATTCTCGTCCGCACCGCTGACTACAACGTCAGTTATGTGAAGGGTTACCGCATCCCCGCCGGGCGTGTCGACGCCACCGCAGCCGCCCAGGCCGCTGCTACTACCCAAAACCAATTCAAGCCATATATAGGCCTGAACACCACCAAAGAGACTATCCGCAGCATCACTGCGGATATGAATCTGGATCTCCGTGTGAAGGACTATGTCCTCACCCTGAGTGATGCCACCGGCACCATTGGCCAGGTCGATATTGACGGCACCTCCCGCAGCGCTGAACTCAGCAATACCCGTGGCCTCAAGCTGACCTATGACCTCAGCCCTAATTCCATCACCATTAAGGGCCTGCCTGCGGATACCAAGTACACCCTCACCCTCACCACGGCCACCAACCCTAATATCATCCCAACCACCACTACAGCCACGGCCACAACCAAGCCGGAACCAACCGTGCCCGCCCCAAGCAGCGCCGACTACAGCATTGACTATGCGCAGCAACTCATCACCCTGCGCAGTGCACAAAACGAAGAGCTGACAATAACCGGCGCAACCCCAACCAACACTGCTGGCCAGTACAGCATCCAGCCGGGTGACACCCTGCAGCTGCAGCGCACCCAAACCATCGAAGGGGAGAAGCGCACCAGCGCCATCACCACCCTCACCCTGCCTGCCCGCCCCGCTGCCCCCGCAGTCAGTGTCCTCCGCCAGGAAGGCAGTAATATTCTTCTGGCACTCAACCCCGATCCGAAGAATACTGACACCCTCCTCGTATCCAGTGGCGGCCAAACCCGCAGCATCCGCAAGACCGGGGATCACTTCATCCTCCCACTCATCACCACCGCGCCGGGCAGCACCAATGGCTACCTAGTCAGGGCCGCTGCAACCAACAGTGACTTCGCCTCGGAGGAAGCACCGCTGAACTACACGGTGCCAACCAGCACTCCAACGACCAGTCCGACAACTAGTCCAACAACTAGCCCGACCCAGCCGAAGGCACCTTCTGAGAGCCCGAAGGCACCTGAGCCAAATAAGCCTGGTGAGCCAGAAACGAGCACCTCACCGACTAAGCCAGCAGAGCCTGCACCACAAAAGCCTGCTGAACCAGCGGGTGCGGAAGAAAGCACCGGCCGCCCAGCCGAAAATTCTGCGGAGTCTACTCAGTCCAACCCTGTTCAGGAGCCTGAAGGCGGTAGTCAGGATGTTGTGGCACCTGCACCAGGCCGTGGCAGCGGCTCGAGTTTCAGCATTATTCTGTTAATTCTGATTCTTCTTGGTGCAGTAGGGGCTGGAGTGGCAAATATGCCACGCTAGCTGCTAAAGCCGGTAATGTGTGCCCCCAGGTTCATCAACGAACTTAATAAGGGCGTTAACCAGGCCAAGGGGCTAATGGCCCTGTTTTCAGCTAATATAGATACCGATCGACCCCTGGCCAGGCCTCTGCATTGCACGCACAAACGGCTAGGGTCATTTTTATGCCGCACCCATGTGTAAGGGGGGCTATTGGCGGGCTATAGGCAGAGATATGTTGATGCTGAGGCACTGTACTAGTTCATCGCGGGTGTGTGCGAGTGTTTTGGTACGCTTATAGCAGTACCAGCACACGGTTTGGAGTTGCTTGTATAGGTCGAATCCCCGGTGATGTTCAAGTACCCCTCGGATTTGTCTATTCTGGTTCTCTATGGCGTTGTTTGTTTTTGGTACGTCAGGGATCTTGTTCTTCTGGTGCAAATAGGTGAACAAGGTCCCGTTTTCTATGAGCCTGCGCAGTGTGTTGGGTTTCTTTGGCACATGATCAAGTTCACCAGGATCTTTATGTAGCAGTGGAGAATGGGATTAATATAGTGGCTAACTCAGGTGTCGGTTTTGGTAGCTGACGTGCGGATTTGATCTTCTGCGGGGCGGGTGTTAATCTTGTTAAGAATTTTGACGCAGGACTTTTGTGCCTGGTCTAGGTTCACCGAAGACCGTCGGTCAGGGAGAAATCCCTCGAAGGATCCGATAAGGACGGCCCACGCAGGAGAACTGGTAGCTATTCCTCATGTAGGAATGTTCCCTGTGCTCTTGCACGGGGTTTTTCTTTTGTAAAGACCCCGGCGGAAAGACATTTGTACATTGAGGAAGGAGGCGAAGTAATGGCTAATGCAAAGAACACCGCAGCTGTGGCAGAACTCAAGGCACGCTTTGAGGAGTCCAGCTCCGTAGTTTTGACCGAGTACCGTGGCCTGAGCGTTGCTCAGATCACCGAACTGCGTCGCGCACTTGGCGCTGATGTCCAGTACTCCGTCGCCAAGAACACCATGATCAAGCTGGCTGCTAAGGAAGCTGGCGTAGAAGGTCTGGATGAGCACCTCACTGGCCCAACTGCTATCGCCTTCATTAAGGGCGAGGCTGTTGACGCCGCTAAGGCTCTCAAGACCTTCAACAAGGACCACAAGGTCTTTGTGATCAAGGGTGGCTACATGGACGGCAACGCTCTGAGCGCAGCTCAGGTTGATGCCATCGCCGAGCTTGATAACCGCGAGACCACTCTCGCAAAGCTGGCTGGCGCCATGAAGGGCAACTTGGCAAAGGCCGCAGGCCTGTTCAACGCTCCTGCTTCCCAGGTTGCACGCCTCGGCGCTGCACTCCAGGAAAAGAAGCAGTAAGCTTTCACTTCACCATTTTTAACCGAAAGGAACTACTATCATGGCTAAGCTCACCAAGGACGAGCTCATTGAAGCTTTCAAGGAAATGACCCTCATCGAGCTCTCCGAGTTCGTTAAGGAATTCGAAGAGGTCTTCGAAGTTACCGCTGCTGCTCCAGTTGCTGTTGCAGCTGCTGGCGCTCCTGCTGCAGGCGGCGCTGCTGAGGACGAGAAGACTGACTTCGACGTTGTTCTCGAGGACGCTGGTGCTAAGAAGATCGGTGTTATCAAGGTTGTTCGTGAGATCGTCTCCGGTCTCGGCCTGAAGGAAGCTAAGGAGCTCGTTGAGGGTGCTCCTAAGGCTATCCTCGAGGGTGCTTCCAAGGATGACGCTGAGGCTGCTAAGGCTAAGCTCGAAGAGGCTGGCGCTAAGGTTTCCCTCAAGTAATCACTTGCTTGAACGCGCGGAGCGTATCCACTACGGTGGGTACGCTCTTTTTTTATTTTCTGCTGCGGCTATCTGCGGGGTTGGGCGGGGTCTTGGCAGAAAAATGGCCTCCCTGCCGAAGCAGGAAGGCCGAGTCAAGGGAGTTGGGTCAAGGGCATTAGCCCTAATTCAGTGACTCATAGATACGGCGACTAGATACGGCGTCCAAGCGGTCCAAGAATGGAGCTGCCTGCTACCGCGACAGCACTACCGATGAGGATAAAAGGAAGAATCCTAACAGGGTAGAGCAGCGCCTCGAGACTGAAGCTGAATTCAGGCTGGGCAAAGGGAGCCACAACAGCAATGGCGATGAAGGCCATCACATACTGAGCAGCGCGCTTGCCAATAGTCGAATCAGAGGCAGATTCGACAGAATCCACGAGCAGGATGTTCTTTGTATTCGGCCCGTCTACCTTGGCGGAACGTCGATAGGCGCGAAGCGCGATCAAGCCGAAGATGGACACTACGAAGAACACCGGGAAATTAGTCAGCGGTGCAGCTAGTGATGCCCACGAGTGCTGGAAATTCTCAGTCACAAGAACTGTGCCAACATAGGCGATGGGCAGCAGATAGAGATAATCTGCCACTAGACCGCCAAAGCCGAAGCTACGTCGGCGTGCGATGGTGTTATCCATTAGGGAGACCTCCTTCTAGTATTCGATGTGGTAGTCCGGATGGCCCGGACTCGGACGATAACTACCTAGCTATAGGTAATTGAATACATCATAGAGGTTGTGCTATATTGCTGTCAACCATTTCAGGGGGCGCCGGATTTGGGCATGAAAAAACCGAATACCCGGGGGTAGTGGGTATCCGGCGACTTCAGCAATTAACGCAATATCAGACACACAGAGGGACGTTAATTTTTTGCCTATTCAGGGTTGTGACTAGGCGTTATCAGCATCGGCATGTGAGTTAATGGCGATGCGGGTATCGAGCATTTTTGTATTGTAGATGATGGTGTTAATTTGATCTACAGTGCTGGCCTCCTTAAGACTACGTTCGGCATTCAGAACCTTATAGGTGGGAAGATTGTCTAGACTGTCGAGCGTAGCCAGAGCCTCAGCACGTGCTTCATCGACTGGATTCACTACAGTCACGGCCGCAGCTACTTCATCGGCATGGGCCGCAGTAGCTGCGCCTGTGAGAGCAGCGAATGCAAATGCGCCAGAAACTGCAATCTTGCGGGCGGTGGTGAACTTCATGATGTTTCCTTTCGGTTGATGTTTTGAACTGATGAGATTCATGCTACGCCCGGCTAAATATGTTGACAAGTCAACAAAAGTAGTCCCTGCATAGGCCGGGTAAGTAAGTTTTCCCGCATGTTTCTGCCAGGTATTCCCAAGCTTTAGGGCCTTTCGGGTGGGGCGGGGAAGGGGGCGATGGGGGCGTATGTTTGTGCAGGTAGTGGGGCATTTTTCGTGGGACGTGGTCTCGTATTGGATATAGTTTCGCGCCGAAGCATACTTGCTAGGAGCGAATAATAGCTAGGTGCTAGTTTCCTGTGGGATTACCGGGAGATGCCCCGGATTTTCCTCCCCGCCCAGGTGTTTTCCTGTGGTGTGTGATGCTGGTGTGAATTTCTCTCTTCAGGATTCATCTAATTTTTGGCTGATCCTGGGGCATTGTGTGGATCTCAGTGAACATTCAGGGAATTAGCCCCGTTTTGGCTCACTGTGGGTGGCATTTTCCTTGGCTTTTGGGGCTCACTGCACCTCAATCCGCCTATTTATTTCTTAGGCTAGTTTCATGACCTTGGGTCGCTGTGTGCTTAAAACCGCTGGTCAATAAAGTGTCACCATCGTGTGATAGGCTATTCCTTGGTTAAAGCTGTACGTAGGTTGAGTTAATTCACAGTTAAGGCTCGTGTTTTGGCTCACCGCATCGGTCATCGTGTGAAGAGATGGCCGATATAACCAATATGAAGGTTCAAAATGAAGAAGTATTTTAAGCGCGCTAGCCGCGCAGTCCTCGGTATTCTTGCCGCAGCCACTTTTGTGGCTGGTTCCGCCGCTACTCCTGCTCATGCTGAAGGTTCTTCCTTCTTCGAATTGAGCTCCGGTCTGTCCGCTGCTAGCGGCAATGGTGCGGAGTACATTAATCGTCCGTATTCCGAGCTGACTACTGAGCAGGCTGTTCTTGGCCTTCATGCAGCTTATGAGAAGTGGCGTGCCGATCGTGGTCTGTATGTTCCACAGTCCAATGACTATTTGGACAAGGCACAGCAGAAGTGGACCGACTATCTTGCAAGCACCAAGCAGTTCTTCCACAGCAAGCCAGGCGAAACCGCGCCAGCTGATGTGGGTGAGAACCTCTGGATGGGTGGCGGTAACTACACACCTCAGGATTCCATCAACAGTTGGCAGAACAGCAAGGGCCACTACCGCCACATGGTCCAGCGCCAGATCACCCAGGTTGGCTTTGGTGTCTCTAAGGCTTCCGATGGCACCTTCTATGTTGGTCTCATGAGTAACTGGTACCAGAACCGTATCTTCCCATCCTCGATGGACCTGACTGAACGCCAGGGCTATTACCGTGCCTGCACCAAGATTAATGAGTACCGTAAGGCCAATGGTCTTGGTAATGTGAATTGCTACAGTGCGGATACCGCCGATATCGATCGTTATGCTTTCTTCGTCCTTCCGACCGACTTCACTGCCAAGGGCTATGAGACTGGCATTGAGCGCGCTCTGAAGAACGAGGATGTCCAGTGGCTGATTAAGGACGCCCCGGATGGCGGCACCCTGCACATCACCAAGGTCTATCCAAAGAACCGTGATGGCCTGCCATTCATGTGGATTTCCTTCATGGATCGCGAACGCGGCAAGGGAGGCCAGACTGATGCCGATAATAAGTGCAATGGCCAGCTCATGTTTGATGATACGGAGGCCGCTTACGCTAAGAACCAACAGATTGCCTTCTGTGAGTTTAAGCTGGATGAGTGGAAGGACTAAGCTGCTCAGCTGAGTAGTGGGGCGTCTCTTTGAGGATGCCTGCTTTGAAATACCCGCCTTGGGGTGTGCGGTCTGTGCCGTTTCACCCGGGCGGGTATTCTTTTGCGCTAAAAGCTATGGATTGATTGCCTATCCCATCGGGTAAGATAGTCTTCATGCTCCCAAAGACTCGCATTGGCTCAGCGATTTGTTTAGGATTCGGTCTCCTCTTCTTGGTACTTGGCGTACTCATTCCACGCTATGTCATCAATGACGGTCGCCTACCCTTGAATCTGAGCAACACCACAATGCGGATTGTGGATGAGGATGCGGGTATTACCCGCCAGATCCATGTGGAGATGATGGAGCCGGCCGACCGTAATAGCGTGACGGTGCGTGCAGGTCTCACCACCTATTCCAATGACGGGGCGGTCTTGGATGATCTGTACACTGCGGAAGTATGGTCCTACCGTGTGGATCGTCTGAGTGGTCTGGCATTGGGTGAGGCGACTATCTCCTCACAGATGGCCTCCCCGGTTACTAATGACATTGTCTCTGGTGTGTGGATGAAATTCCCTACCAATGCCCAGCAGACCATGTACCAGTTCTTTGATTACACGCTGCGCCAGCCATCCCCAGCCATCTTTAGTGGCGCAGAGGAGCGCGATGGTCGTACCCTTTACCACTACCATCAGCGCATTGAGCCAACCAATGTGGCGCTGCTGTATAACAGCGTCTTTAACACCACAGTCATTGATGGCGAAACCTACTATCTCTTCCACTCTGTGGACCGCGATATTGTGGTGGATCAGCTCACCGGTCTGATTGTCAGCATCCAGGAAGATGTGCACGACTATTATGGTGACCTCAATGGTGAACTGGTGCAGGATGCATTGAGCTTCAATGGCACCACCCCTGAAGATCAGCAGTCGGTATTCCTGGCACAGGCTGCTGCAGTGCCAACTGATGCATTCCTTCACCGTGCATGCTGGGTGATGATTGCCCTTGGTATTGCGCTGGCAATCCTGGGTGGTTCCGGTACCTTTGGTGCCGTGGATGGTCGCGTCCGTCGCACCGTGAAATTTGTCCTGCGCATCCTTCACCTCAACTGGCTATCCCGCCTGCTCTATCGCGATGAGGAAGTCTTTGCTGCGCAGCAGGCTGCCCGCGAGGAAGCTATGGAAGAAGCCCGCGCAGTGGCCCTAGGGGAGAAGGGCACCCGCATCAATAAAGTCCGCGATCTCTAGTTCGCTAATACACAGCGCCTGATCCGGAATCTTTGCGGGCATAGGATCATTAGCCCCAAGAATAATGACCTGGGTCTGGTTGCTAATCCTGTGCTGGGTGGTGCCGCCACCCATACGAACCAATAGTGCCAGAGAGTTATTGTCGATCTCTGAGGTCTTGGTGCTCAGATAGACATTCTTACCATTGAAGGCGGAGCTTTCCGCGACCTGACCAAGCAGGGCCGCAAATTCATCAGGGTCAATGGAGAGAATGCGCTGGCTGCTCTGAGCCGGGGCCTTGGACTTGCTTGTGTGCATGGGGCCCAGTTTGCAGATGGAATCCAAGGTGGCAATATCACCTGTTTGTGGAGCCAGCTGGCTGAAAATCTTGCCGCAGGCCCAGGCATCCTGGTCGGCCTTATGGGCCTCAAAGTCCTGGTCCGGGAAGAGTTTATCGAAAACATTATGAAGGCTGTAGCGTTCCTGTTCTGGCAGGAGTTCGCTGCTCAATTTTAGTGTGCAGTACCAGGGGTTGCGCGGCATGGCTAGACGCGCACGCCTGGATGCATAGAAGAACATAGAGCGATCCGAGCGGGCTGAGTGAGCCACTAGAGGTGTGTCCCCAATGAAACTATGGACATCATGGGCAATATGCTCCCAATACGGGGCATCGACCACATCCTCCGGATAAATATTATGAACCCGGATCGCATGAGGGTTGAAGACCGTATTAAGATGGCCAGCCGGACGAACCAAAGAGTAGTATTCGTCCTTCACATCCCCGGACATGTCGAAACGAGTCATACCAACAGCACACACATCATATGGTGAGCCATTGGGGGACTCGAAATCTATGGCGACAAATTCGGGGAACATGGTGACTTTCTTAATCGAGAAATTCGCGGTTCATAGCTGTGTAGATACGGCCGCAGGCAATGGCATCGGCATAGGCCTCATGGTGATTAAATCCCTCAGATGGGAAGTAATGATGAAAGACCGTATTGAGACGATGGTTCTCAATATCCTGCAGGAACTTGCGGGCAATGACCAGCGAACAATCCCAGTCATTAGAAATCTGGGGGAGGCCGAAGGCCTCATTGAGGCTTTCAAAGACCTTACGGTCAAAACGCACATTATGCGCCACCAACATATCGCTCCCAATGAAGCGCTGCACCTCAGGGTAGATATCGGCCCACGTAGGTGCGTCCTCTACATCCTCAGGATGGATCTTGTGGATGCGGATATTAATGTCATTAAAGAAATCCGCTTCTGGGTGCGGCTTGAGAAGCGTCGATAGCGTCTCGGTTGGATTACCGGAGGCATCGAAGCGAACGAGAGCAACTGCGCAAGCCGAATAAGGGAGGTTATTGGCAGTCTCAAAGTCGATGGCGACAAATGGCTTCATTTTAGGCCTCGCCTACCATATCTGCACGATAAGGGTAGGAAGGCTGAGTGCCCTGGCCAGTTACGGCGGTGGCTGCATAGCGGTTAGCCATAGCAAGGGCATCGGCCACAGAAGCACCGCGGTCGAGCTCCGCAGCAAAGCAACCAATAAAGGAGTCGCCAGCACCGGTGGTGTCCACAGCTTCAACCTCAATAGGAGGAATATGGGTGGATTCTTCCTTATTAATCCACAGCACACCACGGCTACCCATGGTTACAATGACATGCTCGCAACCAAGACCAAGCAGGAGCTTCGCTGCAGTCTCAACCTCAGTTGGGGAATCAACAGGCATGCCGGTCAGAGTTGCCAATTCGGACTCATTAGGCATGACGTATGTGCAGGCTGCAATGGACTTAAGGTCCAAATCAGGATTGGCTGGCGCAGGGTTCAAAATCACTGGGATATTGTGCTTTGCGCCGAATTCAATAGCGGCATATACAGTCTCCAGCGGGACCTCAAGCTGAAGAACAATGTGGCTGCACTTCAAAATATCATCGGCAGCGGCATGAACATCCTCAGGGCTGAGCTTGCCATTAGCACCAGCCACAATCAGGATACAGTTATCCGAATTACGGTCAACCATAATTGGGGCCACACCCGTGGTGCCCTCAACAGTCTTTACGTGCCGCGTATCAATCTTATTAGCAGCAAAATTAGCCAAAGCATCGGTACCGAAAGTATCGGTACCGACCTTGGATACCATCACAACCTCAGCGCCCATACGAG
Source organism: Corynebacterium sp. (assembly GCA_030530985.1). Lineage (GTDB taxonomy): Bacteria > Actinomycetota > Actinomycetes > Mycobacteriales > Mycobacteriaceae > Corynebacterium. The sequence goes on from JAUMTX010000017.1 coordinate 35,501, forward strand.
CCGCCGCAACAGCCTGGTTGGCACCCTTGCCACCACAGGCAACAGTGAAATCACGGGCGGCCAGGGTCTCACCGATCGCAGGCATCTGATCGGTATACGTAATAAGGTCCATGTTCGTCGAGCCAATTACAGCAATCATGGACTCTATTCTACAGAAGGTATGTGACTGTAATTAGCGACCAAAGGATATAGGCAGGAACGCCTGACATATCCTTGGCCCTCGACCTAACCATTTACCCGTTGTTCTCGTTGGCCACGCTAGGATTATATGTTTCAGGATCAGTCTGATAAACCTCACTATTGCCAATACCAAACTTCAGGCCCACACCTGTATCGGTTCGATGGCAATCAATGCGGTTGGTGGCTTCCTCAAAAGTACAGCTCACATGGGCGAAGTAATACTTCCGTCCCGGAACCATCACTGCAGACTCCTCGATATGTGTTGGCTCCGCGGAATAGCCAGCGCTGAACTTCTGCATTGGGTAGACGCGGTGGCGCTCAAGGAAAACCAGATTCGCTGGCACTGTTACCCGATTAAAATTATCATCCAATCGGTCCGTCTGCATTAGACCCGACATGTCGCCCCTAAAGGACTGGCAGCGGAAATCGCCCTCAGGGTTAAAGAAATTAACGTTGCTGGCGCTACAGTACATGCTCCGGTCGGGGCTCACAATATACTCGATTGTGCCCACGCCAGCTTCTTGTTTAGTGAAGCGATACTGCTGATCGGCTGGCTTGCCGGTGAAGCTCAAGCCATTGGTGTTATAGAAGATGGCTTGTTTGGTGCTGGTATTCCAACAGCTCAAGCCCATGGTACTCATATAGCAATACAGATCCCCAAGACCCCAGGTTGTGCCATAAGGGAAGGTGATAGTATTGCCGGTTACCTGGAGATTCGTACCAAAACCAGGTTCAATTCCTTCGCTGCTGGTGAAGTAGAAGCCCGAGAATTCGAATGGGACTGAGGGATCCACAGCTTTGCCGGGTGATGGCAAAATGGAATCATTATTGCAGGCGAGACGGGTGCGTTCTTCGTTGCCATCTACTGTGCACCACAACTTCGTGGACGGGCTGTGGAACTCGGAGACGATTGATGAGTCGTACCTGGTGCTTCGTGTATCGGGGAAGGTACTAAATTCAGCAGGGGCAACGCGGTCCCGCATTGCCTTGGCTACTGCCTCATTACCCTCGGTGGCAAGAAGATACTGCTCCAAATCTGGATCAGTGGTGCTCACCCTGGTGGTTTCGGTGGTGCCGGAATCCTCATCCACAATGACCACTTCAGTCTGCGTAACAGTGCTTGATGCTTGGCCACTGGTGCTAATGGACCCGCATGCGGATAGCGAAAAGCCCGCAGCAAGGCTAAGCAGTATAGCGGCTGCGGGGCGGGAGATAAAGCTCGAAATATGCACGAAGATAGGCTAGCACAGCCATATCACAGGAGCTATAAATCAGCTATGGGCGTGCGCCCAATGGCGGCGGGGTGCCGTCATACGGGCAGGCGCTAATTAGTGCAGGCGGAAATCCGTGGTCGGTGGTGCTGGGACGACAGTCATGACCTCAGCATTAGGATCCTTTGGAGCCTGGCCTGGGAGAACCAGTTCTGGCATGAGGGGTTCGATGGTGATGATCTCATCATCAACATAGTCCGCATCATTAGGAACCTCATTAGGGTTCATAGCATTAGGGATGGCGCCGAGGTTCACTTCAGGGCTGGACTGTGGGGTGGTTGTTACCGTGGAGCTTGATTCCTCATTAGTGGAAGTCAATGGTGCAGTTGCCTCCGATGGGAAAGATGGGCCAGGAGGGGTATCAGTGGACGCGGAACTCATGGAGCACGCTGTGAGGGTGCCAGTCATGGCCAGGATGGCGATGCCAGCGAGAGCACGGCGAGAATCTGAGAAAATGCGCATGCTTCTATTCTAGTCGAAGAGGAAGATACAGGAAAGTAATGCAAAAATCGGCTAATTGAACCTTAAAAAGGAATAAGATTCCAAATCGGTTGCAAGTGCTGTAATTGTAGGTTAAAATGAGTGCACGCGATTCGCTACCGTATGAAGATGGCAGACGTAAGTGCGGTAGGCCCCAACAGAGTGCGCTTTACCCGGGCGCTAATGGAGTTATCTGAACTGGAGGAGAATGTGATGGCCGATACTCACGCACGCTATGTCTCCCGAGCGATGCTGAGTCGTCATGACCTTGAACTTGTGCTGGAACGCAGGTGGCTGCCCGAATTTCACCTCGCACCCCCAGCCGGATTCCTGCGTGAGCTAAGTGGCATAGTTGCTTTCGATACCGCCATACACGTCTACTATCAGCATGGTCCAGGTTCGGCCACCCGTAGTCCTATTTGTTGGGGCCATGCGGTCACTGATGATTTCATTACCTGGGAAAACCGCAATGTTGTTCTTGCCCCTAATGAGCGCTGGGATGCCCAGGGCATTATGGGTGGTTCCGTTATGGGTGAGGATGATGGCAGCCTGGTTGCCTTCTATAGTGCCCGCCAATTTAGTGATCCCTCCCACCCGGAGGCGGGGACGATCTGCACGCAGCGCCTTGCTACCAGCACCGATGGAGACTCCTTTGTTAAAGACATGGAGATTATCGGCCTGGATAAGAATGCGAATCTCCGCTCCCCTAAGGTCTGGCGTGAAGGCCTGGAGTGGTATATGGTCCTGGGTGGCCGTGACCCAAAGTCAGGCCATGGGGCAGTATGGCTCTTTAAGGCAGCGAGTTCACATGGGCCGTGGAGCCGAGTGGGTGTGCTCTATATTGACCCGGATGAGAATGTGCAGCTCATCGAGACTCCAGACTTCTTTGAACTAGATGGCAAATGGATTTTGACTTATACGCCGATTTCCAAGAAGGTAGATGGCTTGAGTCACCGCAATGCGGAGGAAGCTGGCTATGTGGTCGGCTCCTGGGCGCCGGGGGAGGAGTACCGCGTGCGCAGGGAGTATCGCACCATGGACCATGGTCATAATTTCTCCCGTGTTCGTTCTGTGCGCTATGAGGGGCGCAGGATTGCCCTTGGTTGGATGGGTACGGAATATCCGCAGGTTAGTGCCGAGGATAATTGGGCCGGCATCTTAAGTATTCCGCGCGTGCTTTCACTGAATAGTGAGTTGGAACTATGCCAGCAGCCAATTATTGCGGCTGACCCCATTCGCTATATGCAGTTCGACATGTTTGAGGAGAACCGCTACGCGCTGGTCCCTGCCCGTGTCTACTATGTGGATATTGATAAGCGCCGCTTTGATGGGGATCGCTTTGTCATGGAGGTCCATGCGGTTGAGAATTCCTGCACCAAGATTATTTGGGATGCGGCCCTCAATCTTCTGTCCATTGATCGTGGTTCAGTTATGTTTGGTGAGCGTTCGGTGCGCTATGTGCCGGTGGATCCAAACCTGAATCGTGTCCGCTTTAGCGTAGTGCTTGATATCTGCTCTGTGGAGGTATTTTCCGCAGATGGAACCCAGGTTCTTTCAGCCCTTTCTTTTCCAGCTGAGCGGAGTTTTGAAAACCGCATTGCCATTGAAGGCGGCGAGGGGCGCGTTATAATCAGCACCTAAAATACCGTGCCACCTTAGTAAATCGCCCTTGTAAGACCCGCATTGCGGGTCTTTTCATTTGTACGCAATTAGGATAAACTTCTTGAGGTTAGCTTTACCTTAAGGAGATTTGTTGATGGTTTATAAGTTTTCGCGGGAATTTTGCACACGCAATGCCTCGTCTTTTGCACGGGTTGCTGCGGTCAGTCTTGCAGCTATTACAGCATCTTCGTTGATGGTCGCTGGTAATTCTTCTGTCAGTGCAGCCACAGAAACTGCGGTCTCTTCAGTCTCCCTTTCCTGGAAGATGAATGAGAATATTTCCATCAACCCTCCGCATTTTGGCAAGTCTAACTTCATGAGTGCCGGCCACTCCGATGGCACGGAAGCCACCTATGCCACTACCGATGGTGCGGTCTCTGTTTATTATGGCGATGGTGTGACCCCGACCTTTGCTACCCGCAGCGACTTTGTTGAGAAGGTTGATCAGTACTTCACTGTCAGCAATGGCTCCGGCACTGTTAATGCGGATGGCTCTGGTTCTATCACCTGGCCTGCTGGTGCTGTCTCCGTCAATTACTACAATGGCCTATTGCCATTCTGGTTGGAAAACTTCAACCTTGTCGTTGCCACTGACGGTACCGGTACCCTCTATGCGGATCTTGGTGGCTATGCTTCCTCCAAGGATAATCCGCTAGTGAAGGAGCCTATTGAGACTCGTACCCATCAGGTTGTTGCTACTTTCACTGGCCTGAAGCTCAGCAGCAGCGGCACTCTGAGTGCCACCCCTGATTGGGAAGGGGTTGTCGCACCAACCCCTGCACCTTCGGGTACCTATGCGCAGGACACTACTGATAGTGACTGGGGTGCGTGGCCAGCAGAGTTTGTTAATTTCCACTATGAGACCGGCCTGAGCAGTTTCTTCTACAGCTCTAGCTCTGGGGATGCTTCCGCCAAGCGCCCTGCGGCCATCACTCTGGAGATTAACGCCCAGAGCGACAGCAGCTCAAGCTCTACCACTACTAGTGCTTCGGCCACTACTAGTGCATCTGCTTCGAGTACTGCTTCGAGTTCTGATGCGAGTGCAGGGTCTAGCTCTGCCTCCACCTCGGCATCTACCTCTGCCTCTACCTCGGCCTCTACGTCCGAATCTGTCGCTGCTGAGAGCACCGAAGGCTCTGAGCCTTCGACCGGCACTACTGCCAAGCGTGGTTTCTTTGCCACCTTGCTCAGTGTGCTCCTCGCACCATTCCGCCTGATTTTTGGTAGCTCCGGTTCCTCCTAAGGTCTAACCGGGCTGCTGATTCCGCCCAAGAATAAACGCACATTTCGCACATTTTGGAGTTCTAATGAAGAAGAAGACCCTGGCCGCCCTGGCCGCCACTGTAATTGCTCTACCAGCAGCGATCCTTCCACTGACCAATGCATTTGCTGCTGATAGCAATACCGCCAGCCTCGCAGCAGATATGACTGTAAATGATGTGGTGCTTAAGTGGAATTTTAATAATTTTTCCAATGCTTGGTCCATGGATGCAGGGCGAACTACCTTGTACAACTACATGTCCGCAGGTAAGTCCGATGGCACTGAGGGTACATATCACCAGGAATATGGCAATGTGAGTGTCTACTTTGCGGATGGCAGCACCCCAACCTATGCCACCCGCAATAACTATGCCACCAATTCGACTCCTGGTCAGTACTTCACCCTGTCCGGCGGTACTGCTGATATTAAGAAGGACGGTTCCGGTACCGTTACCTGGACCGATGATGCTGTGTCCGTCGTATACTACGGCGGCATGGTGCCACTGTGGTTTGAGAACTTCAAGCTCACAGTGAATGCCGATCGTACTGCGCAGCTCACCGGCACTATTGGTGGTAAGACCACTGGCCGTGGCGCAACTACGCAGACTGATCTTCCAACTCAAGACAACGTAGTTTTTGCTGATTTTGAAAGCGTGACCCTTGGCCAGAATGGCGAGATTGTTGCTACCCCTAAGTGGAGCCAGGTTGAGGCGCCTGCTAACAACAGTGGTAATAATGTGGCAGCACAGAATAAAGAGGCAACCAACTGGGGTTCCTGGCCTGCGTCCTTCGTGGAATACCAGTATAAGACTGCTCTCTCCTCCTACTTCTATTCCTCCAAGAATGATGAGTCGGACAATGAGCTAAAGAGGCCACAGGCAGTTACCTTCACCTTCCCAGAGGCTGAGGCTGTACCAACCGTCACTACAACTGAGGTGACCACTCAGGTGTCCACTGAGGTTTCTACCGAGGTATCTACTTCGGTATCCACCGAGGTATCTACTTCGGTTTCCACCACCACTGTTGCAGCAGAGCCAGTGACCAGCACTGCCACCGCGACCACCACCGTTGCGGGTGCGGCTGTGACTACCACTGCGACCAGCACCGCTACTGAGACCGTGACTGCTGAGCCAGAGGCCCCAGCGACCACCGTGCGCAGTGGCTTTAGCGGTGCCGCACTGACTTTCTGGGATTCTTTGATCCAGTTCATTAAGGGTGGCGCACACTCCTTCCTGAGCTTCTGGGCCATGATTTTCTACCCAGTGATTCAGCTCTTCAAGTAATCCTGCTTCGGGATTTATTCCCGCTGGATTAAGCCCACTGGAACAACCCTGCCGTACCCCCGATTGGGGGTAATTAAGGCGGGGTTGTTCCTTTTTTAGGTTATGGGGTATATGCTTTGCTTAACTGGAAAATTCGATTCCGAAGGAGTTGAGATGGTATTTATCGTCATTGATGATGATCCCACCGGCAGCCAGGCGGTAAGCAATGTGCCGGTGCTCTTCAGCACGGAGCTTAAGGATTTTGAGTGGGCACTTGGTGCAGGCGACCCAGGTGTATTCGTGCTGACAAACAGCAGAGCATTGCCAGAGGCAGAGGCCGTGGCGCGCACAAAGCAGGCGGTGCGTGTGGCCCTGGACTGGTCAGGAAAGACAGGGCGCCCCGTGGATTTCATATCCCGTAGTGATTCCTGCCTGCGCGGGCACTTCCGGGCGGAGATTGACGCCATTTTGGAAGAAACCGAATTGGAATATGATGCGGTGATTGTTGTGCCCGCCTTCCCCGATGCGGGGCGAGTCACCAAGGGCGGGGTGCACTATGCGGGGGAGGTCCCCATTGGGGAGAGTGACTATGCCAAGGACCCGGCCTTCGGTTTTGCCGAGTCGGATATGGGGGAGTGGATTGCGGCGCGCTATGGCAGGAAGGTAGCACATAGGCACGTCGATAAGCAGGCGCTGAGGGGTGAGGGGGTCAAGGAGATCCTCCTGGCCGCGCAGGATGCGGTCTTCATCACGGCCGATATTGAGAGCAATGAGGATATTGACCTTTTTGCCCAGGCAGTAAAGTGGGCCCAGCAGCAGTATGGCAAGAGGTTCATTTTCCGCACGGGGCCGACCTTTGCCGCGGCCCTGCTGGGCAAGAGGGATTCGCAGCCGGTGGATCCGTGCCGACTGATTGGTATGGGGACTTCCCAGGTGGGCTCCCCGGAGGCGCGGGGCACCCTGGTTGTGGTGGGTTCCCACGTGCCGCGCAGTAATAGTCAGGTGCAGTATGCGCTGCTGCACACGCCAGGGGCGGAGGCCATTGAGGTCAGTGTGCCCGAGATTGCGGATGGGTCCTTCGGCCCGGCCGAGTGTGAGCGGGTGGCGGCGCGCGTCATTGAGCACCTGCGGGCCGATGGCACGGTCTTCCTCATGACTAGTCGCATGCTGGTGCCGAGTGAGAACCCATTGGCCCTGGCAGCGGCGGTATCTGATGTGATGGTGCAGATTGTTAAGCTGGTCACGGAGGCTGTGGAGCCGCGCTATATTATTTCCAAGGGTGGTATTACCTCCGATCAGATTGCGCGCAAGGCCCTGGGCATTAAGCGTGGCCGCGTGGTCGGCCCTGTCCTGCCCGGCATTGTGAGTGTGCTGGAGTATTTGCGCCCCGGCGGCAAGGGGCAGCTCATTATTTTCCCAGGTAACGTGGGGGAGGATGATGCGCTGGTTCATGTGATGCGCCGTATGCGCGGGCCGCTGGTTGGTGTGATTGGTCTTGGGGCGATGGGTCTGCCCATGGCCCAGGCGGCCGCGGAGAAATTCCCTGTCCGTGGCCTGGAGGCCGATGAGTCACGCCACCCCGCCATTCTGGCCGCCGGCATTCAACCCGTGGGCCGCGAGGAGATCCTCGAATGCACCCACCTGGTTGTTGTGGTTCGTAGCCCCGAGCAGCTGCGCGCCCTGATTTCGGACCTGCTGCCCGACCTAAATTCCCTGCATACCCTCATTGTCTGTGCCACTGTTGGCCCTGATGTGATGGAGGAGGTGGCTGCGCTCCTTGCACCCACCGGCGCCGGGCTTATCGACGCCCCCATCTCAGGTGGCGCTGTTCGTGCGCGCCGGGGCGACCTGCTCATTACCGCCTCCGCCACCGATAAGGACTATGCGGCTGCGGCCCCTGTCCTGCGCCAGTTTGCCCTCAAGTTGGTGCGCGTTGGTGACAGGGTAGGGCAGGGGCAGGCCATGAAGACGGTCAATCAGCTGCTTTGTGGTGTGCACATTGCCGCCGCGGCGGAGGCCCTGGCCCTGGCCACCCGCATGGGTTTGGAGCCGCGCCTCTGCCTGGATGCCCTGCAGGCCGGGGCCGCCGAGTCCTTTATGTTGGGGGATCGTGGCGGCCGCATGCTCGATATCCTGGAGGAGGATGGCCACCCGGGTGTTCGCTCCCGCATGGATATTTTCCTCAAGGACATGGGCATTGTCACCCGCGCCGCCGCGGACCATGACCTGGCCGCCCCTCTTGCTGAGGTCGCCCTGCGCCTCTACCAGCGCGGGGTGGATGCGGGCATGGGTGCCCGTGATGATTCTGAGGTCCTGCGCCTCCTGCTTGATTCGGAAGGCCACACCCCATGAGCGTAACCTCACTGCTGCTTATTGCTGCGGTGGCGGTGGCCGTACTCCTGTTCCTTGTGATCAGGGTGCGGCTTTCCGCTTTCGTGGCGCTGCTCCTTGTTTCCCTGGGTACCGCCCTTGCCACCGGCATTCCCATTGGGGAGCTCATGCCCACCATTACGGAAGGCATGGCTAAGACCCTGGGTTCCGTGGCCATTGTTGTTGGCCTGGGCGCCATGCTCGGCCGCCTTATTGAGGAATCCGGTGGTGCCACCGGCCTGGCCACCTACTTTACGGATAAGCTGGGCGCTAAGCGCGTGGTGGGCGCGGTCTCTGCGGCCGCCTTCGTCCTCGGCATTCCCGTCTTTTTCGATGTGGCTTTTATTATTGTGGCCCCTATTGTCCTGGGCTTTGCCCGCGTGGCCTCCGTCAGTCCCATTAAAATTGGCCTGCCCGTGGCCGCCATGCTCATGACCACCCATGTGGCCCTGCCCCCGCACCCCGGCCCCGTCGCCGCCGCGGAGATCCTCGGCATTGACCCGGGCTTCCTCATTCTTGTGGGCACGCCCATTAGTATCCTCACGGCCCTGGTCGGCTATTTCGCCTGCAAGCGCATGCCCCTGGATCGTATTAGTCTTGAGCCCTTGCCTTTCGACGCCCCCGACGAGATCAGTTCCGCATCCGATAGGCCCAATGCGGCTCGCCGCATTCACCCGATCGTATTCCTGGTGCTTATTCTTCTGCCCATTGCCCAAATCATGGTGGGCACGGTGGGCATGATGAACCTATCCAAGGAGGACCCGAATTATGGGATTTTCTCCTTCCTGGGTTCCTCCGCACTGGCCCTGCTTGTGGCTGTCATGATTGCCTACCTGCTCCTTGGCCACAGGGCCGGCTGGGATCTGGCCCGCCGGGGCAGCATTATGGATAGTGCACTGCCCACAGTGGCGGTTATTGTCTTTGTCACCGGTGCGGGCGGTGTCTTTGCCAATGTGCTGGTCAAGTCGGGCATTGGCGTGGCCCTGGCAGATAGCCTGGCTGCCACCAGTATTCCGCTCATCCTCATGGCCTTCCTCATCTCGGTAGCCTTGCGAGTCAGCCAAGGGTCGGCCACAGTCGCCATCCTCACCAGCGCCGGGCTCATGGCCTCGCCGCTGGCTGCCGCGGATTATTCCACCACGCAGATCGCCCTGGTCACCTTGGCCATTTGCTTTGGTGCCTTTACCTTTAGTCATATTAATGATTCGGGTTTCTGGATTGTCACCAAGTATCTTGGCCTCTCTGTCAAGGATGGGTTGAAGACCTGGACGGTCTATTCCACTGTCTTTGGTCTCATTGGCTTCCTTGCCAGTGCCGGGGCTTTTGCCATGATTTCTTGACGCCCCTTTCAGGCAGTCGCGGTAACTTGTTGTCAGATCAACAAGTAGAAAGGTTCCAATGAAACCCCGCATTGCCGCTGGCTTTCTCGGGCTGACCGGACTCACCCTTAGTCTGGTCAGCCCTTCAGCCGCCCACGCCCTTGGCAGCAGTGAGCTGCCCACACTCCCCGCTTTCACTGATTCCCTCAGGTGCCCTTCCACCAGCATTCTCCATGTGGTGCGCCCCAGGGTGCTGCGCAATTCCCCCGTGCGCGGCGCCACGCTTCTCGACACCTCCTTCTGCCTCATGTCCACCAATGAGGCCCGGCAGGCACTGTTCCTGGCCGTCAATGAGCTTCGCACTCAGGCCGACCTTCCCGCCTTCACCCTCAACCCGGAGGCGGACCTGAAATCCCAAGTCTGGGCCACACGCCTTGCCGCCGAAAATGCCCTCTACCACGCGGCTTTCGACGGCATTTCAAATGCACTCTACGGTGCCGAAAACCTCATCCGCTGCTCGCAGTTCTCCACTCCCCGTGAGTGCGCCCTGACCTGGCGCGATTCCGCACCCCACTATGCCAATATCATTATCCCTTCCCTCCGCAGCGCCGGCATGGGCATTTCCTTCCAAACCACCGGCTGGGTCACCGCCGTCCAGCAGTTCAGATATTAGGTTATAAACTCTCCCCATCGACTCTGTAAAATCAAAGGAAGCTGAAAAGCTGACGTGAATTTCCTGATTGTACCGAGGAGAAAAGTGTTCAAAACGAAGAAGATTGCCGCAGCCCTGACCGCGGCCGGCCTGATGGTGGGTGTAGCTGCCCCGGCCCATGCTGATGCTGCTGCCGATGCCGGCTGGGCATTGTTTGCCCTGGCGCTTAGTAGTTCCTCAAGCACGCCGAATACTGGCGATGACACCACCACCACGACGACTACTGCTAAGCAGAATTCTGATAAGGACCAGGGCACTACTGCCGATCCTTATGCTTATTTGAGTGCTGCCGATCGTGCGAAGTGCCCGCCGACCCCGTATTATTACCAGATCACTCCTGATAATGAAAAGCTCACTGCCCCTGTTCGTGGCAAGGATAATAAGCACACGTCCCTTTGCCTCCTTACCTCGGACCAAGCTCGTCAAGCAGTTTTTGACGCAGTCAATGACCTGCGTAAAGAAAAGAAGGTGACGCCACTGGTGCGTACCGCTGAGCCTGATCAAAAATCGCAGGCCTGGGCTGAACGCAAGGCACGCCTCAAGGACCTTGTCCATGCCAAGTTTGATGGCAAAGAAAATGCTACGGCAGGTGGCGAAAATATTGTCATGTGCCTGAGCTTCTTCACCCCGTATCAGTGTGTACAGTGGTGGCGCCATTCCCCAGGCCACTATTCCAACCTCATGGATCCTAGTTTCGGCTCGGCCGGTATGGGCCTTGGCATTGACTACAGTTCCGATGTTCAAAAAAGGCCGAATCACTACTATTTCGTGCAGCAGTTTCGCGTGATGTCAAAGTAGCAAACTAAGACATTGCAATTGTGAAGACATTAGCCTGCGCCATCGCAGCAGCGCACGCAATTGGCGCTGCCACCCCTGCGCTTGGCTATAAGGCTATATAGCAGTTCTGTTTCAAGGGTCGCGATTAAGTCTGACCAAGAAACGACAAGGAAGGGAAGAGATAGATGCGAAAGCTCAAAAGTCTGATTCTTATTGCGACAGCTGCCCTCAGCATTGGCACCGCCTCCCCGGCGGTAGTCCATGCTGATGCTGCCGCCGATGCCACCAATCTTGTAAATGCCCTGCAGTGGGCCGGGCTTTTCAGCAGTGTGGGCAATAGTCTGAGCAATGGTGGACTGAGTGCTGCTGCCGGCAGTACTGGCAGTGCGACTGGTATTGCCGGTCTCCTGGGGAAGGATCTGGGTAAGTGTCCGACGCTACCAACGGGATATCAAGTCCGCCCCGGTGTTGTGCGTTACAACCCTGTCCGCGGCGATAGCGCCCTTGACACTTCGGTGTGCCTCTTGACCAGTGAACAGCGCCGCCAGGCACTTTTCGACGCAGTCAATGAACTCCGCGCCGAGAAAAATATCACGCCACTCATCCGCACGGAAGAAGCTGACCTTAAATCCCAAGCCTGGTCTGAACAAATTGCCAAGGAAGGGCGCTGCTACCACGCTCCTTTCGACGGCATTCATAATGCCAAAGTCGGTGGCGAAAATGCCCTGTTTTGCGCCCAGGTGTCCACCCCACGTGACTGTGCGAATCAATGGAAGAATTCCCCTGGTCACTATACAAACCTCATGAATCCGGATTGGGACCGCGCCGGTATCGGCATGGCAGCAACCCCCGACGGTATGCAATTCTCTGCTGTTCAGCAATTCCGTCCAAAGGGCTGGAAGGAATCCGACGGTTAAAACATGCTGCTGGTGCTAGTAAACTTGAGGCATGAGCACCACAAAGAAAGATAATGCCCTGCGCCGTACAGTTGCTCTGCTGTCAGGCGTGGGCATTTTGCATTTCCTGCCCCAAACAGCCCCCAAGTTTGATGACCTCATCCCGCAGGCCCTGCCTGGTAAACCGCGCACCTGGGTTTATGGTTCTGGTGTCGCGGAACTTCTTACCGCGCTATTCCTCGCTATCCCGAAGACACGTAAGCAGGCTGCCTACGCTGCTGCGGCGCTTTTCGTGGCGGTCTTCCCCGGCAATATCACCATGGCCTACCGCTGGCGCCACAAGTCCTGGTGGGAGCAGGCTATCGCTTATGGTCGTCTGCCGCTACAAATCCCGATGATCACCCGTGTTCTAAAGCTCGCACGCTAAATATCGAGTTGCCGCAATTCGCGCTTGATATGCTCAATTGCGTCAGCATGGCGGCGCCGCTTCGCTGCGCGAATGCGCATTTTTGCCTCGGTCCTGCGCTCTTCGCGCATGACCTTGGCCTCAAGCTTTGCTAGCTTTTTCTCGACCTTCCTGCGTGCTTTTAGATCTTTGCGTAGCTTATTGCCATTGGCGAAAAAGCGAATCGCCGCAAGCTGAAAAGCAACGACGGTATCTCCAATCGTCTCGAAAATCTCAAGTGTTCGTGAGTTGGATCTTTGTATTTCGTTCACGAAACCAATATTACCCTTCTCCTTTCATCCCTGCTAGGTATTTGCTGTGCACGGGCACGGAAACTGAGCGCTCAGAGCTTTACGTTAAGGCGATACACGACAATTACACGAATAAAATTGGAGCACAGTGCTAAAAACAGCTGCTAGGCATGAGATTCAAGCACGATAAAAATACGACAAGATTTCGGTGATGGGCAGGCCAAACCTAAATTTGGCACGATGATGCTTCGTTGCTTAGCCTGTAGTGAAGGGCAGTGGATCCATTACCCACCAGCAGCACGGTGTCGTAGGCCTCATTCACCCAGAGTC
>JAUMTX010000018.1 GCA_030530985.1 Corynebacterium sp.
GGAAGTGCAGTCATTGCGGCTGCACCAATACCGCCAAGAATCAGCAGGATAATTGCAATAATCCCCACTACTCCAAGACCCTTAGATTGGGTAGCAGTACTATCGCTGGCCTGAGACGTAGAAGCACCATCTTCCTGGGTTTGTGTCTGAGTCTGTGGCTGGGTCGATCCAGAGGTCTGACCCTGGGACTGTCCTTGAGTCGATCCTGCGGTCTGGCTCTGTGACTGTGAGGATGAAGACTGTGAGGAAGAGTCGTCCGAACCGGAATTCGCGCCGGGCTGAGTCTTGTGCTCATCTGGGTTGTAGTTCTTGTACACGGTGGAAGCCTGGGCTTCCTTCTTGCCCTGGTTATCAGGCCATGCGCGGAAATCTGGATAGGCACTGACAGCAGCTGCGAACATATCAGTGGCACGGGCAAGCTTGCTCGTATCCCACTTACTGACATCAGGATTGGCCACATCAGTGCCGCAGAACATCTTGCGGGCACTGACCAAGCTACTGGTATTCCAGGCAGAGACATCAGGATCAGCTGCATCGGCATCAACAAACATGCTGTCCATGGTGGTCACCTTGGAGGTATCCCACTTGCTCACATCGGGATTGGCCTTGGCCGCACTATTAAACATGCCACTCATATCGGTGACATTGCTGGTGTCCCAGGTGGAGACATCTGGATTGCCAGAAATACCAAAGAAGAGGTTGCTCATATTGGTGACCTTGCTGGTATCAAGCAGCTCTGTTCCATAAATTGCGCCCTTGAAAGGGAGGAACATAGTGCTGATTTTGCCGCTTAGGCGCTCCTCAATGGTGTGATACTCAAGGAAGAGATTGGAAGAATCCTCCGGTAGGGATACACCCTTGGTGAAGGTAATAGAGGTCGCGGCAGGATTCTGGCTCGCATTGAGCTGGAGAATAAACTAGCGGAACTTCTGATTATCAATAGTGCCAGCACCCGAAATAGTGTAATTACGGGAATCAGTGCTGCTAGCAGTGACAGTGCCCTCACCGGAGCTGAGCTCAACAGTGGAGGACTCAGCCTGAGCAAGTGGCACTGCCTGGGAAAAGAGCGGGGTAGTAGTGCTCAAAGGCAGAGCCACGCTAAGGCTGCAAGCAATTAGAGCGATACGAGATTGTGATCCAGCCACGGGTAATACTCCCTTGATCCTTGAGGTTATTTTTATAACCCCAAAGGTAGCATATTTGGTTACGCTCTAATGGCCTTGAGTATTTGCAGGCTAGCGAGTAATCATCGCACCAATAATGGTGCCGAGATTACCCAAGTGCTCAACCTCGGAGGCAAGCAGGTCAGGGCCACCTGGGCGACCAACGACAAGAACAAGGTTCGTATTGTCGATTGGGGCGATAGCGAGGGCGGCGTCGAGAAGCGCCCAGGACTCAGGGATCCAGGACTCGGTTTCAGGGTCGAGGACACGGGCCTTCTCTGGACGAATAATTGATGGGGACTCGCCATTATCCTCCGGGGCAGAATCCGAGGCAGCAAGGCGGCGGGAACTATCCTCCGAAATCTCCAGAGCAATAGCCCAACCAGAAGTCATAGTGCGTGGAATGTGATCCACCAACTCCTTGAGCGCACGCGCACGGCTGCCACGGGACTCGGCTACACGGCTAAGCATCGCAATCTGTTCGCGTCTATCCACAGTGCCAGCGAAGGGGCGAATGGAATCAACCTCCACGCCTTCCACCTGCTGGGCTGCGGTAATAAGAGTATCCGGCAGGATAGAACTAGGAATATTAACGACAATATCGTCCATGGCCGTATTGTCCGGGAAAACCTGGATAACATCGACCGATTGGATATTGGCGTCGACAGTGCCGAAAGCATCCGCCAGGCGGCCAAGACTACCGGGGGTATCAGGCAAAAGGACACGAATCAGATAGGACATAAGAAATCTTTCAGGCTAATTAATAATTCTAAAGTTGCACAACCAGTGCGTACTCTATAGTACAGCAGGTATCTGAAAAGAGGATGAATGGTCGCCTAAAACTGGCCTAAATCACATATTGGTGCTTTCAATGGGAAGCTCACTATTGCAGGAGATGGGGCGCTAGCATCCCAGCCGGGCAGGATGGCCGTGCAGGATGGCGCTGGGTACGGTACAATTAACAAGTTAGATTGCAAAATGAATCCTACAAAGAACGAAGGATTATTCCCCGTGTCTGAGATTTCTCGTGAAGAAGTTGCGCACCTCGCTAAGCTTGCACGTTTGGCCTTGAGCGATGAAGAACTGGATCAGTTCGCGACCCAGATTGATAGCATCGTGGCCAATGTGAGTGCTGTTGGCAAGGTGGCAGCTGAGGGTGTTGAACCAATGTCGCACCCACACTCCATTACTACCAAGATGCGTCCCGATGTTGAGGAGAAGACCCTCACCCAGGAGCAGGCCCTTGACCAGGCTCCTGCAAAGAAGGATGACCGCTTCCAGGTGCCACAGATTCTCGGGGAGGAGAGCAATTAATGAGCGATAATAAGTACCTAGTTGGCAATGGTGGCAGTGAACTCACCGCCATGACCGCTGCCGACCTGGCTGCAAAGATCCACTCCCGTGAGGTCTCCAGCCAGGAAGTAACCCAGGCTCACCTCGACCGTATCGCTGAGGTTGACGCTGATATCCACGCCTTCCTCCATGTTGGTGCCGATGAGGCTCTTGCTGCCGCTAAGGCTGTGGACGAGTCCCTGGCCAAGGGTGAAGCTCCTGCTTCTCCACTGGCTGGTGTGCCACTGGCGCTGAAGGACGTCTTCACCACCACCGATGCTCCAACCACTTGTGCTTCCAAGATTCTTGAAGGCTATGTGGCTCCTTATGATGCGACCGTAACCAAGCGCATCCGCGAGGCTGGTATCCCAATCCTGGGTAAGACCAATATGGACGAGTTCGCCATGGGTTCCTCCACTGAGAACTCCGCCTATGGTCCAACCCGCAACCCATGGGATCTTGAGCGCACCCCAGGTGGCTCCGGTGGCGGTTCCTCCGCTGCTCTTGCTTCCGGTGAGGCCCCACTGGCTATTGGTACTGATACCGGTGGTTCCATCCGTCAGCCAGCATCCCTGACCAACACTGTTGGTGTGAAGCCAACCTACGGCACTGTTTCCCGTTATGGTCTGGTTGCCTGCGCATCCTCCCTGGACCAGGGTGGCCCAACCGCCCGTACCGTTCTGGATACCGCGCTGCTGCACGAAGTTATTGCTGGCTATGACCGCTTTGACGCTACCAGTGTGAACCGCCCAGTTGCCCCAGTTGTTGAGGCTGCTAAGGCTGGCGCCAATGGTGACCTCAAGGGTGTTAAGGTCGGTGTGGTTAAGCAGTTCGACCGCGAAGGCTACCAGCCAGGCGTGCTTGAGGCTTTCCATAAGTCCGTGGATACCCTCACCGCTCAGGGTGCCGAAATTGTTGAGGTTGATTGCCCTCACTTCGACGATGCTCTGGCCGCCTACTACCTCATTCTTCCATGTGAGGTTTCCTCTAACCTTGCGCGTTTCGACGGCATGCGTTACGGCCTGCGTGTGGGTGATGATGGTCGCCACAGCGCCGAAGAGGTTATGGCTATGACCCGTGCTGCCGGCTTCGGCCCTGAGGTTAAGCGTCGTATCATCCTGGGCACCTATGCTCTGTCCGTTGGTTACTATGATGCCTATTATCTTCAGGCTCAGCGTGTCCGTACCCTCATTGCCAATGACTTTAAGAAGGCTTATGAGCAGGTTGATGTCCTTGTTGGCCCAACCACTCCTACCACCGCCTTCAAGCTTGGTGAGAAGGTCTCCGACCCATTGGCTATGTACAACTTCGACCTGTGCACCCTGCCACTGA
The DNA here is from genome assembly GCA_030530985.1 of Corynebacterium sp. Lineage (GTDB taxonomy): Bacteria > Actinomycetota > Actinomycetes > Mycobacteriales > Mycobacteriaceae > Corynebacterium. The sequence continues at coordinate 3,828 of JAUMTX010000018.1, forward strand.
ACCTTGCTGGTGTGTGCGGTATGTCCGTCCCAGCCGGTCTGACCTCCGACACCAACCTTCCTACCGGCCTGCAGATCATGGCCCCTGCCTTTGAGGATGATCGCCTCTACCGCGTGGGCGCTGCTTTTGAGGCTGCTCAGAAGTAATGACTTAAGGCTTTCGGCCTAAGTACTTAAGAAACCCCGGTTACCCGGGGTTTTCTTTTTGTCTATGTGCGGTGCGGGCTGCTGGGCAGGGCGCATAATATTTTTCGATAATGCATAACGAATAATGAAAAATCACCCATAAGTTTTCGATCTATGGCCTGGTTAAAGGCGTGTTTTGTTTTAAAATTCGGACTCTTCCAGTATGACGGTTTGGATCCTAAAGATCTTTTCAACCCAAAACTATGGATGCATTGATCAGGATAATATGCAGGGGTGTGGGGCGTCGACAAGCAAAGAAAGGGTACTGAGCGTAGAGGTACTAGCGTGGCCTAGACTCGCAGGCAACACCATCGCCATCACGGTCAAGGGCACGGCGGTAGCCTGCCTCACCAACGCGCAGCGGTGCAGCGCCGGCCGCCCAGGCAGCACGGCAATTCTCGAAGTACACATTGCTTGGTGCAGGAGCCGGTGCGGGAGCTGGTGCCGGTGCTGGGGCAGGTGCAGGGGACTCAACTGGTGCCGGCGCTGGCTGTTCAACCGGTGCAGGGGCAGGAGCCGGCTGCTCTACCGGTGCAGGATCTGGTGCCGGGGCCGGTGCTGGTTCTTCTACAGGCGCAATTGGCGCAGCAGGTTCTGGAACGGCAGCCACGGCAGGAGCCGGTGAGGCAGGCTCCGTGGAGTTGTACACAGTCACGGTCACAGTTGAGGTTGGCAGGGTAGTCGTGGTGCTAACTGTTGTGACGGCAACACTGCTTGAAGCCGAGGTAGAGGTCGCCGCTACGCTCGTAGTCGTGGACGTCGACGTGGAAGTGGCCGGGGAGGTGGCCGTAGTCGACTCAGTAGAAGGAGCCGCGTCGCTTTCTTCAGTGCTCGTAGGAGTTTGATTAAAGTCCATGCTAGAAGCATTATTCACGCCTTGCAGGCGGGTATTGAGGGCATCAGTCGCATGGGGGCGAAGATAGAATTGTGCGTAGCCGGCACCGGCAATAAGCAGCAATACGAATAGTAGAATGAAGCTGAATTTACGCACGAACTCTCCTTTTTGCGGAAGCAGTAAAGCCGATAGCAGAGATTCTAATTGTGCAAATAGCGAAATATCAAGTCATTCCGGTAGAGCTAACTGCCAGGGAATCCAGGGAATAAGGCGTAGGGTGGGCGGGTGAATCGACCCAAGATTTTAGAGCTGTGAAAGCTGGGCGACTTTATCCTCATAGCCGGGGCGCGGCACATAGGTGTACATAAACCAGTCGGTCGGATTGGCCAGTTGCATGCCTTCATAGTCCAGCTCAATGCGGCCAAGGCGTGGATGGTTCAGATCCTTATAACCGCTGGTGTGGGTGAGCACATCCTGCTGTTCCCACATGTCCTTGAACTCCGGGCTTTCCTCTTTGAGGTTTTTGACGAATTCATAAATCCGGGATTTATTATCGCTGAGTGCATAACTCATACGCAGGGTGGCTGTGAGGCCCCGCGCAATATCCTCCCAGCCAAGGAAGAAGTCCTTGGACTCCGGGCAGAGGAAGGTAAAGCGAGTCATATTATTTTTCGCCAGCGGGTTTTCATATAGTGGCTGGTAGAGGGCCCTGGCCGCCGCATTAGCACCCACCTCATTAATACAATTATCGCGAATCCTGGTGGGCAAAGTGGATGAATCAAGCACCGACTGCAAGGTTGGGCGTAGTGGTTCCTGCTCCTGTTGCTGGGGCTCGTGGGCGAAAAAATCGGGGGCCGCAATACGGCGAAGGTAGAGCATTTCCTCGGGATTAAGGCGAAGAGCCTTGCCAAGGGTAGTGATAATTTCTGGTGAAATAGTGGCTGTCTCACCGCGCTCAATCTGGCCATAATAATCAACACTGAGACCCGCAAGTAGGGCGACCTCTTCGCGTCGCAAGCCAGCCACACGGCGGCGCCCCGAGAACGGTAGGTTCACATCCTCCGGGCGCAGGCGCTCACGACGGTTTCGCAAAAACTTGCCCAGTAGCTGATTATTAAGCATATCTACATTATGAGGTATTGAAGCAAGTTTAAGCCACTGCACGTGCTGTGTGTACTGCGCATACAGTTCGGGTGGGGCTTTATCCGTGGGTTGCCAACCCATGGATAAACTACCCCTGGTTAGTGCTGCTGTGCGGGCGTTAAATGGGGTGTATGAAAAGAAATTGGATTCTCACCATTATTATTCTCGCGTACTTCATGATCATCATGGACACCTCGGTGATCTTTACAAGTCTGGACACCATGTCCCGCGAATTGGGTCTTAGTGTTTCTGCTAGTACCTGGGTGCAGGATGCCTATACCTTATTCTTTGGTGGCCTCCTAGTCCTGGGAGCACAAATTGGTACAGTGCTAGGAAAGCGCCGCATCTTTATCGCCGGCTTGGTTATCTTCGGTGCCGCCTCGGTTGCTGTGGGTCTTGGCTCGGCCCCAAGTGTGTTGATTATTGCCAGGGCCCTGCAAGGTGTGGGTGCGGCCATTATTGCCCCAACCTCCCTTGCTCTGATTACCGAGCATTTTGAGGAAGGGGAGGAGCGCGCCAAAGCTACCCGTCTCTATGGTGCTACCGCCGGTATTGGGTCCGCAGTCGGCATGATTTTTGGTGGCCTGGTCACCACCTATATTTCCTGGCGCTTCGCCTTCTTTATTAACGCCCCCATCGCCATTGCCCTTACCTATATTGCACTGCGCGTACTGCCCGCCGATAAGGCTCGCTCCACTGTGTCACTCCGCTCCTTTGATATCTTCGGTGCCTTCCTAGCCACCCTTGGTTTGGGCGCAATTAGCTTCGGCATTATGGAGTCCATGTGGTGGATTAGTATCCTTGGTGGCCTGGTCCTGGTTGCCTTCGGTTGGTATGAAACCCGGGCTGCCCACCCCATCATTCCACCAGCGATTATTAAGCACCCGGTTCGTGGCCCCATGGGTTTGGGTCGCTTCTTCTTCGCCGCCACAGTAATGCCATTCTTCCTCCTGGCATCCCAATTAATGGGTACTCACTTTGGGTTTAGCGCACTAGCCATTGGTCTTGCCTTCAGCGCCAATGCCATCCCCCAATTCCTTCTGGCCATGAACCTCCGCCGCATCCAGGCACGCTGGGGAATCCCAACTGTCGTTATTGCCGGCCTCATTATGACGGCGACCGGTGTGGCCGCAATGATTCCGCTCAATAACACCGGTGGCAGTGTTCTCCTGCTCCTGCTCATCTATGCGTGGATGGGTGTGGGCCAGGGCCTTGCATTTGCCACCCTCACCTCCCTTGGTATCTATGGGGCAAGCGCCGAAGACTCTGGTGCCGCAAGTGGTGTGGTCAACTCCGCCCACCAGCTTGGCGCCACAATCGGCCTGCCCATTGTGATGAGCATGGCTAACCCATTCATCGGCTCCACAGTGCTCATCCTGCTCTCCATTGCCTTTGCCGCCTGGGGCGCACTGAACTATGTCTCCCTGCAACGAAGCACAGTGGCTGCTCGATAAGAAGAAAAGGCGTAATCCTTAGGGATCACGCCTTTAATCGTGGAGCTCAGCGTGTGCTGTGCTTACAGCTACTAGTGGGAAGTGCCACTAGCCTTCATCATTAATGAAGTGTGCAGCGACAGCAGCAAGAGCTGCAGTAACAACAACACCAGGGAAACGGCTAATCTTCTCAGCAGCAACATGGGCGCCCATTGCAGCAGCGGTAAAAGTACCAAGCAGGGCAGCAGCCTTTTGTGGGCCAGACTTAGTGAACCAGCACCAAGCGGAATAGCCACCGGTAGCACCAACCAAGGCGGCACCCAGCGGACGAATACCAGTCTGGGTTGCAATAACCCAGCTGCCAAGCAGCCCCGTGGCAACTACAGGTGCGGTGCGAACCTGACGTGGGTCCTTAAAATTCTGCTTCTTCTTATCGGTCGACATAAAAACTCCTAATGAGCGCAAAAAGGGGATGTGGAGTGGGGCCGAACTTAGCGGCGGTCGTTAAGGAAATGCGCAGCCAATGCGCTAATGCCAGTAACAGTAAGAACGGAAGGCCAAGCACCAATCTTCTTAGCCAAACGGTGGGAACCAATAAAGCCACCAATATAGGTTGCAAGCAGGACCAAAGCCGCAATAGGGCCGGACTTCTTGAACCAGGTTTCAAGGCTCAAGCCACCCATAGCAGCAAGAAGCACACCACCAATTGGACGAATACCCGTCTCACGGGCAATCAACCAGCCACCAACAAGACCGGTAGCAAGCATAGGAGCAGTCTTACGCTCCTGAGAAGGCACGAATTTTTCCATGAGTTCTACTTTACCCCTTGGGCTTCTAATTAGCGTTAGATGCAACAGATATTCACAGGCTTTTTTGAAAAACAGCCATGTAGGGTAGTCTGAGTGTGTCCGGGAGCAGGTCCAAAGGAATATGGTGAAAACCCATAACTGGCGCGCAGCGGTAAAGGATATCGAAGCCTCATAATAACCCACTGGTATGAACATACTGGGAAGGGATGGAGTGGAGTCCTGAGTCCGAAGACTTTGCCTGTTCACCTTGTTAGTAACCACGCGACACTGGTTGCTCTAACGTAGGAGACCACATATGCGGGCGCCCAGCGCTACCATCCGCATGTATCTATGCATCTGTATTTGCCTCATTGGAATAGGGCTCAGCCTCATTCTGTCCGTAGGCATTGGTTCCGTCCACTACTCGTGGAGCTCAGTATTCTCAATTCTGCGCCACCACCTCGGTGGGGCCGAACTCTCCGGAGACATCACCCAAGCTGCCGATACCATCATCTGGCAGCTACGCGTACCACGCGCCATACTGGCACTAACTGTGGGCGCCGGGTTAGCTATTGCGGGCGTCGACATGCAAGCACTGGTACGAAACCCACTAGCAGAACCATATCTGCTGGGAATCGCATCCGGTGCCAGCGTGGGTGCCACAGCAGTACTTGTCTTTGGTGTCATCGGTGGAATCAACGCACTTTTCATCGGCTCCCTCGTCGGTGCAATTGCTGCAAGCATAACCGTCTACCTCATTGCCAGAATGCAAGGCGACCTCAACCCACTACGACTCATTCTTAGTGGCGTAGTACTCTCCTCAGCATTCTCCGCAGTAGCAAGCTTCCTTGTCTTCCGTGGACCTGACTCTCGGGCAGCAGAATCCGTCATGTTCTGGATGCTTGGCTCCGTGGCAGGCGCCACCTGGGCCAAACTACCAATCCCGATTATTACCGTCATCCTCGCATTCATCCTCATGCGCTTCCTCTCCCGCCCGATGGACGCCATCGCCTCCGGTGATGAAACAGCCATCTCCGTGGGCGTGGATGTGCGCACCATGCGCGCCATACTCTTCCTCATCCAAGCAGTACTCGTCGGCATAATGGTAGCCATCGCCGGCGGCATTGGATTTGTTGGCCTGGTCATCCCACACCTCGCACGCACCCTCGTTGGCGCCGTGCACAGCCGACTCATCCCAACCGCCGCAGTCATGGGCGCACTCTTCATGCTGTGGGTGGATGTCATTGCCCGCATTGCCGCACCACCCCAAGAAATCCCACTCGGCGTGGTAACCGGAATCATTGGCGCACCACTCTTCCTCATCCTCATGGGACGAAAGGAGCTGCGCTAAATATGGGCCATATTCACCTCAAAGACATAAGCCTCCAACATCCCGGTAATCCCGCGAAGAAAATTGTCGACTCCCTCACCATGGACCTCGCGCCGGGCAGCATCACCATGCTGCTTGGCATCAATGGCAGTGGCAAAACCACACTATTGCGGGCCCTATCTGGGCAAATGAAGTACACGGGTGAAATGAGTGTTGATGGTAGGAACCTCACAAGCATGAAGGTCCGTGAACGTGCACGCCACATGGCCTTTCTCGGGCAGGAAGAAGTACCCGCCCCAGGACTATCCGTCTATGAGGCTGTGGCACTGGCACGAATCCCACACCCACGCAATAAGGTCAAAGACCATGAAGCCGTGGAAAGTGCACTTCGTGCCGTTAACCTGTGGGAACTCAAAGATCGCACTACGGGAACCCTCTCCGGCGGCCAAAAGCGACGCGTACTACTAGCGCGCTGCTTCGCCCAAGAAGTGCGCTTCATCATTCTTGATGAGCCCATGAACCACCTGGATATGTACTACCAAATCCAGTTGGTGCAACTCCTCCGGGCACGCGGGGTGACCGTGCTCATGAGCGTGCACGATATGGACCTGGCCTACCAATGCGCCGACCAAGTGGTGCTCATCCACCGCGACGGTGGCGCAAGCATCGGAAGCCCGCAGCAGATATGCGCGCCGGGCATTCTGAACAGCGAGTTTGCCATATTCACTGAGGTTGGGCAGGAACTCAGCCAAGCTCATGTGGTTATTAAATATCGGGATTAAAAACAGAACTACGGTGCACGCACACAAAAAAGACACACAGAAAACTCCCAGGAAAATAAAACTGAAAGGTTCACTATGAAAGCCGTACACACCCTTCCGGCACGTACACGCCGCGTATCCACCGCGCTCCTAGTCAGCGCAGGCATCTTTGGTCTGAGCGCATGTAGCAGCCAGGGCACTGATTCTTCCACCTCAGCAGCTTCCACCATCACCATCACTAACTGCGGTGAGGAAGTCACCTATGACAAGGCCGATAAGCTCTTTGTCAATGATTCGAACTTGATCTCCGATGTTTTGGCTGTGGGTGGCGCTGATAAGGTCGTTGCTGTAACCAAGTTCAATGATGATGAAGAGATTCTGCGCGAAAAGTTCGGTGCAGATGTGGTTGACTCCCTGCCATTCGCGGGCGAAAACTATCCATCCCTTGAAGAGGTCATTAGCAAAAGCCCTGATATTTATGTGACTGGTTGGAGCTATGGTCTGAGTGAAGCCACCAATGTGACCCCAAGCAGCCTGGCCAGCCACAGCATCGGCACCTATATTCTTACCGAGTCCTGCCGCCAGGGTGATAGCAGTGCCCGCGGCACTATTGACCCATGGGATGCGGTCCGCGAAGACATTACAAATCTGGGCAAAATTGTGGGCGATGAAGCCACCGCCCAAGCATTCCTTGAGAATTTCAATGAGCGCACTGATACCGTGATGACCCTGCCTGTGCCGGATAAGGCGCCAGTTGGCTTCATCTTCGACTCCGCATCGGACACTGTATTTACCTCCGGCGCTAAGGGTGGTCCTGCTGCCGTAGTCTCCGCTGCCGGTAGTGACTTGGCCACCGCCGATATTGATGACACTTGGGTGTCTGTGGCTTGGGAAAAGATCACTCAGTCTCAGCCAGACTACTTCATCTTTGTTGACTATCCAGGCCAGAGCGTGGAAGAAAAGGTGGCTCTTCTGGAATCCAACCCTGCCACCCGCGACCTGGATGCTGTAAAGAATAAGCGCTATATTAAGCTGCGCTATTCCATGGTGACCAGTGGCGTGCTCAATATTGATGCCGCCGAAATTCTGCGCAAGGCCCTTGAAGGTTGGGCTCTTGTACCAGAAACAGATATGCAGCCAGAGCTTAACTATGACTGGACTGTGTCCTAAAAGCCACACATTGTAGGCATGAAGAAGGGGCAGGCTCTATATGAGCCTGCCCCTTTGTGGCGCTGGTGCGGGGAAGTCATCAGCGCCAGCCTTGGTATCAGCCCTGCGTGGAGCTAATAGCCAAGGAAGCCACAACTAGTATGGCGGCCATGAGCCATGCCAGGAGTATATAAGCGCCTAGATCCAGGCAATAGGGGAGAAGGACACAACCTGCGGCTGTGGCCAAAGCCCCAATGGCTAGTGGCCGAGGTCTCACACTATGATTGCCCATTGGGTTGCTCATTGCGCTTTCCTCACTTCTTCTATCGGCCAATGCGTTACTAGAGTTACAGGTGTTACAGAAATAAAGAATATTTTTTTGCAAATCCTCTACCTCCAATCCGGAAACCTAGGTCCATCTATGTAGTTAATCTACTTTTAGAGTACTTAGTAACTTTGCTAAAACTCAAGGTCAATAGGCGGAATAGCACATAATTTTCCCCAATTGTTATTGTGAGGTTATTAGCCGTATATCATCACAGCGCTAATACGTGTTTTTGATCACAATAATGCGGAGGTCTAAGTAGAGTAGGCGCTAAAATTGCCTAGTGACTAATTCTCAAAGACCAGCCAATGCTAGTGACCAGAAGCAGAGCCTCGCGCATGCGTGGCGTGCAATGGGCGCGCTGTGCCTTGGCTTTTTTATGATTCTTCTGGACGCCACCATTGTGTCGGTGGCTACCCCAGATCTTGTTCAAGACCTTAATACTTCCCTTAATGCTGTTGTCTGGGTAACCAGTATTTATTTGCTCACCTATGCCGTGCCACTTTTGGTTACCGGTCGTATGGGCGACCGCTTTGGTCAGCGCAATATGTACCAGCTGGGCATGATTGTCTTCACCCTCTCCTCCTTGGCCTGTGCTTTGGCGCCGAATGTTAGTGTGCTGATTTTGGCCCGTGCCGTCCAGGGTCTGGGTGCGTCCCTGCTCACCCCGCAGACCATGAGTGTTATTAACCGACTCTTCCCACCACAGGCACGTGGCGCCGCTATGGGCCTGTGGGGTTCTGTTGCTGGTCTGGCATCTCTTACTGGCCCAATCCTTGGTGGTTTCTTGGTTACCTCCGTTGGTTGGCGTTGGATCTTCCTTATTAATGTGCCGATTGGTGTCATTTCCTTGATCCTGGTCACCATGTGGGTTCCAAAGTTTGAGAGTGTGTCCCGCAAGATTGATATGGTGAGCGTTCTGCTCTCCGTTGTATCTGTATTTCTTCTGGTCTTTGGTCTTCAGCAGGGCGAAAGCCACGCTTGGGCTTGGTGGATTTGGGTCATGATGGCTGCCGGCGTGCTTGGCATTATCCTCTTTGTTCGCGTGCAGCGCGGCAAAGAAGAAGCCCTCATGCCGCTGGATCTTTTCCAGAATCGCAACTTCACCCTGGGCTCCCTATCCATGATCACCATGGGCTTTGCTATTGCGGCAACCCCTCTGGCCCTGATGCTATATTTGCAGACTGCCATGCATCTGGACGCTATGCACGCCGCATACCTGACTATCCCTCAGGCTCTGTTCTCCGGTCTTCTGTCGCCTTTTGTTGGCCGCATGGCTGACCGTCTGCATCCACGCATCCTCTCCTGCATTGGCTTTGGCGGCATGGTCATCTCCAATGTGCTTCTGATTGTCACCATGGTCAGTGGCGTTGACTACCTCTGGGTACTTATTCCTAATGCCTTGCTTGGTATTTCCAGTGCCTTTGTGTGGTCTCCAAACTCCGCCACCGCAATGCGCACAGTTCCACTCAACCGCCTTGGTGCTGCCTCGGGTGTGTACAACACCTTCCGCCAGTTCGGTTCGGTTATTGGCGCTGCCGTGATTTCCGTGGCTATGCAGGTCACCCTGAATCACTTTGCCTTTGCCCAGGCAATGGGCTATTCCCTTATTGTCGTGGCCATTGTCTTGGCCTTCGGTCTTTTCGCAGTCTCTGGTTTCCGCCAGGTTTCCCGCGAAGAAGTTCACGCATAAGCGTACTTAGCTGCGCCGCCCGGCCCTCAGATGAAAATAAATCTGAGGGGCCGGGCTTTTTACATGTTTAAACAACATTGGATCGGCATTCATCACGACTTTTAGTGAATAGTGAAAAATGTCACTAATGAATTATGGGTGGATAAAATGTCAAGAAATAGGGGAGTCGAGTCGGAGTGATTACGATTTAAGTTGCATAAGTGTGACGGGAGTGAATACTGGTAACAGGGCATAGATGGGTGGGGGAGCAGACCAACCCGGCATAGCACTCCACTTATGGCTATTATGGTACTCATGCGAATTGCGACACTAACCTCCGGCGGCGACTGCCCAGGCCTTAATGCTGTTATCCGCGGTATTGTTCGTACCGCTAGCCACCTTGGTTCCACTGTTGTGGGTTACCAGGATGGCTGGGTAGGTCTGATGGAAGACCGCCGTATTCAGCTTTATGATGATGAAAATATCGACCGTATTCTTCTGCGCGGCGGTACCATCCTCGGTACCGGTCGTCTGCACCCAGATAAGTTCAAGGCTGGTATTGACCAGATCAAGGCTAACCTTGAGAAGGCTGGCGTAGACGCCCTTATTCCAATCGGTGGTGAAGGTACCCTCAAGGGTGCTAAGTGGCTTTCCGATAATGGTATCCCAGTTGTTGGTGTGCCAAAGACCATTGATAATGACGTGAACGGCACCGACTACACCTTCGGTTTTGATACCGCTGTTTCCGTTGCTACCGACGCTATCGACCGTCTTCACACCACCGCTGAATCCCACAACCGTGTGATGATCGTTGAGGTTATGGGTCGCCACGTTGGTTGGATTGCTCTCCACGCTGGTATGGCTGGTGGCGCACACTATATTGTTGTGCCAGAAGAGCCATTCGACATGGACGATATCTGCAAGGCCATGGAGCGCCGCTTCCAGATGGGCGAGAAGTACGGCATTATTGTTGTCGCCGAGGGCGCACTGCCAAAGCCAGGCACCCTTGACTTCCAGGAAGGTGGCGTTGACCAGTTCGGTCACCAGACCTTTAATGGCATCGGCCAGGTTATTGGCGATGAGATCAAGAAGCGTCTTGGTCACGATGTTCGTACCACCGTTCTTGGTCACATTCAGCGTGGTGGTACCCCAACTTCTTATGACCGTGTTCTTGCCACCCGTTATGGCGTTCACGCAGCTCGTGCTTGCCACGCTGGCGAGTTCGACAAGATGGTTGCACTTCACGGTGAGCACATCGACCTTATTCCTCTGGAGGAGGGTATCGGTACCCTCAAGACTGTTCCAGAGGGTCGCATGAAGACCGCGCGTGCTCTCTTCGGCTAATAATTTTTAGCCACTTGGACGGCCCAGTTCCGCTCTCGAGCGGGCTTGGCCGTCTTTATTGTTGTAGCCTGTATATGTTTCTGGCAGATTGACCGTATTTTAACTAGAATTAGACCTATGCAATTTGAGGATGTCCTGAGCAAGTACGAGCCCGTATTGGGCCTCGAAGTTCACGTTGAGCTCGCTACCGAAACAAAGATGTTTTCGGCTAGCTCCGCACACTTTGGCGCAGAGCCAAATACCAATATTGATCCAGTGAGCCTGGGTCTGCCTGGTGCTCTGCCCGTAGTTAATGAGAAGGGTGTGGAATGGGCCATTAAGATTGGCCTCGCCCTCAACTGCAAGATTGCTGAATCTTCCCGCTTCGCGCGTAAGAATTACTTCTATCCAGATCAGCCAAAGAACTACCAGATTTCCCAGTACGATGAGCCAATCGCCTATGATGGCTACCTCGACGTAGTTCTTGATGATGGCACCACCTGGCGTGTTGAGATTGAGCGCGCCCACATGGAGGAAGACACCGGTAAGCTCACCCACCTCGGTGGTGCTGACGGTCGTATCCACGGTGCAACCAGCTCCCTGGTTGACTGCAACCGTGCCGGTATTCCACTCATCGAGATTGTGACCAAGCCAATTGTTGGTGCTGGTGAGCGTGCCCCAGAGGTAGCTCGTGCCTATGTTGGTGCTCTGCGTGAGCTGGTTAAGGCTCTTGGTGTTTCCGATGCCCGCATGGACCAGGGTTCCATGCGTGTGGACTCCAATGTTTCCCTGCGCCCAATCGGCCAGGAGAAGTTCGGTACCCGTACCGAGACCAAGAATATTAACTCCCTGAAGTCTGTGGAGCAGGCTGTTCGCTTCGAGATGGAGCGTCAGGCTGATGTTCTTGAGGCAGGCGAAGAGGTATTCCAGGAGACCCGCCACTATCAGGAAACTGATGGCACCACCTCTAAGGGCCGTCCAAAGGAGACCGCTGAGGATTACCGTTACTTCAACGACCCTGACCTGCCTCCAGTTATTGCCCCAGCTGAGTGGGTTGAAGAAATCCGTGCAACCCTGCCTGAGTTGCCATGGATCCGCAAGGCTCGTATCCAGGAAGAGTGGAAGCTCTCCGATAATGAAATGCGTGACCTGGTCAATGCTGGCGCACTTGAGCTCTGCATCCAGACCGTTGAGGCTGGCACCACCCCTGATGAGGCTCGTTCCTGGTGGGTTTCTTACCTCACCCAGAAGGCCAATGCTCAGGAAGTTGCCCTTGAGGATCTGCCTATCACCCCTGAGCAGGTTGCCCATGTTGTGGCCCTGATCAAGGACGGCAAGCTCACCAATAAGCTCGCCCGCCAGGCAGTCGACGGCGTTCTTGCCGGCGAAGGTGACGTGGACGCAGTTATCAAGGCCCGTGGCCTTGAGGTTGTTCGCGATGACGGCGCTATTGAAAAGGCTGTTGATGAGGCACTTGCTGCTAACCCAGACATCGTAGAAAAGATTAAGGGTGGCAACCTGAAGGCCGGCGGCGCCATTGTTGGTGCAGTTATGAAGGCCACCAAGGGCAAGGCTGACCCAGCGTTGGTCAACAAGCTCATCGCTGAAAAGTGCAAGTAATCTTCGCACTGCAGTGATTACCTAAATTGAGTGGGGTCCAGTTTCTAACTGGATCCCATTTCTTGATCCATACCCACAAAATAGAAAGCTAGCCATGTGTAACCACTACGAACCAGTCATTGATGCGGCCACCCTGGCTAGCTTCATTCCGCTCATTGATATGGATGCTATTGAGCTGTGGACCAAAACCAATACCCGTGCAAATTCCATGGTGTGGCCAGGCTATAGCGCACCCATCATTATGCCCACCCAGGAGAAACTCAACGGGGCACAATACACCGTGGCCGATGCGCGCTTTGGGCTAATCCCTAAGTGGGTAAAGCCGGATGCCATTGGTAGTTTCCGTGGCTCCACCTTTAATGCGCGTACTGAAACCATCAGCCAAAAACCAAGCTTCCGTGATGCATGGCGCAAAAACCAGTTCTGCATTATCCCAGCGTATAGCTTCTTCGAGCCCGATTGGCGCACTGGCAAGTCCATTGACACAAAGATTGAGCGCAAGGACAAGAAGCCTATTGGTATTGCTGGCTTGTGGGAGGAAAATCAGGCAGGGGAGCTCAGTTTCACTATGCTTACAATCAATGCTGCCGAGCATCCCATTATGCAGAATTTCCACCGCCCAGAAAAAGAAAAGCGAAGCGTCGTGATTCTTCCACCGGCATACTATGAGAACTGGCTCAGTGTCACCGCTTCTGACGCTCCACTTTTCTTCAAGGAATTCCCGGCCGACCTCTTCCAGACTGTCCCTGCAAAGAAGGGGCCAAGCGAGCCGGATATTCTCGAGCTCCCTATTTCTGACGAGCCGACAAGTAATTCAGGATTGGAACCCTAATCACCGAATCTAGAATAAAGATCGGAATGGTGATAGGCAGCAGGAGAAAAGCAAAAGTCATACTCACAGCCTGCTTAGTCTTGGTCATACCGGGGTATTGGTCCCGATACTCGAAGGGGCTATCAAAGGCAGTACTGAAGCTAACCTTCTGCCGAACACTGGTATCCACAGTCGCAGATTCATCTGTTTCTGTGCTTGTTTGAGTACTGTTGTTTGTTTCCTCAGCAATGCCAGCTGGCGCGCTAAGGCCACTGAGAATGAGTGCGGTGGTGCAGCCTGCTGCGCACAATCCGCGGAGAATGGATGTGCTCATGGTGTGCTCCTCTCTAGCGTGCCTGGGGCTGTAGGAGATTGACGGCCCCAAAGATGAGTAGGCCTGTTGGTACCAGCAGAATGGGTAGGGCGGTGCCCCAAACCACACTTGAGGCGGCTGCCCACTTGAGGTCGCCGGCGAACCTATTGCCAAAGCCGGGTCGGTAGTCCGGATCGTCCCAGGACGTACTGAAATTACTGATACTAGTGCGGAGATCATCCACCGCATGGGCCGGGGGAGCCGTCATTCCCCCCAAGCATGAGGGTTGCCGCACAACCTGCTGCTGTTAGTCGGCGGAGGATGCCGGTTGGGCTGGATTTCATAATGAACCTCGATTCTGACTGAGGCGGGCTAAACCGACGAATAGCCCATTGATATTACAAAAGACTGTATGAACCGTAAAAACACCGTTCGCCTGTGGCTAGACTGTGGTGCGCGCTTGGGTGAGGCGCGGGCGCAAGACTAGGCCAATCACTAGTGCACCAAGTGGACCAAGAAAGCCGGTAAAGAAAGCCGCGATATTAATGATTGGCTCACCCGGTGCGGCGATGCTGATGTAAATATTTGAGATCGGCCCGTAGAGAGTAGCCAGGGCGAAGAATATATAGAGTACGAATAGCGCGCGGTAGCTGGTAACTTTCCGTAGCCATCCAATGGCGGTAGCGATCATGACTACACCAGCCGCCAAAGCAATATACTCAGCAGTGTGTACTAGGGCCGAAGTTGCCTTGAAAGCAATTGATGGGTCCGTTGGTTCCTCAGGGAAGTTATAGAGGATAACGGATAAAACCACCCAGGATATGAACGGTGCGATGATCGCAACCAAAGGTGATGCCCAAAGAAACTTAGTGAGCACAGCTTCACCTCCAATAAAACACAAAGGACATAAACTGGTGCAAAACCTTTTAAGGTCTGTTTTCTTTTAATTTTAAATCGGTTTCGCAATGTGGGCAAACTAAGATAGCCTAATGCCCCGCACGCTTGAGTTTTGCGTGCGGGGCAGTGGTGAATCGAGGCCTGAAATAGGTCCCCGTAAGCTCATGTTTCGTAGTCTGAGCCTATTCCTTCGGGTCAATGAGATCGAGGAGATACTCATTGCGGCCACGGAGACTGGTGATGAGCAGGATATCGCGGGCACGGGATGTGGCCACATACATTAGGGACTGTTCCTGCTTGCGGGCATCCGGGTCCTTCATATCAATGTGGTCTGGCACCTTACCAGCATTCATAATCACAACATGGCTAAATTCCAGACCCTTAGAGGAATGCATGGTGATAATTGGAATCACATTGGAATTATCAACCTGCTCGGCGGAGCGCACAAAGGCGGCGCTGATTTCTTCTTCCGCCAAATGTTGAGCAATGGTACCAGCATCCGAAGATTCACGAATGAGAATTCCAATGCTGATGAGATCCGGGTCGGCAGCCTGAGCGCGCCACTTTCGGATTTGCTGAGCCACATACTTGGCCTGGTATTTCGCAGACTGTGCCTGGATGATTTCAGGCATTGGGCCTGAGCGCAGGGAAACACAATTATCCATGCTTTCAGCCTCACCCTCGGAGGATAGATATACCTCAGGGCCAGCCAGCATCTTATTGGCCAGCTCAAGATTTTCCTCAGTAGTCCGGTAGTTAATCTTGAGTCGGCGGGAGCGACCACGCACATTAATATCAAAGTGCGAAAGAGTAATTGGCTTGCGATAAATTCGCTGATGACCATCCTCAGAGATGAAGATGTCATTATCAGCGCTAGGCACAATCTTACGGATCAGCACCCAGTGGCCCACATGAAGATCCTGCGCCTCATCAATAATAAGGTGGTCAATCAGCAGCTTCTCCCGATCAATCTTGCCAGCCTCAATCAGGGGATCAATGAGTTCAGAGGCAAAGACTGCGCGGGTAGGGAAGTCCATCTTGCCGGTGGTGGCAATACGCGTACGCACATTTTCAAAAATGCGCCAGAGGGCAATACGGTCACCACGACCCAGCTTTTGACCACGGCCACGACGCGGGGTGCGCAGATAATCAATTTGGGTGTGAATCTTATTTTGAAGAATCACATAGTGCCATTCATCAGCCAAAAACAGTGGGGACACCAGGTGGGCTGGCAGATCCGTATTAGCAATGGCCGCAGACTCAGTGAGGAACTGGCGGAATTCATCATCACCCAGAGTTCGTGGAAGATCAGTGGCTGGTACACCAGAGATAGCATCCCAGGCCTGGGCAAACTCATGGGCGCTACCCAATCTAATGACCTGGGAAACCAAATCATCAATATTGGTGATCAGAACACCCTCTTCGCCTAGGCGTTCAATCATATAGCTTGGTGCGGAAGCATCCAGGTCACGCATCATTCGGCGCAAAGAGGTAGCCAAAGTCTTGGTGAAAGTAGTCAGCACAATGCGGCTGCGCGTACCCTGATCGGAATCCAAACCATAGTGAAGATTCTTGGCACGGTGCACCGCAACCACAGTCTTACCGGTACCGGCACCACCAAAGACACGGGCGGAACCACGGAAATACTGGGTGGCCATATATTGCTGCGTATTGTGCAGATACACACGCCACCTATTAAAGCTCTGGGTTTCAAGAATATAGCGCAGCTCCTCCTCATTTTCCGCAATAATAAAGTCATTACGGTAAATAGGGTTCTGGAGGGAATCCTCAAGCAACTCGGCCTTGGACTTGCTGTGATCCGGCTTTTCCAGCTGGAAGTCCTCACGCAGATTCTCAACAGACGTACCTGCAGCCAAACCCAAATAGCACTGGCGCTCCCAACTAGGGCGGTGGGCAATAACCTCAACCAGATCTTTAGCTGTTGTGGTGGCCAGGACTCTCTCTGTTACTGCCGGTGGAAGACCCAAAGCATGGTACAAACTATCCGGCGTATGGCCCTCAGCCAGAATACGAATGCCAGAATTAGAGCTATCAATCTGCTTGCGCAGACGGCTAGTCATCACATTATCAACGGAAGTTGGTGGCAGCTCTTCCTCAGTCTGCACGGATTCCGGCATCGGGGTAACCGGAGTGTCCACCTGCGGTACTGCAGGTGCGGTTGGTTCTTCCGGCTGCTGGACCTCTGGTTTTGCTGGTGTTTGCTCTGCTTCTGGCGCAGGTGAAATTGTGCTTGTTTCGGTCTCAGTTGTGACTGATGTGTCCTCTACTGGTGCCTCGACCTCGTAGATTTCTGGGGCGCCGCTGACCGCGTTGAAGCTGAAGTTGAGGCGCTTACTCTTGGCCACCATGTCCTGCTCCGTACCGTAGAAGGCGTAGACCAGGTTATAGTCGCTGCTGGTAGAGGTGGCGGAAGGCGGGAAGAGGAAGACAATGACATACTGCTCATCCGGATTAACCCCAGGGCAGGTGGCCAAATCCGGCACATGGTAAACACGGACCTCAGGGGAGGCGGTGGCGCCAAGGGGCAGCGGGGTCAAAGAAACAGGATCCGCCAACAAGGTATGCAGATTCCGGAGCACCGTGCCAATAGTATGAGCCAGGTGTTCCCGTGTAGGAATAATAAATGCCATGAGTTAAAAACCTCTTTGGTGAAACTTCTTGTGGTGGACTAGCGGCGAAGCAGTTCGTCGAGTGTGCGCATCACAGTGGAATCCGGGGCGTCACTGGTGGAATTTTCCAAGACCGTCCAGCCGTGGCTTTCCAAGAGACTGACAATAGCCGGGGTGATTTCCGGATTATCAGCAGGGTAGACAGCCACCTTGGCATCCAGCCAGGCCACATCGATCGGCGTATCCATATCCGAAAGAATATCGGCGCCCATGGTAGGAAGCGGAAGATTATGGGCATCCGCAAAGAGAACCAATTCGCGTTCCAGAGGAGTCACACAGGTATTGAGCAAAGCAGCCAAAGCACGATCCAAACCAACAGCAGGGGTAGTTGGGCGCAGGGCCGCAGTCAATGCAGGCAAGAGATCCGCATCCAACTCATCATCGGAGCTATTAATAAAGACCTGCCAGCCGGCAGCAACCAGCTCATCCTTAAAGCTTGGGGCAATGCAGGCATTGGCCTGAGAATAGACCGCAATCTTCATATCCGTCCAGGCAAGTTCAATCGGGGTATTGTCCACACCATATTCATAGCCCACAGTTGGGCACGGATAATCATTAGCAGCCAAAGCCTCACAGATGGCAATAGCAAAGCCCTCAAAGGTATCGGCAATAGCGGCCGCCCAGGCAGCAGAGATGGCAGGTGGTTCTGCTGCTGGCTTTTGTGCTGTTTGCGCATCGTGAATGGCCTGGTCAGTGCGCACAGGATGCTCATCCGCATTCTGAATGAGTGCGGTGAGGTGCTCCACATCTTGGAGGGAGGCAGCGGGCTGTTCCGGTGCTGCTTGCTGGACCGGCTGGGCGGATTCCACAGTGCGCAATTCACAACGGGCACCCAGTGGGGCAAGCAGGGCAAAGAGATTGGAGAGGGTGAGCCAGGCCTGCCAGGCGGCCAGGAATTCCTTGCGGGTTTTCTCGTCAGCGTCGGCAGGCTGACTAATGCTGAGGCGGGTGGTGCACATGCCAAGATCCACAGCGGAACGATCGGTGGCCATGAGGGCCGCCTGGTCACTAAAGTCCATCTGAAGATTGAGATAGTCGGACTTCTTTTCAAATAGCAGCGGGGCAATTTGCTGGGAGACACGCATATACAGGCGGGTGGCAAAAATGGTGGAATTCTGCCAGAGGCGCAGGGCCTGCTCCCAGCCGGCGGACTTATCCAAAGAGGAGAGCATATCCACCAACATGAGAATAGGGTTGGTCAAACAATCCTCAATGGAACCAATAGTCACACCCTCAGCATGGCGGGAGAGGACCACCTTCAAAGTTTCCACAACAGTATCGCTCACAGGCTCATGTTCTTTAAGGAAGTCCTGCTCAAACCACTTGGTATTCTTTTCCGCCTGATTAACCATATTCATGGTAATGGCCCACGGAATACACAAATCCCCAGTGGAGGAGAAGGCACCCATAATGCTATTGCGCTTTTCGGCGTCGTCGGAAAGCCGCCAATGGCCACTAGCAGTTTGCTTAAAGGCATGGTACTTGGAGGAATCACAGAAAATCATGAAACGGACACGGCGGCCCTTCGGATCCGGATCGGAGAGCAGCTCAAAATCAGCCTGGGAACCAAAGCCATTGCGCACCTCCTGGGTGAGACTCCAGGCCGAGGTGCCCTCCCCACGGAAGCGAATACTGTAATTTGTGCGACTAGCCGCATGGCCACGGGCCTTAAAAGGCTGCACAGAAGCATTCTTTGCACTAACCAGGCGCATGAGCAGCTCCTGGAAGGCCTGCTCCAAATTGGATTGGGCAAAGTCTTCCTTCAACTGCTCCGGCTGGGCAGGCTCCTTCTCCTGCTCCACAGCCTTCTTAATGCTCTCAAAATCCCAGGATTCAGGGATCTGATTGGGGCGAAGCAGCAGTTCAAGGAGCAACTTCAAAGCCAAGGTGCGCTTGGTTATATGGCGGAACTGTGGCTGGGCAAAAGGCAGCAAACAGTTCGCACAACAATAGGTGTCATTTTCACTGGAAGGGTCATCACAATCACAGGCGCAGAGTTTTTCCACAGCACTCAGCAGCACCTTGTGCATAACCTCAGGGCTGGTCAAGGTTTCAAGATAACCCGTGCCACCCGGCACCGTATCATACATGACCAGGGCAGACTCAGTAAGCACAGAGCCAGAGAGGGACGCATTGGAATAAGGGGAGGTATGGGAAGCCACCCCGGCTTCCTCACCACTGGCCCCATAAAATTCGGGGCGGGCACGCACCGACATGCGCGCCATATGCACCTCATCCAAGGCAGCACCATTGAGCACCGCATCAAAACCCAAACGCAGGGCCGCCATGAGAGATGGCATGAGGCCCTCCACATCCGAATTAAAGGATGGGGGCAGGTAGAAAACCACAGCCTGGGATTTGAAATTACGCGAAAGCGCAATGCTCTTATTATGCGCCTGGTTGGAACTATGCGCATGCTTACAGTTAGGGTAGTGCTCCTCAGGCCCATTGACATCCGCCTTGGTGTCCTGCTTGCCGCATTCGGAGCAGACCTTAAACAGGGTCACATTAAAATCTTGACCATTATGGCGGCGCTTGGGGGCGGAACTATCCACACGGCCCAGGTTCAGTGCACGCACCCGGGCTTCACGGGCAAAAGCCACCTTGAAACCGGATGGGGTGGAGTAGCCCTCAAGGAAATTCTTCTCCGCAGGTAGCACCACAGAGGTGTGCACCTTATAGTAGGATTCCTTGCGCTGCTCCTCGGAGCCACCAATATAGTTGCGCTGATAGTCCACAATGGCGCGGGCCTCACGCAAGTCCACAAATTCAATGGTGTTTTCACGCGCCGGGAAATTCCTATCCCCACAGGAAGGGCAGGCCTTTGGTGGGGTGTCACTTTGCTCCTCCGAATAGGAGCAGCTACGGCATAGCACCAGGGTACGGATAGGGTTTTCCGGATCGTTGACTGTCACCGCATCAATTTCAATGCGGCGTCCGCGCGCATAGTAGACCGAACCCGGGGCGAGTTCATGCAGCACCATGGCGCTATTAATATCAATATTTTCGGATGGGGCGGGCACAGTGGCAAAGCCATCATTGCGCTGATTTTCCGTCTTACCTAAAAGTTGGAGACGTACTGGGCGATCCACCAGGGTGTAGTTTGGCATGAGACCCAGGGAGACAAAAGCCCCAGCCCAATTGGCCTTAGCATCATTAATAAGATTCTGCAGGGCAGTGGCCATGGAGTAGAGCAGCTGGGCTTCCTCATACTTGACGGCACCAATATCCATGGAGCCCAGGTGGTTGGCCTCCTGTTGGCGAATATGCGCCTGGGCGAGTGTTTGGTTCTTGGTTTGGCTGGCGCGCCTTTGCTCCGCAATCCAGGATTTACGCAGGTTACGCAGCTCCTGAATATAGTCCCAGGAGGCAATATCCTTATAGACACCGGGGGAAATATAGTCGCCCAGGGAGTCGAGGAAGTCACGGAAGTAGCGGTCGGATTCAGGGTACGCTTCCAAGCATTCCGCCAATCCCCACTGTTGGCTCTTGGGGTTCAGGAAGGCTTGGGTGCTATAGCTGGCTGGTCGCCTGCCCATGCGTGGTAGCGAATTGTCAATCATCGAGGCAAAAGCTTGTCGACGAATCAACTCAGGCGCATCCAGGAAGATGGCCGGCGGATTCACCTCACCCGCAATAGTAGTTCGCAGCGGGTCCTCCAGCGCGCTAAGCGCATGCCCGCGACCACGCAGTACGGAAATCACAAGGCTATTGCCGGTGATACGCCCGGCGCGGCCGGCGCGCTGCACATAGGAGGCGGTGGTGCGTGGTAGGGAGGAGAGCAGCACCATGGAGAGGTCACCAATATTGATGCCCATTTCCAGGGTTGGGGTGGCTACGAGCACATTGGGGGCTTCGGGGCTGCGCTTGCTGCTGTCGTGTTCGCTGAAGGAGGCTTCGAGTTCGCGTCTTTGGCTGGCGTCGATGACGGAGCTGTGTTCGCGGGCGATAATGCGGGTACGCTTGCTTGCACTGTAGAGGGCTTTGTAGAAATTATTCGGGATTATGTAGATCTCAAAGTGCCCTGGGCAGTTGGGTTGGAAGCATGGGGCGCCTTCGAGTTGGGCTGCGGCGTGGCCGGTGATGGGCACGATTTGTTTGCAGGTATCGCATTGGACATTGCCGAGTTCTTCGCGTTCATCGGCCAGGCGGATGCGAATATTGTCCATGGGGATGCCCACTGTGCCGCGCTTGTGTTGGGCGTCGGCTTTGCTGGTTGGTTGGACTTCCACATAGTCGAGTACCCCGGTATTGATAAGGGTGGCTACGAGGGTTTTGAGCATGCTTTGTGCAGCGCTGCTATTGGTGTGGAGGGCGCGCATGGTCCAGCGGATGTACCAGGATTCGGTGGTGGACATGGGTTCTACACCGTAGTTGGTGGACCTGCCGGCGGTTTTGGAGCCATCGGAGTGGAGTAGTGGGAAGTATGGTTCTTGGCCGCGGCCGAATGGTGGCATATTGGTATCGCGGCGGCGTCCCTTGCCGGAGAGGACATAGCCATTGCATTCGCGCATGCGGTAGTAGTTCAACCATGGGTGGCTAATGCCACCGCGGATGCGGATGCGCTCAATTATGCCGCGCGCCCAGGCGGTGAGCATGGCGTCGGTTTCGGCTGTGGTGGCCGATTCGGGGTCGGTTCCCCGGCGAATATTCTCGAGTTCTTGGTTGCTGAAGATTCCGATGTGCTGCTCCCAGGCGGTGTAGGCTGCCTGGAGTAGGAGCTGGTCATCTACGGTGACTTCCACATCGGCCACGCCTGTGAGTGTGAGGGTGCGGCCCACATAGGAGCGGCGACCGAATTCGAGGACGGTATCAAAAGCGAGGCGTTTTTTGATTTTTTCTAGGGATTCGGCGATTTCATAGTCTTGGTAGTAGAGCAGGCCATTGCTGCGCTCCCAGTTGGTGGATTCGCGGCGGTAGAGGCTTTCAAAGTCGAGGTCGCTGAGCAAATCCGGTGGTAGGAGGGCATAGCGTGCAGAGGGGCTGCTGGCGTTGTCCACAATATGGGTGGCGATGTCCTCGAAGGTGTGGGCGCCATTGGCAATGGCTTCGGTGATGGAGGTTCGGAAGCCGAAGGAGTAGCTGCGGTCTTCTACATAGCCGGCGCGGTGGGCGGCGTCCTGGATGGAGTCGGCAAAGACCAGGGCTTTCTTTTCATCCTCATCCACATTGCTCATGCCAAAGAGGGTGGTGACTGCTACGGAGAGCAGGGTGGTGACGGCACTACCCATATAGCGGATTTGGTCGGCCACGCCGCAGGATGGGCAGGTATTGGCAAAGCGGTCGGTGCCTGGGTTATTGGACTTGAGTGGTAGGTCAAAGAGGTCGAAGGCTTTGACGGGAATCCATCGTGCCGTGGATCCGGCACTGTTTTCTTCCTGTTGAATGCGCTCAGCCACGGTGTGCAGGGTGCCTGCTGTGGCATCCAACCAGAAATAGTGGCTATCACCTGTGGTTACTGTGGCCTCAGTGATGCCGTATTCAATACGCTCAAATTCTAGCTTTTCGACGGCCCTAATCTCCTCCTCACGGGCGTGGATGAGGGCGCATGGCGTGATTGGGCCCCGGGCGACGGTGGCTTGGCGGATAATGGTTGGGTCGAGTTCTGGGTGGCGCACATCCTCACTGCTACCACCCACATACCAGCCGCTGCGCCCGCAGTGGCGGCAGTGGATGGCCGGCAACCAGCGGCGATTATCATCCACCCCGGCATTATCATCCGCCCAGCGGAAGTTCACTGTGTGGCTGAGTTCGCGCTCAATGCGGCTGAGTTCGCGAATCCACATGTGCACCTGTACACCAGGAATCTGTTGTGCTTCTGTGCGGTACTTGCCGGCCATCATGGTGGCACGAATATTTGCGGCCCAGGCAATCAAATAGCGCATGAAATTGGTGGCCATGACTGGGTCCATACCGGGGCCGAAGTAGTCATGGATCACCTTGTCAAAAGAACTAAAGTCCTGGGTGATGCTATACAGGCGGCAAAGCCACGGGTTTTTCTTGACCTCATCGACTGTGCCCGCATGGAATTGCTCCACATAGTCGAAATTAAGGCAGTCCGCCATGACTGTATTAACCTGGCGGTTGAAAGCCTCATCGCCCACATCGCTATAGTTGCGCATCTTTTCGCACACTTCGCGCACAGTGGCATCAAAATCATGGCCATGGTTCTGCTTCCAGAAAGTCAGGGCCTGCTTGCCCACAAAGGACTCCATGGATAGTTTGGTCCACGCTGCCAAAGGCACCTGGGTGCCCTCGACCACCATCTCCTGGACAAACCGCACACCAGTGAGCTTGCTCAAATACTCAAGCAGCTCCGACTGCCCCTGGGAACCCATGGTTGCTGAGGTCGCCACCGGCACAATTCCGCAAAGACGATCCGTCTTATCCGGCACAGGCAAACCCAAATCCTCACGCAGGTTACGAACCTTCAAACCCACACGGCGCAACAACATAGCCACATCGGTACCCTGCGGACCCGTATAACTATGCGCCTCATCGAGCACAATATAGCGCAGGTACTTAGCCATGGAGACCCACAGGGACTCAGCAGAAGACTCAGAGTCTGTGTCCTCTACGACGGTGTCTTCTACACGGTGGAGAATGAGATCCAGCATCTTATAGTTGGTGAGCAGAATATCCGGATTAGTCTCACGGATTTCCTCACGGGAGCGCACAATGACTGAATCATCAGAATGAGTATAGACAGGGGTTTGGCCATCCGCATCGGAACTCTCACCCACATACAAACCCACACGCAAGGAACGAAAAGCCGGATTCTCATGCTTCGACAGCAGCTCTTCCAAACGCGAAGCCTGATCATTGGCCAGCGCATTCATCGGATAGAGAATAATAGCCTTCGGGCCACGATGACCAGACATGCGCTCACGCACACAGTGATCCAAAATCGGGTACAGGAAAGCCTCAGTCTTACCCGAACCAGTACCCGTCACCACCGCAGTGGGCTGAGGATCACACGGGGTACCATCTGGCTCCGCACTACGAAGACGACTAAAAGCCAACTCCTGATGCTTATACGGCCTGCGGGAATCAGGCAGGAATTGCAAGCGTGGCCCACGGCCCTCCGGCACAGTCTCATAAGGAAGCGGGGTACGAATAAAAGGACCACGGAAAATACCCTGCTCAGAGTCCTTATCCCCAGAAGTATTAGACAGGAATAACTTAAAGGCACTAGCGGCAGCAGAATCCGCAAGAACCATAGTCGTAGTCAAATACTCAACAATGCCCTCAAAAACAGAGGTACTACCATTGATTGGGGAAAGAGCGCTCATAGCATCAATAGTACCTATTCGATTACTCCGATCATATTTAACAACTCGACTCCAATAAATCCCCCATAACCCGGGCCACCGAATCCAAATCCCCATCAAAAAGCTCCGCATAAATATCTAAGGTCATTGCCGCCGAAGCATGCCCCAACTGCCGTTGAACCACCTTCACATTCGCACCCGCCGACACCATCAAACCAGCAGCCACATGGCGCAAACCATGAATACTCAAAGTCTGAATACCCGAATCCACCTGCTGTGCACGCCGCACCGCAGCACCAAAGAAACCAGACTTACCCGGCAGGCGCACCGGCAAACCATCACGCCCCGGCCACAACCACTCCTCAGGATGACGGCCCGCACACTCCACCGCCAATAAATCTAAAACCGGGGCCGGCACCGCCACCACACGAAATTCATGAGTCTTCGGGCTACCAATAACAATCTTCGAACCAACCAACACCGCATTACGCTGCACCGAAATACGGCCCGCCGAAAAATCCACATCACCCACCTTCAAACCAGTCGCCTCACCCCAACGCAAACCCGTCGTACCCAAAAGCCAAATCAAAGACTGATACTTACGGGAAGACTCCACCACCAAACGCAACTGCGCCGGGGTCAAAAAGACCTTGCGGGTCCCCACCCGCCGGGGCAATTTCACACCCCGCGCCGGGTTAATGGCAATAAAGCGGTCTTTAACAGCACTATCTAAAATCTGGGCCAGCATGCAGTGATAGTGGCGAATGGAGGAAGGGGAGGAGTCCAAGGCCGCCACCCAGGCCTGCACATCGCTGGGGCGAATATCACCAATGGCCCTGCGTCCCCACCAGGGGCGCACATGCTTGCGCCATTGAATTTCTTCCACCCGGCGAGTGCTCGGTTTAATATGTGCGCGCCCCGCCAGCCAACGGTCCCCAATTTCCGCCACTGTTTTACGTGCCGCCCGCGGGTCACACCACAGGCCCTGGTCAATGGTGGTTGTATTGGCCGCTGCCCAGCGCTGTGCCTCCCGGCGACTCCGAAAGCCTTGCTTTGTTCGGGACACCCCATCGGGGGAACGGTATTGCACCCGCCACCGCTTACCCGCTTTAATCTCATAGGCCTGGATACTGGCCATAAAAAAACCTCACCTTCAGTAGTGGAACAGTTACAGGAACTGAACATACTCAAGGTGAGGTATAGCGCTACCGCTGACTACTCGGGAATGATCATAATCAGTGGGCGAACAGAGTTAGTCTCAGGCTTGAACTTCTTCACAATGCGCTCCGTGTACTCGCGGCGCTCCTTCTCATTAATGATGCGAGCACCACTATCACTCTTACGGAATGTCTCCTCCACGGCTTTACTTCGGTTCTCAAGCTCATTGCCAATAGACTCGAAGACACCGTTAAAACTAACTAGTGCGTGCTTGAGATACTCGCCGTAGGTTTCAAGCTCCTCTTCGGATAGATTCCTCATGGTATTGAGACCAGAGATATCAAGCAGGGAGGTGTGCTCATCCAACCATTGGGAGAGATCCAGGATGTTGGCTTGATCTGAGACGATGGATCCGCCGAAATCATGAATCTCGCTGGCATAGATGGTACGGGTGATGGTTTGGCCAAAGCAGTTGGAGACCGTGCCAAGCAGAATGATGGTTGGCTGTCCCACCTTGCCGGTGATGATTGGAATCTCTTGGCGGCTCATAGAGGTCAGCGCACGATCGGCAGCCCAGGAAGTCACTGGGTGCAGTGGGCCCAGGTAGTGCACACTTGGCCAGTTAGACTTCACAGCACCATCGACAGCCTGCTTAACAGCAGTCTTGCCCACCTCCTTATTATCCGTCAGGCTAATTTCCTTGGTGATATCCAAGTCCTTGATATAGTCCTGCGGCAACTGGCGGAAGCGGTGGCAAAGGTCCGGGGTTGGGTTGAGAGTCACGGTATGGCGTGGGGCATTAGGAGCCCAGCCAACACCACCATTGCTCAATGGCTCATTCGGGTGGCCATCAAAAGCTTCGAGCAGTGCATCCTGCAAGTACTCAATATCATTGGGGTAGAGGGACGCATAGCTCGCATGTTGCTTGGCCTGTGGTGTCGGAGCAGATTCCTCCTCAGTCAGACCATTACCAAAGAAGAGCGCGAAAGGATCCTCGCCCACAAAAGCGCGGGTGGTTTCATCCATCTGCTCAATAGCCTCGGCCACAGTTGGAACAACTTCTTCAAATTGCTGCTCACCACTAATAGCCTTACGGATGGCATCTTCCTCGGCCTCAATATTGTGCTTGCCCATGAGTAGCGCTGCGTCACCCAATTCCTTGGAGACTTCCTTCTCGCGCTCCAAGAGCTTGGTCAGAACGCGAAGCTCACCCGGGGTATCATCCTCGGCAGTATCAAGAAGCATCGTGGCAATGACAGGCTGCTGGCGCTGGCCATAGCGGTCGATACGGCCATTACGCTGCTGGATACGAATCAAGGACCAAGGAATGTCCCAGTGCACCAAGTGATGGCACTGCTGGTGCAGGTTCACACCCTCACTGGCAACATCGCCGGTGATGAGCACGCGCAGTGGATCTTCCTTGCGCTTGAAGCGCTCAATGATATGCATCTGGGTGAGGTCATCATCGCCACCAGTCATGGTGCAAATATTCTTGGCGCCCAGCTTCAAGGCTTCCTGCAGGGCCGCAGCCAACCAAGGCAGGGTACTGCGGCGCTCAGAGAAGATAACCACACGAGTATCGCTATTGCGCTTAATGCCAATGCTCTTGAGATACTCAACCAGAGCCTTGAACTTATTGCAGTTCTCCGGGGTGATTTGATCATTGAGCTCCTGCAGGCGGTTAAGGGCAGTGAACTCAACATTGGAGGCTTCAACGCCACGATCCGTCAGTGACTTCTTACGTGCTTCAATGGACGCACCCAGTGCTGCAGGGGAGGACAAATATGCCTTCACCAGAGTCCATGGGAAAAGGCGGTCGTTCTTATTCTTATTATTGAGAGCCGATGGCGGATTATCACCAGTCCACACATCGCGCAGCTCACGGGCAACGGCAAGCTCTTCTGGGCTTGGAGTCACCAGATTAATGACAGGTTCACCGCGCTCAGCCCAATCATCGGCTACCTTGCTGCGTACCTCTGGCGAATTACGGTGGCGGCGAATAACAAGCTTGGAAATATATTCCTTGATTGGTAGACCACGGGAGTCCACAGCGGCAGGATCCAAGAGGCGTAGAAGTTCACCGAAGGCCTTAGGATTACCGTTGTGCGGGGTAGCGCTGGCAAGGACCAACGCATCAGTGCGTGTAGAGAGCATGCGCACCAATTTATTGTTCAGGGTGCCGGCATTAACCGCATTATGGGCCTCATCGATCACCACTGCATCCCAACGGACCTTCTCCAAATAGGCACGGAACTTTGGCTGCTTCAAAGTATCAATGGAGATGATCGCGCGGTTATAGTAGGTGAAAGGGTTACGGGTGGCCGGAAGTTCCTGGCGAATGTGCTGGATACCAGTGGAATCCAAACGAACGAAAGGAATTGCGAAGCGGTTCCACATTTCCTTCTGCATCTGCTCGAGCACTGCACGTGGGGTTACAATGAGGATACGGTCGCCACGGCCGCGCTTAATAAGCTCAGCCAGAATCAAACCAATCTCGACAGTCTTACCCAAACCCACCGCATCAGCAATGAGAAGTCGTGGCTGGTGATTATCCGCCGCAAGAATCTTCTTCACTGCAGTGCGCTGATAATCCAAGGTATCCACAAGCATGCTGTCTGCTACTGCAAGATTATCCTCGTTGAGAGGAAGTGGGGTTTGACGCAGGGTAGTCTCCAGCCACAGGCGAGACTTACGGAAATTAGGGGACTTATCTGCTGTGATCTTTACAGCCGACGGATCCAGAGGCTTGATGTCATCAAAGCAGTCAAAGAAAACTGCCTCTTCATCACGGACATAGTCACTAATACCGCGAACCTGAACCTTCTTATGATTCGCTGCGTCACTGACTTCAGTGACTAGCCAGTACTCATCGCGTACCTCAACAATTATGCCCGGTGCAATGGTGACAGTTGAATCATTGGCAGTGCCAAGGCTCATAGTGGCTCCTCATTCTTAACAGCAGCAATATTATGTGCTCTCTATTGTACTGACTGATGGTGACAAGATTCGCTGCAGCGCCCAGTTAAGCGACTCGTACTCACTTCCGCTGTGTACGCAGCCGGAGTCAAGAAGCAAAGCTGCACCGTAGCAGCGTCGGTCTACAGTCCAAAACTATTAGTTATGTGGAATGTTACAGAGTCCAAGCTCTGTGTCGCTGGTGGAGTGTTGAAGATAGCATCGCTGGTGCTTAAGGGCACATTCTAGGACAGATCTGCAACCTTGTATGCTTTACCTGCATAAAAAGAAGTTGGGTCCACCCGAAAGGATGAACCCAACGCCCAATAAGAAACGCAATTGCTATTATACGCTTCAAGTAATAGAATGCAAACCCTAGAATTTACTCTGGGATCTTTACGTAGGCCTTTGCAAGATTAATCAGGCTAGGAAGCAGGCTTTCAAGGTCAAAAGCCTTGGTGCGTGGAACGGAAGAACCAAACTCAAGGGCTGGGCTCAGGTTGCCACGGGACAGGCCAATGAGCAGTGCGCCAAGCCACCAAATTGGGTTAACGAATAGTGCCCATGGGGTTGCGGAAGAGCCGATATAGGAGGAGCCACTGGAGAAAGCGCCAACTACACCAATTGGGCCAATGGCCTTCAAGGCATCTCCAACGCCATTAATCTCGGATACTTCGATCTGGTCAGCATGTGCCTGCTGTGGAGCAACAACTCCGGTCGTGGCCACAGAAAAAGCAAGAATACCTGCAGCGATCTTCTTCTTCATAGTAATCCTTCTGGTGAAAGTGGAAGTCAGTTGTGTGAAGTCTGTTACGTACGGCCAGTTGTTAGGAGCCGTAGCACAACGCTTTTAGTATATGTGCTGTGAAGAGAATTTGCAACACTTAATTTTCACTAAAAAATTCCCTGTGTGACCGGCGAAAACCGGTGACGATACCAGGGAGAAACTAGGGGAAGATACCGGGGAAACATACCAGGGATGACTCAGGCGAAGGTATCCGAGATTGGTGTAGCGCTAAGAATGAGAAAAGCCCTTAGGCCACAGCGCTGTGCTGTGAATCCTAAGGGCTGAACTATTCTAAAGCTCTCACCACTGGTAGGTACTAGTTCAGAGGCTTACTTCTTGAGAAGACGAACAATGAGGTAGCCAATGAGACCAAGACCCAGAACGCCACCGGCAATCAGAGGTGCATTCTGCTGGGCAACAGTGGCCCAACCATTGGAGGCATTGTAGAGGCTAGATGCAGGATCGTCCTTAATCTGGCCAGTGTATGGGGTAGCGGTCTTGGCAATGCCGATGCTCAATGGATCTGGAGTCTTCTGAGCATTGCGGTCAGAGTTGGTGGAGTAGAACCAAGCCTGCATATCCTGTGGCAGGAAGTTCACGAAGTCAGTAGGCCAGGTATTTGGGTAATCCGGGGTGATGTCAATAGACCAGTAATTACCATGGTCAACAACAGCACTATTGGCGAAGGTTGCGAGGGTGACGCGTGCTGGGCCATTGGCTGGACCATTGCCCTTATCATCCACGTAGGTTACGTCCGCCACAATGGAACCGGAGCCATTGGCATTACGCACGACGGTTGGGGAGCCCCAGTAAATCTTGATTGGGAGGAAGGAATACATCTGATATTCCACACCGCCAAGGAAGGAAACGGAAGCCTGGCCACTTACTGGATCCAGGTAACCGAAGCCGTTATTGAGGTGGGTGGAGTTGGTTTCCGCATTATAAGTAGTGGAAGACTCGAAGGTCGTTACGGACCAGTTGCGAACATACTGGTTGAAGGACCAGCCCATAGATGCATTATCAAAATACACGGAGCCAGGGTTGCCCTGGTTATGCCAGTTATTCAGATTGGCCTGTGCTAGCTGGGCAGTGGTGGTGCCGGTACGGGCCTGCTCGGAGCCCACAATGGCCTTGGTGCTGGAACCGAATGGGGAATCTGCATGAGCCTGCGGGGCAACTACACCGGTAACAGCCATGCTTGCAGCCATAGTGCCAGCAATAATGCGGGTGCTTGTGCGATTGATAAATGAACGGCGAATACGCTTCATATAACTCTCCTTTGAGCGTGGGACCTGGCAAACTGAGGTTTAGTTTACCTTAGCGGGGGTAGTTTTTCCTTATGGTTATCTTTTGCGCATGGCTGCAGATCTGCACGATTAGCCTCTTGAGCTGGAAATACAATAATGTGGCTCTCCAGGTAGGCATTCTTTGTCGGGGGTAACTCTTGTAGAGCAATTATGTAACAGTCCAAAACATGCGCTATTAGTATTACTACGCTGCATGTTATGGGTTGGTATTGCGTCTGGTTTTTCTAGATTACAGCACCGAGTAGTGGCATAGCTCTACACCATAGATATGCGTGGCGTGAGTTGTAAATGGACCAGAAGGGAGGCCCATATGACTGGCCGCATTCTAAATATTTCCCTTGCCTTTGTTGGGCTTATTGTTGGTGCCGGTTTTGCATCGGGCGCCGAGGTTAAACAGTACTTTGTTGCCTTCGGCTCCTGGGGGATGCTTGGTGCAATTATCGCCGCTATCATTATGGGAATTGTCGGCTTCGCCATTCTTGAGCTTGGTAGTTATCTACAGGCGGCGGAGCACACTGTAGTTTTTAATCGCATTTCGAGTCCACTGGCCGCAAAAATTCTAGATGCGGCAGTGGTTATTAACCTCTTCTGCGTTGGCTTTGTTATGTTCGCCGGTGCTGGCGCAAATCTAAAGCAGCAGTTCGGTCTGCCCACCTGGGTGGGTGCAACATTAATGCTGGTCTTGATTCTTGCTGCCGGTCTTGCTGATGTCGAAAAAGCTAGCCGCATTATCGGTGGCATCACACCAGCGCTTATCTTCTTCCTTGTTCTGACCGGTATTTACATTATGATCAAGGCCGATTGGGACTTTGCCACCCTTGATGCCCATGCAGCCACCGTTGAAACAACACTGCCAAACTGGTTGGTCTCCTCTATTAACTATGTTGGCTTCTCCGTGATTGTGGTCGTGTCCATGGCTATCTGCATGGGTGGCTCCATGCTAGATCCAAAGGAAGCTGGCCGCGGTGGTCTTGCCGGCGGTCTGCTCTTCGGCGGTCTTCTCTTCTTGAGCGCTTTGACCATGTATCTTTCTGTGGCCACTGTGGGCAGTGAAGAGCTGCCAATGCTCGCTGTTATTAACGGCATGGGTTCCTATCTTGGTGTTGCCATGTCCATCGTGATTTACGGCATGATCTTCAATACTGCCTTCGGCATGTTCTACCCACTGGGTAAGCGCATGAGTGCAAAGAACCCTTCGCGCTTCCGTCTCTACTTCTTCAGCATCACCATTGTCGGTTATATCCTCAGTGCTGTCGGCTTTAAGAACCTCATTGGCTGGGTATATCCAGCCCTTGGCTATGCCGGCCTCGTTCTAGCCGTTGTGATTTGTTGGGGTTGGGTGCGTAGCCGCAAGGACATCAATGCTGAAGCTGCTGCCCGCAAGGATGCATTCAGCAAGTCTGTTGATTCCCGTGCTAAGGACCACATCACCTTGGATACTCCAGTGTGGGAAGCAGATAAATAGGTGCACATAAAACCTAGGTGCACATAGAAAATGGGCGGTTCCTTTTGGGAACCGCCCATACGCATTTCTTCATTTCCTGATGAAGTCTATGTAATTCTGTGTAGCACTGCTCGGGGCTTGGCCCCGAGCCTTTCCTCTTGTTGTTAATTCCTAGTGCATGAGGAAGAGTAGGCGGAAGATGATGAAGAGCATGAAGCAGCCGACACCAATATTGAGACCGCGCCAGACCTTTGGGCTGGAGAGTGGCTTGGAGAGCAAGCGGGCACCGTAACCGAGTACTGGGAACCAAACCAAAGTGGCACAGAGTGCGCCGCCGGCGAAGAGCCACTGGCCGGCACCATACTGGGCGGCGATGGAACCGAACATGACGGTATCAATGATGGACAGTGGGTTGAGCCAGGTCAGTGCCAGGGCGGTGGTGGCAGCCGCAGCGGCAGTCATTGGTGCAGACTTGCGGGTACGGTCCGCGACACCAACACCACCATTGGAGTTAGCGCTTGGGCCACCCAAAGGCAGGTCCGAGGCAAGGTAGTCAATACCATTTTCAGGATGTGCCTCAGATGGCTTTGGATCAGGACCCAGGTCCATACCAGTGGTGTGAACCGCATCCTTGAAGCAAGTGAAAGCAAAATACAGAAGGTAGCAAGCGCCGGCCCACTTAAGAGTCGGCAGCAGGCCTGGTACATGGCTAAGAACAGCGCTGACACCAGCAGTGCCGCCCAGGACGAGGAATACATCGCTAATCATGCACACGGCAATAACAACGCCGACATGGAGACGACGAATACCCGACTTCAGGATGAAGATATTCTGTGGGCCGATGGAGACCATGAGGGAAAGCCACAGGGTAAAACCGGAAAGTGCTACGTTCATGTCTATAGTTTCACTCACTGCGCGATTGAAGTAAAGTTAATGATTCTTGATTTGAGTTAGAATAGCTTCATGAATCCTATTCAGCTGCAGACTTTGCTTGCCGTTTTTGATGAAGGAACCTTCGAAGGTGCCGCAGATGCCCTAGGAATTACCCCCTCGGCAGTGAGCCAAAGAATCAAGGCCTTGGAACAAAGCGCCGGCCGTGTGCTGGTGCGCCGTGGTGTCCCTGCAGTGCCGACTGAGGCTGGTGAAGTACTGGCCCAAGCAGCACGCCGCATGGCACTCCTGCAGGCCGAAACCGAACAACAACTATCCAGCCACCTCGCATCAATCCCACTGAGTATTGCGGTTAACGCTGACTCATTGTGTACTTGGTTCCCAACAGTCATGCAGCAGATCGCGCAGGCTGATGGTGTGACCTTGCGTATGCGCATTGAAGATGAATCCCACACCCTTCACCTGCTGCGTGCAGGTGATGTGCTGGGCGCTATTACTCGGGATGAGCATCCAGTGACCGGCTGTATCGTGGAGCCACTTGGCACCATGGATTATTACCCTTGTGTGGCGCCGAGTTTGCTAGCCAAGCACACCACTGACGGTGTGACCGACTGGTCCACGATGCCAGGCCTCCGCTTTGGCCGTAATGATGCCATCCAGGGTCGCGCCCTCGAGCGCTATTGCGATAGGGGTGCTGGCATCAACCCGCCAATTAATGAGATTCCATCCTCCGAAGCATTCTTGGATGCAGTCCGCGTGGGCTTGGGTTGGGGCATGCTTCCAGAACAGCAAGCAATGCCGCTGCTACGTGATGGCTCCCTCGTCCTCATTGATGACTATGTAGATCATGTTGCCCTCTATTGGCAGCGCTGGCGACTCGAGTCTGTTCTTCTGGAAAAGCTCTCGAAAATTGTCATTAGTGCAGCCCGGGATGCTCTTAATACAAGTAATACCGGCGCGCCAGGAACAAGTTAGGCATATACAGCCTAATCTTGAACTATGACTGACAACCCTAAACGCCCAATAGATGATCTCGATGACGTTGATGTTCCCACCTATGGTGGCGAAAAGAACCCAACGCAGCGTGCCTATGAGCGGGCGGGTCGCGTTGCGCCGACAGTAATTAGCCCTAATTCCAAGCCCGCTGACGCTAAGGCTGAGACTGCCAAGGCCGAATCTGCACCTGCCGATTCCGCCAAGGCAGACTCCAGCGCGGCTGCAACCAACAAGGTTGAGGCAGCATCGGCTGAGGCCGGTAGCGGTGCACAGAACTCTGAGGCACAGGCTGCTGCAACTGCTGCTGAGCAGCCATCGGCACCAAAGCCAGCAGATGAGGCTTTTGAAATGGTCGATGCGCCAACCACCCAGTTCGGTGTGGCTAGCACCACCCCTGGTGGTACTGCACCTGCAGCTCCACAGGAGACCGCACCTGAGGCCGCAACCACTGTAATTCCAGCGGTGCCTGCTGACCAGGCTGCTGCTGCACAGAATGCTGGTGTGCAGGATGCTGCTGCACAGAATGCAGAGCAGAGCACCATTATCTTCCGCGACCAGATGCCTCCAGTTGAGAATCCAACTGAGCAGATTCCACCAGTGGCTGCAGCCCCTGGCCAGGATCCATTCCAGCAGGCACAGCAGGACCTGTACCAGCAGGAGCCTTTCCAGCAGGCAGCGCCAGCAGCGCCAATGAATGTGGCTCTGCCAGGCAGCATGCCTCAGCAGGTGGCCCCACCGGCACCAACCATTGTTGAAGAGCGCCGTGGCACCATCGACTTTGGTATCTTCTTGCTTCGCCTGATTGTTGGTGGTGTATTCACCGCCCGTGCAGTCTTCGTACTCTTCGGCATTGGTGGTTCCACTGGCCTTACCGGCCTGCAGGAGCAGTTCAACTTTGCTAATACCACCCTGATGCCAATCATCCTGCCAAGCCTTCAGCTGATTGCTGGTGTCTTCCTCATCCTTGGTCTGGCCACCCCGGTAGCCTCCGCCATTGGTATTGTGGCAGCATCCATCGCCTTGGTTCAGGAGTACATCTACTTCGACGGTATCGGCAATGACCTCACCCTGACAGCCCTTCTGCTCGGCCTGGTTGTGGCCCTGCACTTCACCGGCCCAGGTAAGGCAAGTTTCGATTACTCTCGCTCTTGGGCAAAGCGCCCGCTGGCCAGTGTGTGGATTTTCTTCTTCCTAGCAATCATCGCAGCTGTTGGCCTCTGGGTTGGCACTGTTGGTGTAAACCCACTGGCGGTGTAGCGCTTAAAAATCACCCAGTGAGGTAGAGGATTTACGTAGACCCTGACATTATGTCGGGGTCTATTTTTGTAGCTAGGGACCCAAGAACACGAAAAGGCCCCGGGATCCAGAAGTATGGATCCCGGGGCCTTGGGCGTCGACAAGCTAAAAGAGCACGGCGACAGGCCTATTAGTCAACCTGGCGGACAGCACCCTTATCGGCACTGGTGGCCAACTTGGCATAGGCACGCAGGGCCTTGGTGATATTGCGCTTACGTGGCTTTGGCTGCCATGGGTTCTCAGAAGCTTCCATCTCAGCGCGACGAGCAGCGAGCTCTTCCTCACTGAGCTTAACCTCAAGGATACGCTCATGAACATCGAGAACAATGTGGTCGCCATCGCGAACCAAACCAATCGCACCACCATGGGCAGCCTCAGGGGAGATGTGGCCAACGGACAGGCCGGAGGAACCACCAGAGAAACGACCATCGGTGATAAGAGCGCACTTCTTGCCCAAACCAGCACCCTTAAGGAAGGCGGTTGGGTGCAGCATTTCCTGCATACCAGGGCCACCGGAAGGACCCTCATAGCGGACAACCAGAACCTCACCGGCCTGAATGGTGCCATTGAGGATGACAGAAACAGCCTCCTCCTGGCTTTCCACTACGCGGGCAGGGCCCTCAAAGTGCCAGAGAGATTCCTCAACACCAGCAGCCTTAATGATGGCGCCGTCGATAGCCAAATTACCGCGAAGAACAGCAAGACCGCCATCCTTGGTATAGGCATGCTCAACATCGCGGATGCAGCCAGTAGTAGCATCCGTATCGAGGCTATCCCAGCGGTTATCCTGGGAGAAAGGCTCAGTGGTGCGCACGCCACCAGGGGCGGCGTGGAAGAGCTCCTTAGCCTTATCCGTAGCCTTACCGGAACGAATATCCCAATCATTCAGCCAAGACTCAAGGTCATTGGAGTGAACAGAGTGGACATCAGTATGCAGAAGATCGGCACGGTAGAGCTCACCAAGCAGGGCAGGAATACCACCGGCGCGGTGAACATCCTCCATGTGGTAATTAGAGTTCGGTGCCACCTTGGAGAGACAAGGAACCTTGCGGGAGAGATCATCAATATCCTGCAGGTCGAAGTCAATCTCACCCTCCTGGGCGGCAGCAAGAATGTGCAGCACAGTATTGGTGGAACCACCCATGGCCATGTCCAGGCTCATGGCATTCTCAAAAGCCTTCTTATTGGCAATATTACGAGGAAGAACAGACTCATCGCCCTCGTGGTAGTAGCGGCGGCACAGATCCACAATGACCTTACCGGCTTCCTCGAAGAGAGCACGACGAGCCTTGTGGGTAGCCAGGGTAGAACCATTACCAGGAAGGGAAAGACCCAATGCCTCAGTCAAGCAGTTCATGGAGTTAGCAGTAAACATACCTGAGCAGGAACCACAG
Organism: Corynebacterium sp.; assembly: GCA_030530985.1. GTDB lineage: Bacteria > Actinomycetota > Actinomycetes > Mycobacteriales > Mycobacteriaceae > Corynebacterium. The sequence continues at coordinate 40,602 of JAUMTX010000018.1, forward strand.
GTAGGACAGGCCGACTGCTCAACAGCAGACAGACCCGCATCATCCACATCATTAGAAGCAGAAGCAGAAATAGCGGTCACCAGGTCAGTTGGGGCCTGGGCAACACCATCAACCACAACAGCCTTACCGGCCTCCATTGGGCCGCCGGAAACAAAGACCACAGGAATATTGAGACGCAGGGCAGCATTGAGCATGCCCGGGGTGATCTTATCGCAGTTGGAAATACAGACAATGGCATCAGCAGTATGCGCATTGACCATGTACTCCACCGAGTCAGCAATAATCTCGCGGCTAGGCAGGGAATAAAGCATGCCATTATGGCCCATAGCAATACCATCATCCACAGCGATGGTATTGAACTCCTTGGCCACACCGCCAGCAGCCTCAACAGCCTCGGCTACAATCTGGCCAACATTGCGCAGGTGCACATGTCCCGGCACAAACTGGGTGAAGGAATTGGCAATAGCGATAATTGGCTTGCCAAAGTCATTTTCTTTCATGCCTGTTGCACGCCACAGGGCGCGGGCACCGGCCGCATTACGGCCACTAGTGGTTACTTTTGAGCGGAGAGGAATCATGAATAAAAGTCTCTAGTGCGATCTAATTGGGTGAGTGGATGTGCGAAAAGAAGGAGCCGAACGCTCGGTCTTTAGACTTCGTCCTTGTCTTTCAGGACCTGGTAGCCATCGCGGTGAACGACAACCACCTTATCGGCAGCAGCGGCATGGGCCTCGCCCACCACATCGGTAATGCGGCCGCCACTAACCTGAGCTAACTGGGGGATGGAATTAAAAGTAATACCAGGTAGAGCAAATTCATCCTTGCCGCTGCGGGCATAAGAACGGCCACCACCAAAGCGAATGCCATCAAATTTATCCCACTCAAGGCTGCGGGAGCCCTTGAAAGGATAGTGGGCGGTGATGCCCTTCTCATTAACTACGGTATAGGAACGCAGCACCATATAAATAAATACTGGTGGGATGAACAAGAGCCAAAAGAGATACTTTGGTGCCCAACCAATGGCCATAAGGAACATGAGCTCCATAATCACAAAGGAAAATAGGTGCATGCGGTTGGTGCGAAAAGTGTACTCAGTCAAACTCATAGTGAATATCATACCCCGAACTTTGGCTACATAAATGGTGCAAGCTGCTGCGCTAGTTAGCAGCGCCCCCTGGAACCTCGGCAGAATTTTGAGGATTCTGCTGGTTATTAGTGTTGCCCTGGCCGGTAATGCCCAACAGTGCCGACAAAGGATCAGCGCTTTGCGCGCCGGTAGCTGGAGGACCCACTGCGGCATTTGGTTCTGCTGAACCTGCAGGTACTGCAGAGTTAGAATCCGCCCCTGGAACGGTGGAAGCCAAAGAATCAGAAGCCCCAGGGACGTCTGTTGCCCCGGAACTTGGGTTGGCATCAGGGCTTGTGCTTGGTGCAGTGCTGGAATTTGTGCTTGGCTGCGCAGACATTGAACTATGCGGTGGCTCAGTTGCCTCCGTGGCAGCAGGCTCCTCTGTCACCACTGGGGCAGCGCTCGTTGCAACCACATTATTCGTGGTTGTGCTTTCATCCTCAGCTGGGAACATCAAGCGAAGAATCAACACAGCAATAGTTCCCAAAATCAGGGCAGTAGAGGTTGGACGGATCCTGTTGCCCAGGGAAAAGAGGCGACCATACCAGGAAGTGTAGAGAAGCTCACGATTAGCGCTATTCGTGGAGTTTTCCTCATCCTCATCCACGGTAGAAATATCCGCGGTAGCCTGAGAGGTCTGGCGGCCAGGGTGACGCTTATTGGCAGTATCAAAATCCACATCCACCTTAGGTAAGCGATGCTTCTTAGTCATAACCCCAGTCTCAGCGACAGCCTGGGCCTCTGTGGCTTCAGTTTCGGAAGCCTCCGATAATTCACGTGCCGCTGGCTCATTATTCTTAGAGCCATAATCATCCCAGAACTCATCAATTAGGGCAGAACGAATAGCGCGCTCTACCGCCCACTGTTGTGCGGGGGTAACCTGCACAACAAAACGAACTGTGACCACCCATGGCATAGTGGCAGAGTGTGGCGGCTCAAAATTGGTAGCTGGCAGCACATCCAATGGGCCGCGGATGTCTGGGTGAATGGCGGAGCGTCGAATAGCTCGACGAGCCGCGTGGGTAGCACGGGAAATGGTCTCATTGAGACTATTGCCAACAACAGGAATTGGCTGATCCACCAAGGCGCGGGCCCAGGTATTTGAATGGTTAATAGCCAGCTTTGCAGCAGAATTCGGGACAATTACTGTCTCGCCATTAGAAGTACGAACAGTGGTGGCGCGCATGGTCATCTTAATAACATCACCCTGCACGTCAACGCTTGAGCCTTGAAAATGTACCCAGTCGCCCACGCCGAATTGCTTCTCTGAAAGGATAAAGAAACCAGCAAGGAAGTCGGCAACCACGCTCTGAGCGCCCAAAGCGGCGGCGGCAGAAATAAAGGCCGCAGGAATAGTCACGCCGTTGAGAGCAAAACCAAGTTCACGAAGAATCGTGATGAACGTAATTATGTAGAGCACAATCTGCACCAAATAAATAAGGGTGCTAAAGAGTGCACGACGAGTCTTATCCTCCTGGGTCTTATTGCCCAGGCTTCGAGTGAGGAAGCGGAAGGCATAACGGCCTGCGCGCGGAATCAAAAAAGCCACGCAGACTAGAAGAATAAGAGAAATGCCGTGGTTAACGAACCATGATGTAAAAGAATCAACCAAATTTTGCCAGCGCATGGCCTCAAGGCTACCAGAGATAGATAATTATCTGCTGGGAAAAGAATGTGTGGGGATAGGCCCATAATTCTTCATTTGAGTCATTACAGAAGCCTGTCCATTTTGCTAATGCAACTCGCCCTGTTGGGCGTGGTAGCATGGACATATTCGACTTTTCGCAAATGAGAGATCCAAAGGAGAGAGACGCCGTGAATGAGGCAGATTCCACTGGAACGCAATCAAATCGGCCAACCCCGGCCACCGTATCCCGCCTGCACCAAGCAAAGCAGCCGGAAGTACTAACAGGTGCACAAGCTATTGTGCGCTCCCTAGAGGAGCTGGGTGTTGAGACCGTCTTCGGCATTCCTGGTGGTGCCGTCCTTCCGCTCTACGATCCAATCTATTCCTCCGAAAAGGTCCGCCACGTTCTGGTGCGCCACGAGCAGGGTGCCGGCCACGCTGCCTCCGGCTATGCACAGGCCACCGGCCGCACCGGTGTGTGTATTGCCACCTCCGGTCCTGGTGCAACCAACCTTGTAACCGCCTTGATGGATGCCAACCTGGACTCTGTTCCAATGGTAGCCATCACCGGCCAGGTGGGCACCAAGTTCCTGGGCACCGATGCCTTCCAGGAAGCAGATATTCGCGGCATGACCATGCCAGTAACCAAGCATAACTTTATGGTTACTGATGCCAATGAGATCCCTCAGGCCCTGGCTGAGGCTTTCCACCTTGCATCCACCGGCCGCCCAGGCCCAGTCCTTGTTGATATTCCTAAGGACATTCAGAATGCACAGATGGAATTCCACTGGCCACCAGAGATCAACCTGCCAGGCTACCGCCCAACGGCAAGTCCTCACCGCCGCCAGATTGAAGAAGCCATCTCCCTTATTAGCCAGGCCCGCAAGCCAGTCCTCTATATTGGTGGCGGTGTGGTCAAGGCTAATGCCACCCAGGAGCTGCGTGACTTCATTGAGTACACCGGCATTCCTGTCGTAACCACCCTCATGGCCCTGGGCGCATATCCTGAGTCTGAGGAACTGCACCTGGGTATGCCAGGTATGCACGGCACTGTTGCCGCTGTTGGTGCCATGCAGGGCGCCGATCTGCTCATTACCATCGGTGCGCGTTTCGACGACCGCGTGACCGGTGACCTTGACTCCTTTGCTCCTGATGCCAAGGTGATCCACGCCGATGTGGACCCAGCTGAGATCTCCAAGATTCGTTTTGCTGATGTTCCAATCGTGGGTGACGCCCGCGACGTACTCACCCGCTTCCTTGATTGCTATAAGGAAGGGGAGTACCCACTGCCAGATATTGAGGAATGGGTAGAATACTGCGTCAACCTCAAGGAGAAGTTCCCACGCGGTTGGTCCGAGCCAACCTGTGGCAAGCTTGCCCCACAGTTTGTTATTAATGAGCTCAGCCGCCTGGCTGGCCCAGAGGCACTCTACTGTGCCGGTGTGGGTCAGCACCAGATGTGGTCTGCACAGTTCATTGACTTTGAGCACCCACGTACCTTCCTGAACTCCGGTGGTGCGGGCACCATGGGTGTGGCTGTTCCATTCGCCATGGGCGCCAAGGCCGGCATGCCTGAGAAGCAGGTATGGGCCATTGACGGTGACGGCTGCTTCCAGATGACCAACCAGGAACTCACCACCTGCTCGGTGGAGGGCTTCCCAATCAAGGTCGCCATTATTAATAACGGCAACCTGGGTATGGTTCGTCAGTGGCAGACCCTCTTCTATGAGGAGCGCTATTCCAATACCAAGCTGCGCGAGCAGGATGTCTATATGCCTGATTTCGTGAAGCTGGCTGAGGCTATGGGCTGCTATGCCGAGCGAGTCACCAAGATTGAAGAGGTTGAGCCAGCCATTAAGAGGGCCATGGAAATCAATGACCGCCCAGTGGTTCTTGACTTCATTGTCGGCCAGGACTCCCAGGTGTGGCCAATGGTCGCTGCGGGTGCATCCAATAGTGATATCCAGTACGCGTGGGGTCTTCGTCCATTCTTCGACGATGATTCCTCCGCCCAAGCAAAGAACGAATCGGAGGCTAAATAATAATGTCTGCTCCTGATGAAATCCGCCGCTATATTCTCAGTGTGCTCGTCCAGGATGCGGATGGTATTATCTCCCGCGTTTCTGGCATGTTCACCCGCCGTGCCTTTCATATTGTGTCTATCGCCTCCGGTGTGACCGAAAATGAAGAACTCAACCGAATCACCATTGTTTCCGATGCGGATGAAAAGTCCATTGAGCAGATCACCAAGCAGCTGAATAAGCTCGTTCAGGTGCTCAAGGTGGTCCGTATGGATGAGGATGCTTCCGTTACCCGTGCACTATTGCTGGTGAAGGTAAGCGCGGATAATACCAACCGCCCACAGATTGTTGATGCAGCCAAGATTTTCCGCGCCCGCATTATTGACGTGGCCCCTGATTCTGTCATCATTGAAGCTACTGGGTCCACCGGTAAGCTGCACGCTTTGCTTGATGTTCTTGAGCCATTCGGTATTCGTGAGCTCATCCAGTCTGGCCAGGTTGCCCTCAACCGTGGTTCCAAGGTAATGAACCCACGCAAGAGCCGTTTCTCATAATGTGGGATTAATTTTCCCATTTTTCTCAAAGTGTGATATAGTAGTTTCAACCTATTAAGTTCAATAGGGTCGATTCCTCAATTAAGACCGAAAGGTAGTTTTCACCCATGGCAATTGAATTGCTTTATGACGCAGATGCCGACCTGTCCATCATCCAGGGCCGCAAGGTAGCCATCGTTGGTTACGGCTCCCAGGGTCACGCACATGCTATGTGCCTCCGTGACTCCGGTGTTGAGGTTGTAGTCGGTCTCCGCGAGGGCTCCAAGTCTGCAGACAAGGCTCGTGAGGCTAACTTCAAGGTTCTCAGCGTTGCTGAGGCTGCTAAGTGGGCTGACCTCATTATGGTTCTGGCTCCAGATACCTCCCAGGCCAAGGTCTTCAAGGAAGAGATCGAGCCAAACCTCAACGAGGGTGACGCACTCTTCTTCGCCCACGGTCTTAATGTTCACTTCGGCCTCATTGAGCCAGCTGCGAACATCACCATCGGCATGGTTGCACCTAAGGGGCCAGGTCACCTTGTTCGCCGCACCTACCTCGACGGCAAGGGTGTTCCTGCCCTGATCGCTGTTGAGCAGGATCCAACTGGCAATGGCAAGGCTTTGGCTCTGTCCTATGCTGCAGCTATCGGTGCTGCACGCGCCGGTGTTATCACCACCACCTTCCGCGAAGAGGTTGAGACCGACCTCTTCGGTGAGCAGGTTGTTCTCTGCGGTGGCCTGGAAGACCTCATGATGAAGGGCTTCGAGGTTCTCACTGAGGCTGGCTACGCTCCTGAGATGGCTTACTTCGAGGTTTGCCACGAGATGAAGCTCATCGTGGACTTGATCTACGAAGGTGGCCTGAAGAACATGAACTACTCCATCTCTGATACCGCTGAGTTCGGTGGCTACCTGGCCGGCCCACGCATCATCGACGAAGGAGCTAAGCAGCGCATGAAGGACGTTCTGACTGAGATTCAGGACGGCACCTTTGTTAAGCACCTCATTGCCAATGTTGAAGGTGGCAACAAGGAACTCGAGGGTCTGCGCGCTGAGGTTGCCGCTCACCCACTCGAGACCACCGGTGAGAAGCTGCGCGACCTGATGAGCTGGGTTAAGAACCCACTCACCGACACCGCACACTAATTACCGCTCACTAAATCTTCTGCCGTGTCGCTTGGGTTAAAACCCCAAGCGTGCAGTGTATAAGCACGAACGGTATGTGCACCTAAACCCGGACCTTTGGGTCCGGGTTTTTTTTGATCCCTATGAAGCCCGTTCACTGAATCTCCGCGATTACTATATTCTTGATCCCATAGGATTACTCACGAAGGAGGATCAGTGAACGCTTTTTCATCTACTTCACGCGACGCACTTCAGGATGCACTCAGTGTGATTGTTGCGCGCACCAGCGTGCTGGGTACCCGCATCCGCGCCGCACTGGAAGCGGACCAGGCCGATGATATGCAGCACCTGGGTAAGCGCGTGCACTTTGCCACCCGCTACTTTATTGCCTTGGGGGAATTTGGCTTTGACTTCCCACTTCCTTCTGAGCCCCTCGCCGCCTGCGACTCTATTGAGGAAGAAACCCGCATGTGGGATATTGCCGCGCAGGTCCTGCGTGAACGCACCGTCGATTGGCTTCAGGAGGACGGTGTTCCCGGCATCCTGGCCCTGCGCCTCAAACTGGACTGGGACTTCCTCCTGCCCGCCGGCTGGGACAGCTCCCAATTCGACGCCATTATCCGCGCCAAGGACGGCTACTCCCTGGCCAGTGAACTCACCACCATGCCCCAAGCCCCCGACACCCATAGCGTCAAGGACGCATTCAATGAAATCCTCCAAAACTCCGGCATGGCCACCACGGAGCAGGACGACCCAAAGGACCACGCCGACCAAGACGCC
>JAUMTX010000019.1:0-15672 GCA_030530985.1 Corynebacterium sp.
CCGGAATTGTCATGACCAGAATTGTCATTACCCGGAGATGCTGGGTCGACAACTGGTGGAACTTCTGGGCTTGGTGGGTTGAGGAGGTCATCCAGGTTTGGAGCTACCTCGCGGTCTGGCTGAAGTGCCTGGGCAACCTCGGAGCGAATATCACCAAGGCTGGTGTGCAGCACGGCGCGAACATCCTTGCTTGCATCATCGGCATTAACAGTCAGGGTCAGACTTGGACCAGTTGCACCTTCAATATCCTTCCAGGCAAGCGCACCGGAATTACGCTGCTGCCAGGTGATGGTGTCAGTGGATTCTGCACCGTGGGTGGAAACAGTGAAGGTTGCGGTGGCGGAGTTAGCGCCCGGCGCGTACTCCAGGGTTTGGGTGGTTGGGTTTTCGGTAAAGCCTGCACGGATGCCATCGAACTTGAGCTTCTGCAGACCGGTGGAGGTAGCGAAGTAGAGATTACCTTCGGAATCGGCAAGGAGCTCTGCCAAGGAACCGGTTACATCACTGCCACCGGCCGCACCTGGGGCGCTGGTGGTGGACAGCACCTTGTGGCTTTCGCGGTCGATGACATAGATGGTGTAGGTATGGCGGTTGTACAGGTAGATGAACTTGCCATCTGGGCTAGCAGCGGCACCATAGTTGCCGCCTAGATCCCAGGAGACCAGGCGCTCCTGTTCACCATCAAGGTGAAGCTCCCCATTATTGAGAGTCATGAAGGCATATACACCAGGGCTACCGTAGGTGAAGAAGGAGCCATTACCCAGATCCAGAAGGTGAGTATAGGATGGCAGCGCCTTGGTATCAACCGCACTGTAATTATTTACAGTTGCAATATTTGTGCGCGCTGCCCTATTGGAGGTCAGGTGGATGGTGGCCAACTTACCGGTACCGCGAGAGGAGGTGTCGGTATTGGTGATCAGGTAGCGGCTATTTGGGTTGGCTGGGTCAACCATAATTCGGTTGCTGTTATTGAAGCCCGCGAAGCTACCTGCACCTGGGGCACCGTCACTAACTACGGTGAGGGCATTGCTTGGTTCAAGACCATAGTCGGTGAAGCGATAGACTGCAGAGTTGGTGAAGAGGAAGCCGTAGACGGTTCCGTCAATCCAGTACAACCGTGGGTTCTGGGAAGCCGAGACTTCAAGCTCACCAAAGAGCAGGTCATCTTCATCAGCATCATATTCTTCTTTGGCGAATGCCTTGGATGCGGTCTTGAAGCTGACCTCATACATCTGGGTGCTGTCACCAAAGGCGAAAGCATAGAACTTATCTTCCTGGGAGGAGGAGTCAATGGAAGGCTCAGAGTAGAAGCCCCACTGGTAGCTAACAGTGCCACTGCTTTCTGGAACTGGGATGGTGGCCTTGCCCAGCACTTCCATGGTGGAACCATCAATAGCGGTGACGGTATTGTCCTTCACACCATAAAGAATGGAGCCATTGCCAGACTTGGATGCGTAGTACTGCGCACCATTAGCAACTGCCACATGCTCTGCCTTGGTGAAATTAGGCACGTCACCAACAACAGTTTCATCCTTGTCCTGTGGAATACTGCCGGCACCCTGGTAGTTCACGCTCAGGGAGTCCAGGCGGGAAGGATAGGTGTAGATTGGCATATTCCTACCGCCCCACATGGAGTTGAGGGTGTAGGTGGTTTCAGTGGCATTGCCTGCGGAATCAAATTCCTGATTGATGGATGCGGTGGAGAAATCCGCATCAGCAATGTGGATATTGCTCAGGCGAACACGTGGACCAGACATGTCATCCATGGCGATGCCAATGTAGTCACCGGCAATATAGGCGCCATCTGGGCTCATGACGAAGGTCATGTTCTCAATGAGGGTATCGAGCAAATAGTCGCCGCCCATGTGGTGGCCGAGCCAGCGCAGGGAACCCTTGAGCTTCAGAACAGTGGTGTTAGTTGCCGCATCGTACCAGCCGCTTTCAACTGGCAGGTGGTAGGTGCCATTGTCATTAATGGTCAGGTCGGAATAGAAGAGCTCCATGTCCTTGGTGTAGTTACGCCAAGAGGCACGGAAACCCCAGTCAATTGCACCGGTGGTGATATCCTGCGCGGAAGTAGGCTTGGATGGAACCTGAACTTCAGCAACAAGATCGGTGGCATCCACGACAACGCGCGTGGATAGCTCGTGATCTGGGGTGATGTTGGATGTATCAGCTACGGAAGTGGTAGCAGCGAAGGCCTGGTGGGTGGGGATTACCGCACCGCTAAAACCAAGGACCAGGGTCAAACCAATGGAAAGGAAGCGAGTGGTGTGCTTCCGATTAATGTTCTTGCGCATGCAGAGTAGACTAACTAAGGTTAGCCTAGCATGTCAAGAAGCTGAGGTGAGACTATGAAAACGCGTACGTATCTCCGGCTTGTACAAGCGTAATTTCCCCGGAAAATTCAGCTTTTGCAGCCTCATATGCATCCTGTGAATTCACCCAAGGTGGAATGTGGGTAATGAGGAAATGCTTCACTCCGGCAGCAGCCGCAATGGCACCGGCCTCAGCACCAGAAAGATGCATATTGGCAGGCTTGCCGGCACTGCTTCTCCCCCAGGTTGCTTCACAGAGAAAATAGTCGGCGCCCCGGGCGCACTCAATCAAAGAATCGGCAGGCCCACTATCACCCGAATAGGCGAGCACGCCCTGTGGTGTGGTGATGCGCATGGAATAGGCCTCCACCGGATGCACTGCCGGAAAGACCCGAAGTTCAAATCCATTATCAAAGCGAATTGGCTCATCCGGATTCATGGCATGAAAGGTGAAAGTATCTGAAAAATCATCCGGCGCAACCAAACCCGGAGTGCCTGAAGGCCCACAGAGCATATGACTACGGGTTGCCGAAAGAGTTGGATGGTAGCGGCGCCACACCAAAAGGGAGGCAAAATCAGAACAGTGATCCGCATGCAGATGTGAGAGAGCCACATGATAATCAGCCGGATTAACACCCTGCTTTTGCAGGGCACCCAGCACTCCCCCACCAATATCCAGAATCAGACCAGAAGTCGACAAAGCCTGATCGCCTTCCCGGCTGCTTTCACAGTCGCCGACCCCAGTGTGCACCTCAGTGCATTCAAGAAGATAACCAGAGGCAGGATTATCAGGACCCGGAAGGCTGCCGGAAGAACCAAGAATGCGAAGAGCAATCTGGGCTGAAGTCTGATCCGGGGTTTGAGCCAAGGTCTGGGGTGCAGGATTCTGTAGTGTCATCTCAACCAATGCTTACATTTGGGCCGGCCAAAGCGGGGCCCAGGAAACGAGTAGCTAGGTGATTAAAAATCTCAGGGTCGCCGGTGGATTCAAAACGCAGGGTTGCGGTACCGGCAGGACGATCCGCCAACATATCGGAATCGCTCAGAATGCGGTACACATCCTTGGCGGTTTCCTCAGCGCTGGAGACCAGGGTGACACGGTCACCCATGACCAATTGCAGCACACCACTAAGCAGTGGATAGTGGGTGCAGCCAAGCACGAGGGTATCCACGCCCTGCTCCTGAAGAGGGGCAAGATAGGCCTCAGCCAAACCAAGAATCTGGCGGCCACTGGTAATGCCGCGCTCCACAAAATCCACAAAGCGTGGGCAGGGCTGGGCAAAGCAGTCAACACCAGGGATGACATCAAAAAGCTCCTGGTACGCACCGGAATTCACGGTACCGACAGTGCCGATAACACCGACCTTGCCATTATGGGTGACGGCAGCCGCGCGGCGCACAGCAGGCGCAATAACGCCGATGACGGGGACATCATAGCGCTCACGGGCATCACGGAGGAAAGCAGAGGCCGCCGTATTACAGGCAATCACGATCATTTTGCAGCCGCGCTCAACCAGGTCATCGGCAATATTTTGGGCATATTGGCGGACCTGGGCAATGGGCTTGGGGCCATAAGGGGAATGCTCAGTATCGCCAATATAAATGACGGACTCATTAGGCAAAAGATCGACGATGGAGCGGGTATTGGTCAACCCACCCACGCCCGAATCGAAAATGCCGATTGGGGCATTCCTATCCATAGGTGATCTCCCTTGAGGATGAACGTGGCTTCTTGTTTGTGCGGAAACGGGAGGCCGAAATCACGCCGGCAATACCGCCGCAAAGGTGACCCTGCCAGGATACGCCCGGTTCACTTGGCAGCACGCCCCACAGCAAACTGCCGTAGAGGAAGAAAATAATGACAGAGAGAAAAATCTGCCAGAAACTACGGTTATAAAAACCGCGCAGCAAAACATAGAGCAGCCAGGTATAAATCAAACCGGAGGCGCCGATGTGGTTGGTGCCGACCCCACCGATGAGCCAGACGCCTAAACCACCAACTATGACGCCGGTCATGGTGACCTGCCAGAACTTATCGCGCACCAGGAAGGCAAGGACCGCACCCGGAATGGAATTGGCCATAATATGGGCCAGGTCAGCGTGCTGCAAAGGGGCCAGGAAAATCAGTGGCAGCGAACTAATCTGCAGTGGGTGGATACCAAAGGCGGTGATGTGAAAAAGAAAAACCGTCCAAATGGCCACCAGATAGCCAATGGAATAACGCATTAGCCCTCATCACCAAAGCACAGCTGCATGAGGCCTTCCTGCACTACGCCAAAGAAATTAATAGTGGCCATGGCAGTTTCAAATTCGGGGCTCTCCTCAGGGAAACCGACCTGCTGGAGTCGCTGGTGGCAGTAGAGGCGCACCGAGTTAAGTGCACGGAGGAAAGCATCCACATCCTTGAGTTCCAGGGTGGCACTACCCTCCTCATTGCCCAAGTGGCAGAGGTCCACGAGAATCACGCAATCAGCAAGCTTCTCCGCTAGAAGCTCCGTCTCATTCATCTCGCGCCACAGAGAATTCGACCCCTCGAATTCCTCATCCTCTGGCTTTTGAATATCAGGGATAATGCGCTCAATGGCACTATCCTGCGGGGTTTCGGAGTGACCCATGGTGAGGCCGTCAATACCGGCCAAACCCGAATTATTATCCTGCCAGCTGGACTTGGCGTAGCTCATCAAGGAATTAGAGCAATCCGCCGCCGCGCTGTATAGCAGGTTCCAGGCTGGGTCCGGAAGGGTGAGGATGAATCGTGGGGGACGAAGAAGACTCTTCTTCTTGCGCCAGAAATTCTGTGGCATCACTATAGTTCTAGCCTTTCTTAATAGTGGCCCAGAGGCCCCACTTACCAAGTTTGGTTGCCAGCAATTCGCACTTATCGCGATCCCCGGTGGCCACAATGGCCTTGCCCTTGGTGTGGACTTCCATCATTTTCTCCTGGGCCTTATCAAAAGGCAGGCCAAGAACAGTGCGGAAAACATGGGTGACATAGCTCATGAGGTTAACAGGGTCATCCCACACAATGCACTGCCAGGGATGATCGGACTGGGCATCGACCTTGGCCGAAACATCCTCTTGAAGCTCAGGAAAAGCGCTACTCATGGAATCCATTATAAAAGAAAACCGCCACCCTGTGGCTGTTCGCTGTGAACAAGCCTGGGTGGCGGTCAAAGATTAATTAGCGTACCAGCTCATTATCATCAACGCGCTGCATCCACTTGGTGGCATTTGGCAGGGCCATCAAAATAATGGCGGCGGCGGCCAAAACAACGGTGCCAATCAGCAGATTAACCTGGGCGGCCTCAATAACCATGAGGGCCAGCACCATACCAATGCCGCACACAAGCTTAACTACCTGTGGGACGCGGGCACGTGGGTCGCGTGCGGTGAGCAAAGTATAGATGCTCTGAGCAGCAACACTGGAAACCCAGAAGAAGACAATAATGGAACTCAGGAAAATACCCATGAGGCTGTAGTTATACAGCACATAGGCAACAGAATTGCTGTAGCCAGCGGCCTCAGCAGTCTGCTGGTACAGGTCATTGAGCTCCATGACACGGCGAATGCCGGTTGCCAGTGGAAGAATAACAAGAGCAATAAGGGCAATAACAGCGGCCTTGATCTCCCAAGCAGTCTTTGGCTTCTCATAAAGATAGCCCTTCTCCACCAAACGGTGAAGCTCCATTGGGCCAATCAGTGGAAGAGAATCATTAGCCAAAGCCGTATCGTAGAGGGCGCGCTTATTCACATCACCCAGAATGGCCTGGGCGGTGGTCAGCTTATCGCGCAGTGCAGCAGCCTCATCAACAGGGGCCTCAGTGGAGGCTTCAGCAGCAGCTTCGTTGGCAGCCTCAGCAGCAGCATCGGCTTCAGCGGCAACAGTCTCTGTAGTCACGGCCACGGCCTCCGCAGTATCAGCGGCACCTGGCTCGGTGGCTGCTGGGTTGGCTGCAACTACTGGCGCAGCCGGTGCAGCAACTGGTGCTGGGAGGGTCTCTAGGCGGGAAGCAATAATCTCACCGAGCTCCTCAGAACTCAGGCTACGATCAAGATCAAGGTCGACATAAAAATCATAATGTTGTGACACATTTACCAGAGTACCTGATACCATTTACGGTATGCGATCACGCGCACTTCTCACAGATAAATATGAACTAACTATGCTCCAGGCCTCTTTGCAGGATGGAACTGCGGAGCGCCAGTGCACCTTCGAAGTCTTTACTCGCCGCCTTGCCGGTGAGCGCCGCTACGGTGTTGTGGCTGGTACAGCCCGTGTCCTTCGCGCAATTGAGAACTTTGTTTTTACCGATAAGCAGCTTGAGTCCCTCGATTTCTTGGACCAGCGCACCCTGGATTATCTCCGTGAGTACCGCTTTAGTGGTCAGATTGATGGCTACCGTGAGGGCGAACTCTACTTCCCTTATTCCCCAATCCTGACCATCCGCGGCACCTTCGCTGAATGCGTGGTTTTGGAAACAGTCATTCTTTCTATTCTGAACTCTGACTCCGCTGTGGCCTCCGCTGCTGCCCGCATGGTCACCGCCGCTGACGGCCGACCAATTATTGAAATGGGTTCCCGCCGCACACACGAATATGCTGCTGTTTCTGCCAGCCGTGCGGCCTACCTTGCTGGTTTCACTTCTACCTCTAATCTTGAGGCCGCCCACCGCTATGGCATTCCAGCTGCCGGCACCGCCGCCCACGCCTGGACCTTGGCCCATGTGGATGAGGATGGTCGCCCTAATGAGGCTGCCGCTTTCAAGGCGCAGATCGACGCCCTCGGCGTGGACACTACCCTGCTTGTTGATACTTTTGACATCACCCGTGGTGTGCAGACCGCCATTGAGGTGGCCGGCACCAACCTTGGTGGTGTACGTATTGACTCCGGTGAACTGGGTGTTCTTACCCGCCAGGTGCGCGCACAGCTTGATGAGCTCGGCGCCACTAAGACCAAGATTGTGGTCTCCTCCGATTTGGACGAATTCTCCATTGCTGGTCTTCGTGGTGATCCTATCGACGTCTTCGGTGTAGGCACCTCTGTAGTCAACGGCTCCGGGGTTCCAACCGCCGGCCTGGTCTACAAGATTGTGGAAGTTGATGGCCACCCTGTGGCTAAGCGCTCCCTGAATAAGAACAGTGTGGGTGGCGCCAAGCGTGCCCTGCGCGCCCACCGCCCAACCGGCACCGCAGTGGAAGAAATTATCTACCCACTCCACGCCGAAACCCCAGATATTGGCAACCTGGTTCCACGCGAACTCACCATCCCACTCATGCGCGATGGTGCGACAGTGGAGGGCCTGCCAAGTCTGCACGAGTCCCGTGACTACCTGGCCGAGCAGCTTGTCTCCCTGCCATGGGAAGGCCTTGCTCTTTCCCGCGATGAACCAGTCATCGCCACCCGCTTCACCGGTTTCGATCAGTAAGCCAAAACAAAAGAGGCAAAACAAAGCCAAAAAAGGTAAAACAAAGGCGCTCAGTACATTACGTACCGAGCGCCTTTTCGTAATATCGGAACCGGATTCCTTATCGCGGAACTACGATCGGAGAGCCGCTGCGTGGGTCGGAGAGGATATCGCATGGCAGCTCGTAGACCTGCTCAATGAGCTCTGGGGTTACGGTCTCCTGGACGTCGCCCTGGGCCACAATGGAGCCATTCTTCATCATGATGAGATTAGAGGCGTAGCGGAAGGCCAGGGAGAGCTCATGGAGCACGGCCACCACAGTGAAGCCTTCCTCCTTGAGGGAACGGGCCAGGGAGAGAACCTCTACCTGGTGGGTAATGTCGAGGTAGGTGGTTGGTTCGTCGAGAAGCACGATGGGGGTTTCCTGGGCAAGGACCAAGGCGATCCACACGCGCTGACGCTGACCACCCGAAAGGCTGGACACATAGCGATCACGCAGGTCAGTCACCTTGGCGCGGGCCATGGCGCGATCCACGGCCTCAGTATCCTTGGCGGTCCACTGGTTGAAAAGCCCCTGGTGTGGGTAGCGGCCGCGGCCGACCAGGTCCTCAACGCGAATACCCTCAGGGCTAATGGGGCTCTGTGGGAGCAGGCCCAGCTGGCGGGCAACTTCCTTGGTGGAATAGTCCTTAATATTCTTGCCATTGAGTTCAATGGTGCCGGACTTTGGTTCCAGCATGCGCGAAAGGGCCTTGAGCAAGGTGGACTTACCACAGGCATTAGGGCCAATGATGGCGGTGAATTCACCGGTCGGGATATCCACACTGAGATCATTGATGATGATCTTATCGCCATAGCCAACAGTAATATTTTGGGCTGAAAGTGACTGGGTCATTAACTACTCTTTCGCATTCCAATGGCCAAAAGCCAAATAAGATAGACGCCACCAAGGACACCGGTAATCACACCAACAGGAAGCTGGGTGGGTGCAAAGAGGCGCTGGGCAATAATATCAGAAATTAGGACTACACCGGCACCCATGAGGCCGGAGGCCAACATGGAAACACCGGCGCTCTTAGTCAGGCGCTTAGCCAACTGGGGTGCGGCCAGGGCCACGAAGCCAATCGGGCCGGAGGAGGCCACAGCCACCGCCACAAGGACAATACCCAGGGCAAGCAGCTGCTTGCGGCGCTTATCCACATCCACACCCAGGCCGTGGGCCAATTCATCACCACTGGTCATAATGGCCAGCGGGCGGGCCAAAGCCAAGGTCAGTGGCACGCAGATAATCAGGGCCGCAAAGAGAGCCGAGGTCTGCGCCCAGGTGGTGGCATTGAAGGAACCCGACATCCACACGGAGGCGGTCTGCGCGGCCTGCAGGGAGGCGCGCACAATGAGCAGCGAGTTCACACCACTCAGGATTGCCGAAACACCAATACCAATGAGGACAAAGCGGGTGCCGCCGCCACCGCGGGCCAGGAAGTAGACCAGCAAACCAGAAAGGCTACCACCAATAATGGCACCCAGGGCCACAGCATAGACGCCACCATCAAAAACAATAATTTGAAGCAGCGCACCAGTCGCAGCACCCACGGAGAAACCAGTAATATCCGGGGAACCCAGCGGATTATTAGTCACCGACTGGAAGATACAACCGGACAGGCCCAGGGCCAGGCCAACAAGAACGGCCATGACCACACGTGGGGCGCGCATATCCTGAACAAAGAAAGTGGCAAGCGGATCATTGCCGCCACCAAACATGGCATTGACCACGGCCAGTGGGCCAATATGGTAGTCACCAATCATCAAGGCCGCAACGGCGGCGGCGAAAATGACGGCACCGAGGATGAACCAAATCAGAATGCTTCTTTTTTCCAAACGCATTAGAGGCTCACCTTCTTACTACGGATGAGGGCAATAAAGACTGGGCCACCAAGGATGGCGGTGACCACACCAGTCTGAATTTCCTGTGGGGCAATAACCACGCGGGCCAAAAGGTCAGCGGCCAAGAGCACCACTGGGGCGGCCAGGGCCGAGAGCGGCAGCACATAGCGCTGATCCGGACCAGTAATGGCGCGGGCAATATAAGGAACACCCAAACCAATGAACATGATTGGGCCCACAGCCGCGGTAGCACTACCAGCAAGCAGAGTAATGGCAACCATCACTGCCAGGCGGATAAGACCCACGCGGGCACCAAGGGCCTTAGCGGAGTCCTCACCAAGAGCAAGAGCATTCAAACCAGGGGCGCAGGCAAAGGCAATAATGAGACCAAGAATCACAAAACCAAGAATGGCGTAAATAATACTTGGGCCACGGCCCTCCACACTGCCGGCCGCCCAGAAGCGGAACTCATTATAGGCATTCTGATTAGAAAGAATAATGAGCTGCACCAAGGAGGAGACCGCCATCGAGATAGCCACACCGGCAAGGGCCAGGCGGGCCGGGGTTGCACGAATACCAGCAAGCAGATAGACCGCCACACTGGTCACCGCGGCACCCAGGAAGGCGAACCACAGGTAGAACCAAATGCTCACAATATTAAAGAAAGCAACGGCACAAACCACAGCAATGGCCGCACCCGCATTCACACCCAACACGCCAGGATCGGCCAGCGGGTTACGGGTGAAGGACTGCATGAGCGCACCGGCCACACCCAGGGCCATACCAACAAGGATGACCAGAATGGTGCGCGGAATACGCTGGGAGTGAATCACCGTGGATTCAAAACTACCATCAGGATTAAAAACCAGGTTCAAAGACTGGCCAAGACCAATATGACCCGAACCAACAACAAGGGAAAGAAGGGCACCCACCAGCACCAAAATCAGACCACAGACTACTGCAATCGCACAACGGCGGGCCGCCCCGCGCCCCGCATGATACGGGGTCGCGGCGGTGGCAGCAGCAGTCCCACTAGCGGCGGCGGTTGAGGCCGCCCCCGTGGCCTGGTGGGGTTTTAAAAATTTCCGTTCTCGCCGCCCCTGGAGGTGCGAGGCTTATTCACATGCAGATAGGCACCCACTGCGAGCAGACCCACAATGAGGATGGCGCCACCAACAAGCAGACCAATCACTGGCTTGCCATTGGCCCCGGAGGCCACAACCACAGTGCCACCATCGGTGGTCACCGCATTGCCGCTACCAGTGGAGCCGCTACCGCTGCTAGCCCCACCCAAACGCAGGGTGGCCGCATTGGTAGAGTTAGTGCTATTTGTACTGCCGGAGGAACCACCGGAATTATTGTTATTGCCGGCTGCGGCAGCGGCGGCACCAGCCTCAGCTGGTTCATCCACATAGCGGGTCACAACCACGCGCTCACCCTGGGCATTAACAGTTTCCTGGGTGACAGCAGCGCTACGGTTGCTGTTATTGGAACCGCCAGAGGATGCAGCAGTAGTGGTGCTGCTGCTATCATCCGAGTTGCTGCTTGCAGAAACAATGGTGAAGGTGGAGTTACCACTATTGGTATAACCAATGGTGCCACCCGCGGAGCTGTTCTCAGAGGCAAGGTAGCGCAGCCAGTGCTCACCGGCGGGGAGGTCACATGGGAGGCTAAAGGAACCGGAAGCAGTACCGGAGGAATCAATACGCTGCTGGGCAACCACACCCTGCCCCTGGATGGAAGGGTCGCCGGAGGAAACCGAACCATCATCAATCTTGATATAGACAATCTCGCCGGCGGGGAAACCAGAAACACTATAGCTAATGGTATCGCAGGCCTTGAGGGTGGTTGGGCTCACATAGGAGCTGGTACCAGGGGTATCGGAGCCGGCACCGCCCGGTGGGAGGGCATGGGCCGGGGCGCCGAAGAGAGCACTGGCACCGAGGACAGCTACCGCGCCGCCCAGGGCAGCGATGGAGTGTAGGGACTTACTGAACATGTGATTAACTTTCTCCATTGGAAACTGGGCGAAGGGACTTACGGCGGCGAAGGAGGTAGATACAATAACCCACACCTTCGACGAAAAGAATGGACAGGATAATAATGATCCAGTCGGTGGCACTGGTCAGGCCTTGCTGAACCACAACCACAGGGGCAATTGGGGCCGAGGAGCCATCGCTGCTGCTAGCAGAACCTGTGGCACGAATCTTGGTCCAACCAATCAGGTCACCGCTTGGGGCGGCAATGGCCAACTGGGCGTCCTCCTCAAGGGCGCCGACCTGTAGCTCAAGGACACCACCAGGACCCACCTGGGTCCAACCAATATCGGTCTTTTCCGGTGTAAAGGCATAGAGGTAGACCCAGGAGCCCGGCGCGGTTTCACCGGTGGCCTCATTAAAGGTGATGGTCACCTTATCGTCGCTCTGCTCGGCACGCATCTTGCCGGAGTTAGCTGGGCGCAGGGCCTTGGCTTCCTGAATAGCAAGATTAGGGGTGGTAGTTGGGGCCGCTGCTGCGGTGGAGGCAGTATTGGCGCTGCCACCAGTATTAACGCGGGCGGCGGTACCACTACCGGAGGAGCGTCGAATCACGACCTCTTCCGTAATATTTGGTTCCACATTGGTCACAGTGGCAGGGCCCTCAGGGCTATCCACAGAGCTTGGCTCCGCAGAGGCACTGGTTGTTGGGACCAGCATGCTTGCCAGGGCGGCCACGCTACTAGCCAGGTCCGCACCCACATCGGCACCGTGAATGAGGTAGCCCATCAGGTCAGAAGGTGGCGGTGTGGTGCTGGAAGTGCTATCCGGATCCCCATCATTGGAGCCCACGCTGCGGGTCCACCAACCCCAACCAACCAGGTCGCCCAAGGAGCCCTTATTACCATTTTGGACTACGAATTTGAGCTGACCATTCGGGATGGTGACATCCTTGGTTGGCAGGGTGAAGTTGAGATTTTCATCCAACTGGTACCAGGTGCCGCCCCATGGGTAGCGCATGGAATTATCGGTGAGGTAGATGGATGGGTATACCCAGTCCCCTTCCTGACCATTAGGCACATTGACCACAATCTTGGAATCATCGCTTGGGTCAATATTGACACCATTCTGGGCGGAACCGACCAGGGTTTCCTTATAGTCCAGTGGGTCAGGCGCACCGCTTGGCTTATATTCACCGATGCTGAAGCTCACCGGCTGGGAGCCACGCTTAGGCAGGGTGACAATAGGGTCACCATCCTGCATGGAGCCAGAAAGGAAGCGCAGGGTGTGGGTGGCGCTGCGGTCAAAGGCTGGGGTGGAACCATTAGGCAAACTGGTGGTGCCATCAGGCAAAACCATGTCAATGGACCAGTCGCCATTGGTGTCATTACCGCGCACCATGGCCCAAATGGTTACATTGGAGCTCAAGTCCTCATTGAGGCGGGAAATGCTAC
The DNA here is from genome assembly GCA_030530985.1 of Corynebacterium sp. GTDB lineage: Bacteria > Actinomycetota > Actinomycetes > Mycobacteriales > Mycobacteriaceae > Corynebacterium. The sequence goes on from JAUMTX010000019.1 coordinate 13,038, forward strand.
CCTCATCAATCTTGATGGCCACAACCGCGCCACCCAGGGTTGGGTTACAGAAACCCTTACCCCACACAGTGAGGGTGCCGTCCTCATTGAGCTCATCGGCCACGCCCACCTCAGGGGTGTCCACGGAAGGCACACAGTTCTTGGCCTCCACATTGCTACCCTCCCAGGCCACACCATCCACTGTGAGGGAATCGGAGGTCATGGAGCGCTGGACGTCGCCGTCGACAAGCCCGCTGGTGAGCAGGACTGTGAGTTTCTGGCCGGCAACCAGGCCGGTTGGCAAATCAAGTTCCTCACTGAAATTACCGGAGGAATCGGCGGTGAAGAGCAACCAAATGGTGGCATCGGCCTTGCCATTGCCCGGATGGTTCTTAATATCGCTGCCGGTGCGAGAGTAGTAGGTATCGCTGCTCTCCCCCGGCAGTGCGTGCTTAAGCTTGACGACGATCGTCGATCCTGCACCCGATTCAGTGGTCCAGCCGCTACCACTAATGGTGATCTTTTGACCGGAGGTCACCTCAGTGGTGGAGAGCTGGTAGGTTGCGGCGGCAGTTTCAGCGGCCCCCGCCTGCAGGCCGGTAAGCCCCGGGCCATAGTAGGAAGGACCGCCCGCAATGGCAACACCGGCAACCAAAAGGGCGGCCAGGTTACCCGCAAGAATTCTCTTTAAAACTTTCATATTTTCCTTAAAGCCAGGTCTGTAGAGGACCCCTGATTAGAGGAGCAGATTCTCAATATCACTGAGGATGCGGTCCATGAGCTTAGGTCCACCAGTGGAGGTCCATACGGAACCATCAACAGGAAGAATCTTGCCATTCTTATAGGCGGTCAAATCGGTGAAACCTGGCACGCTCTCAGCCACCTCAAGGGCCTGCTGGGCTGCGGCTTCATCCACGGTGCCACCCGCATTCGGATTAGAGACGGAAGAACCACCCAGAGTGCCGAAGAAAATATAATCGGCATCAATATCCTTGAGGTTCTCATTGGATACTGGATCGGAGTGGCCGCGGCCATCACGGTCCTGGGTGGCGGGGCGCTTCAAACCAAGGTCGGTCAGGGCGCGGCCGGCTGGAAGTTCCTTCAAAATAAGGGCGGCGCTCGTACCCTGCCAGCGAACAATGCTGAAGGTGGAATCCCCATAGTCTGGGGCGAGTTCGGCGGCCAAGGACGCGGCACGCGCATCATAGTCAGCAATGACCTGCTCGCCGGCCTCGACCTTATTGACTGCATTGGCAACAATGCGGAAGTTTTGCTTCCAGTCGCCACCAGCATTACCGGTATAAACGGTTGGGGCGATCTGGGCCAGGGCATCAAGCACTGGCTGATTATTATTCACTGAGGTGCCGTCAACCAGGATAAGGTCCGGCTTGGCCGCACCAATGGCCTCAAAGTTTGGCTGGGACACGACACCCATCAAAGGCACATTAGGGAAATAAGACTTAATATATGGGGCCAAATCGGACTGGCCACGGCCCGCCACGGCACCGACTGGGGTCATGCCAAGGGCTGCCAGGGAGTCAATAGTTGGCTCCGATAGGGAAATGATGCGCTGGGGGTTCTCTGGGACAATAATATCCTTGCCCCACAGGTCCTGAATGGTACGGCTTGGTCCACTGACCACTGCCCCACCGCCACTATTATTTCCGCAGGCCACCAGGCCAAGTGCGGACATTGCCATTAATCCAAGAAAACTACGACGACGCATGCGGTCCCTCTATGTCAAAACTGTATCCTGCACGCTCACACGAATGCCTAATCATAAGCCTCCGCTACCTAATGCAAGCCTGCCCTTATTCATACTAAAGTTGCAAAGAGAAATTAGCAAGAAATTTAATAAGAAAACGCGCAACATCACAATTTCGGGCGCAATTTATTGCAAGCGCACTGTGTTTGGGTTTGCGCGCGGGCCCGTATATTATTTTTCGATAATGTATAACGAATAATGAAATTTTGCCCATAGGATTTAAATCTATCCCCTGGCCACAGACTTAAGTTGTATTAAATTCCAGACCTTCACGGAGTGATGCTTTGGATCCTAGGGATGTTTCCCACCTAAAACTATGGTTTCACGAAGTCGGATAATATGCGGGGAGTTGGGGCGTCGCAAAGCAAAGAAGGTAAAGAAAAACCGCACCCACGCGAATGGGTGCGGTTGCGTGGGCTGGGATTAGCCCTATGGCAGGACGATGATTCCCTCATCAATGGCCACCTTGGCGCCGCCGCCAAGAACACCAAGAATCAGAAGAATAATGAGCCACAACTTATTCTTCTTCAGGAAGGCACCAACCTTGGCCAGGAAGCCCTGCTTGGCCGGGCTGACCTGATCCAGGGTCGGCTTGGCCACGACCAGGCTCACCTCTGCCCCGCCCAGGTTCAGCACATAGTCACCGGTCACAAGCTCAACAGGAATGGTAATGGTGGCCACACCATCAACCACGGTCACCGTTGCCTTGACCACGGTCTCCGTGCCATCCTCAGCATTTGTGCGCACCAGAGTGTACTCATACTCACCATCAGCCACATTCTCCAAGGTCACAGTCACCGTGCTGCCCGGCTCCACAGCATCAGCCGAAACCGTGGCCACCGGCGTTGCCTCAGTCTCTGGCTTGGTCTCCGGCTGAGTTTCAGGCTGAGT
>JAUMTX010000019.1:15682-45123 GCA_030530985.1 Corynebacterium sp.
CGGCCGCCGTCACGACAATCTCACCAGAAGCACCACCGATGCTCAAGAGGTACGTGCCTGGTGCCAGATCCTCGGCAAGCACAATGGAACCAGAACCACCAGCCACCGTAACAGTGCCCGTAGCCGTCGCCGTGTCAGCAAGAGTGCCATCCTCATTCTTCACGAACAAGGAATACGCCTGCTCACCATCAGCAACACCGGACACCGAAACAGCAACAGTCGAGCCCGGATTCACCGTCTCACTAGTAACAGTGACCTTCTTCTCCTCAACAACAGGAGCAGCCGTCACGACAATCTCACCACTAGCATCACCGATGCTCAGCGCGTAGGTGCCTGGGGTTAGATCGTCGGCAAGCTCAATGGAACCCTCGCCACCAGTCAACGCAACAGTGCCACTAGCCGTCGCCGCGCCAGCAACAGTGCCATCCGCATTCTTCACAAACAAGGAATACGCCTGCTCACCATCAGCAACACCGGACACCGACACACTAACAGTCGAACCCGGATTCACCGTCTCACTAGTAACAGTGACCTTCTTCTCCTCAGCAACTTGAGCAGCCTCCACGACAAGATCACCACTAGCATCACCAATGCTCAAGAGGTACATGCCTGGGGTTAGATTAGCAGGAAGCACAATGGAACCCTCGCCACCAGTCAACGCAACAGTGCCCGTAGCCGTCGCCGCGCCAGCAACAGTGCCATCCGCACTCTTCACAAACAAGGAATACGCCTGATCACCATCAGTAACACCGGACACCGAAACACTAACAGTCAAACCCGGATTCACCGTCTCACTAGTAACAGTGACCTTCTTCTCCTCAACAACAGCAGCAGCCGTCACATTAAACTCAACCTGGCTGCCATCAACAGTGAGAACATAGTCACCTGGCTCCAAGTCCGATGCGAGGGTCACAGTGGCCTTACCGTCAGTCACCGTGACATCCTGCTCCTCAGTAGCAGCCTCGCCCTTTTTGGCCACGCTGTACTTCACCGAACCAGTTATACCAGTCAGGCTCAGTTCCAACTCCGTGCCCGGATGAATCTCAGTATTCTCAATGACCACAGACTTTTCTACTGTCTGCTCAGTGGCTTTAGCCTTAATCTCAAAGTTGTCGGCCTTGTCACCTACGGTGAGAGTATAAGTGCCGTCAGTAAGGTCCTCATCTAGCGCGAAGCTAAAGGAACCATCGCCAGAGCCGGTAGCAGTGCCCGTCGTCACTACACTTCCGCCGGAAGTAGACAAAGTGTACTCAACCGAAAATTCAGTACTATCCTTAACGGTGAAACTGACAGTGTCACCTGCAGTAATACCCTCCGAAGGAACTTCAACAGTTACCGAGCCCTCGTCGGCTTTCGCGGTATCTAGCTTCGCACCAGCACCATCCCCCTTACCAACAACCGTCAGAGTATAAACGCCATCGGCAAGATCTTTTTCCAGGTTAAACACAAAGAAATTGACATCATATACTGCCGTACCCTCCTGGAATACATTTCCCTCAGGATCTAGCAGCTTATACTCTACTGGGTCGGTGGTGGCACCTTGCACTGTAAATGCAATCTCATCACCGTCATTGCGATTCCACTTCCACACGGATACCGTGCCGGGAGTGGAATCATCTGCTGCATATGCCGCTGGCACCACTGCCTTGGTGGATACAGCGACAACACCGGAAACGCTCAAGATGCTGGCGCAGGCTGCGGCGCCAATAGTCTTCAACGTCGTGTACTTCTTGGCCATACTTAACCTCTTTCAAGAGTTACATGCTTCTTACGTAGAAAATATCATAAAATGCACACGACTCACTAGCAGATATACGTCAAGGATAAATTACAATTTCTGGCCCCTGCGAGGCGGGTGCACGCACGGTGCCATATCGGAGGATTCCGCCAGGCAATTCTGCAAAAAGTACCCCTTTAGCAGGCGCGTTACACAACACATGCTGCCAGTGTGCCGCTTGGACATTTACACACAGTACATCGCCCAACAGCCGAAGGATAAATAACAAGGGCCATTAACACGCTAATTAATAATTATCGTGGGCCAGTTCACAAGGCATCCAAATCCAATGGAATTAGAGCGAGGGGTTATTAGATAGGCACCACACCACGCGCTGACCTGCGGGGATAAAAGGAAAAGTGGGGATATAGAAAGAAATGTGGCGCTGCGTAGGTGAGGAAAGCAAGCAATACGGCCACGTAGGCCTGTTGCTATAGCAAAAACTTAGGTAACTGCGGTGTTTAAAATAGCTGGCATTACTCATGCTCACTAGACGCACCGTCACATCCTTGTGGCGCCACGAAGAAGAGCACAAACCCGGGCTCGTAACGCCTGCCTATCATGGTCTCCAACACTTTTTTAAAGGCATAGAAAACCGACATCTACCTGCGAAGACAGCGTCAAATCACCAACACATCTCTGCCTTTATCCAATATTTAAATGCCAGCGGAATTTTTAAAACCCCTAAAAACCCGCAACTACCAGGAAAAACAGCTCAAATCATCAACACATCTCTGCCTATATCCGGAAAGTGTCCCAGGGCATGAAAAAAGCGCTACCCCACACGGGGTAGCGCCGTAGCTCTAAAGCAATTAGGAGCTCAGACCACTGCTGGTGAAGAGCTTCTTGTACCAAGGGGTACTTGCGGCTGGCTGCTCGGCAGTTGCCTCAACAACAGTGAAGGTTGTAGCAACAGAAGCCCTAGGGCTTGGGCTCAGAACACGAATCTCGTGCTCACCAAGTTCGATGTTCGCTGGGAGACGAACGGAGAATTCGAAATTGCCGTCCTCACCAGGAAGCTTGTTATCAAGAAGATAGGTGAAGGCACCATCCTTCACAACATCATCGCCCTCGAAGTCCTGCTCTGGATCCTTCTGGTCAATCTTCAGTGCAAGCTGGGTCTGCTTTTCAAAACCAGTGCCCTTAATAGTCAGAAGACCACCAGCAACTACAGAACCATTCTCATTGACGATGGTCAAGGTACCGCTACCCTGACTTGCAGCACCACCTGGTGGGAGCGCAACTGCGCTCAGGCTGCCGGAAAGAACAGGAACTGCTGGAGCTGCAAGGCCAAGAGCTGCAAAAGCAGCTGCGCCAGCGAGGGAACGCTTCACGTTATTCTTCATAAATACTCCTCTGTATTGCGAACATAGCCCAACCAATACTCCATTAGGTTAGGCTATGCTGTAAGGTTATCAGATTTCCCATTCCCCCGCTTAAATCGTGAGCAAGTTCACACGTGCGGAGTTATAGGACAGACTGATTAAATCTGTGGCAGTACAATCTGACCGTTCTGAACGGCAGCGCCAACACCAGCGAGTACAGCCAGGAGGCCGAAGATGCCGCCGACTACGAGAATGTGGCTCTTGATCCATTCGAGGATGGCTGCGAAACCAGTCTTCTTTGCGGTGTCGGTATTGCTGTTGGCATTGTTGGTGTCGGTGCTGTTGTTTTCCACATTGGAAGAAGCAGCGGTATAAACAACCTTATAGATGGAGTCCTTGCCATCACGGTTGGCCTTGTTCACGACCAGAACATCACCATTTGGATCCACGGAAGCGTGGTTCACATTGAGGCCCATATTCAGGTTGGCCACAACGCTGTTGTCCTCAGTATTGATAACAGTGAGGTTGGAACCTGCACGGCTAGCAATGTAGAGCTGCTTCTTAGGAGCATTATATACAGCATTGAGGCCACCATCGCCGATATTGATGGTGTCAGCGACAGTACCGGTGGTTGGGTCAATAACGACCACGGAGTTACCAGCCTGGCTGGTTACGTAGACCAGGTTCTTATCGGAATTGTAAGCAACGCCAGCACCAGTCTTGAATGCAGTATCAGAGACGGAAGACAGATCCCAGGTGGTCACCTGTGGATTGGTAGGATTGCTCAGGTCAATCTTGGCAGCAGCCTTGGTATTCAGGCTGACGGTGTAGAGGATGTTGTTGGTCTCGTCCAGGGTCAGTGACATTGGGCCAAAACCGGTACCAAGCTGGGTAGCGTCGAGGGTAGCTACTGGAGTATCCTGGCCAGCCTTGAAGCCCCAGATCTTGCCGGCAGTTGGGGAGCTAACCCAGGCGATGCCATTCTTGGAATCAAACTTAATGTCGCGGGCACCGGAAGCGGTATTTGCAGCCCACTGCTTCTTGAGATTCAGGTCCTTGTCGTAAACAGCCACAGTGCTGTTACGAGTGTTGGTTACCCATACATCACCAGTGGACTGGTCGAGACCAATACCGAAGACATTGAAGCCACCCTCCGCAGTGCCTGGCAGAGCCTGCTGCTTGAGAACTTCACCGGTAGTAGGGTCAACAACATAGAAGTTGCCGGAAGCGCTGACGTAGAACTGGTTGGTTACAGTGCTGTAGACGCTCTGGTAGAGGCCAGAGTCAACATCAACATGGCTGACGGTGAACTTATCCGCATTATTCTCGGTGTTCACAACGCTGGTGATGGTACTGATGGTATCAGTGTGGGATGCACCATTGGCGTCAGTGTAGGTGATGGTCAGGTTCTTATTGGCAATGTTGTTATCGGATGGAATCTCGATAGCAACGGTGTCCTTGTAGCTACCGGAAGCAGCAACATTGGCGCTGTTGACCTTGGTATCACCGAACTTAACATCGGTGATGGTAGAGCCGGAAGCCAGACCAACAACGGTCACTGTGCCCTTGGTGCCCAGAACAGCCTTGGTGCCAAGAGCTGCATCATCGTTGAGGAAGGAAGCAGAGGTACCAGCGGTGTAGGTGGCGTCAACGGTCTTTGCAGTGCCATTTTCCTCGTAGGTGAAGGTGATGGTGTGAGTAGTACCTGCGCCAAGGCCGCTGGAATCAATGCTCAAGTTGCCGCTGACAGCACCCTGCGCATCGGTGGTCTTGGTATCGGTAGCCTGTGCGCCACGACCCTGGGCTGCCCACTTCAGGGTCTTGCTGGTGTCGCCATCAAGATAAGCGCCAACAGCAGTGTTAGCTGGGAAAGAAGAAAGGGTTGCTGCAACAGTACCGGTAGCGGTGCCATTATTTACGCTTACAGCATTGAACTTTGCAGATGCGGAAGCACCGGCTGCAACTTCAGTTGCGCTTGCGCTTACGGTGAAGCCAACAGAAACAGAGTTACCGTTGGTCAGAATGTAGAGTACGTGTTCGCCCTCAGTGGTATCGGCAGGAATGGTGAACTTGAAAGTGCCATTACCGGAACCATTATTGATTTCTGCAAGTGCAGAATCGGTGAGGTAGCTCTCGCCATCCTTCACAGTCACATTATCATCAGCCTGGTCAGTGGCAATAGCCTTCTTGTCCAGCTTCAGCGCATAGTGAGGAGCGGACTCCGGGAAGCCAGACATCTCAATCTGAAGGGTGCCACCCGCCTTAACAGCGGAGTCAGTATTCTTGACAGTAAGAGTGCCCTTACCAACAATCACAGCCGAAGCCTGTACTGCAACAGCATGTGGTGCAACCACTACACTGCTAGCAATACCCAAGGAAAGTGCACCCGCGAGTGCTGCCGCAACGGCGCGGCCACCAACAGAATTCTTAAAAGCCATGACAGCCCTTTCAAATAGGAAGCAAATATAGGCTGCCCAAACTTAGGGCAACCTGTCCAGGCTGATTCTAAGTACCGTCATGCAAATTTTTCAATACCCTCACAAGTCTTTTGCATGACATTTCGCAGCTATGCCAATTTCTCACATTGCCTATTAAATTTTTAGATCACCCCTCAAAAGCATTCTAAAAATTCCCCATATAACAGGTCATACGCCATGAGGCCTGGGTTCACTTTTCCCGAAAACTATCAAGCGTTCAGCGGAATCTTTCATAGATAAAAAGATTTATGAATAAAGTCACACAGGCGCGATACAGAAATAAAACTGCCCGCCATCCGGGGTTTCCGGAGAGCGGGCAGTTAAAGGAGCTTTTTCTAATCTTTAGGTTGGTCTACCGTGGATTAGCCCAGTGGTGGGATGAGGCCGGTGTTCAAAGCGTGGGTAACGCCAGCACCGAGAGCAGCCAAGATACCAAGGATGATGAAGATGAACTTGTTCTTGCTGAAGAAGGACTTCACCTTATCCAGGAAGCTGGAGGAAGCCTGGACGGTATCCTCGGACTTCTTCTCTTCCTTTACCTCGGTATTGGCAGCGACATTCTTCTTAATCTGGAAGAGAACGTCCTTGCCATCGCGGCCAGCCTTGTTTACTACGTAAACATTGCCCTTGCCATCGGTGGATACGTGGTTACCGTAGACACCAACTGGGATACGAGCGTTGATAGCGCCGGTCTCAGCATCAATGACGGTCACGCGGTGACCATCGCGGCTAACAGCCCAAACCTCGTCAGCAACTGGTTCGTAAACAAGGTTCAAGGTGCTTGCGCCAGCGTCGATGGTGCTTACAGCCTTGGTCTCGAGGTCAACAACCTTGACAACATTGGAGCCCTGGCCACCGACATATACCTTGTTGCGCTTGGTATCCAGTGCGACACCGGAAGCGGATACAAGGTCGCTGCCGAGGTCTACACGCTCGAGGCCGAGTGCGCCACCCTCATTATTAGGGGTGATGATGAGCAGCTCAGGCTTTGCCATGTTGATGGTGTAGAGCTTGGAGAAATCACCAGCCTCAGCAAGAGACATTGGAACAGTGCCATCGGTGAAGCTCAGTTCCTCACCAGCATAGATCCAGCCCTTCTTGCCATCAGCAGACTCTGCGCCATCCTGGGTGCCATTGCCGAGGTTATCGCCATAGCTGAATACGCGGATTGCGCTATTGCCGGAGCGGTTAGCACCGGTGACGTAGACCTTACCGGTGGTCTCTTCCACAGCGAGGTCACGGGAGTGGACCATCTCGCCATCAGCGAACTGGTGGAGCAGGTTCAGGTCACGGTCATAAACAGCGATGGTGTTCTGACGGGTATTGGATACCCAAACATAGCCACGCTGGGTATCAACAGCGATACCGTAAACAGCCTGGTAGCCCTTGCCGTCAGCAGCCATTGGAGGCTCACCGGTCTTGGTGAGGGTCAGGGTGTCAGCATCCACCTTGTAGATGGAGGAAGCCTGGATTGGTGGGCGACCAACAGCACGGGTCACGAAGATGGAGTTGGACTCGGAGTCATATGCAGACTGGTAGAGACCGGAATCGAGCTCAAGCTCCTTGATGGTGTAGTTGGAGACATTCTCAGCGAAGCTACCCTCAACTACGACGGAAGACTCGGTGCTGTACTCAGTACCGTTGATGGTGTACTTAACAACCAGTGGCTGACCCTGGGAGTTAGCAGCTGGAATCTGAACATCAGCGAGAGTTGCAACACCCTCGGCAGAAGCAGTTGCTGCACCAACAGTCAGAGCATTGTTATTGATGGTTGCGCCGGTGATGGTAGCACCATCTGGAAGACCGTAAACGGTGACCTTACCGGTGGAACCAGCAATCATCTCGTTCTCGGTGTGGTCGTTATTGGTGTAGGTTACGACACCGGTTGGCACATAGGCGGTCTTGTAGGTGGTGCCGCCAACAGTGACCTCTACGGTGTAGCGAGTCTGTGCAACAATGGCCTTTGCTGGAACAGTGTAGGTGCTGGAGAAGGTGCCGTCTGCAGCAACATCATTGCTGTAGCCACGACCGGTGGTGATGGTCTTACCGGAGATGGAAGCAACCTCGGTGCCATCCTCATCGGAAATCTTGACATCATCGACGGTTGCACCGGCAGCAAGATCCTCAAGCTTCAGGCTGAGGCCACCCTGAAGTGGGGTGCGAAGTGCAGCGCTAGCTGGGCTTGCAGTTACGCCAGTAACTACCACGTTGGTGTTATAAGCAGCAGCAATTGCTACGTGACCGGACTGTGCAGCCTGGAACTTAGCAGTGAAGCGGAGGCTGATGCCACCATCGCCGAGGAATGCAAGGAAAGAAGCAGCATTAGCCTTTTCTGCATCGAGCTTCGCTGGAACGGTGAAGTTAATAACGCCGGAGCCGTTCTTCTTCAGATCAGCAAGCTTCTCATCCTTGAGGTATGCGTAGATGTTGTCGCCATTGACCTTAACCTCAAAGTCAGGACCAAAAGCGGCGGTGTCTTCCGCAGTCAGACCATCGGTAATGTCCTTGGAGTGGCGGAAAAGAAGGTAAGTATTACCGGAGGAATTTGGATAGTTGCTTACCTGAAACTGAATTACATCGCCTGGCTGGAAACCACCAGTTGGCTCCTCGGTCAGAAGCTTAATAGCTGGGGTGGTATTAGCGGTTGCTGCTTCTGCAATTGGTGCAGAGAAAAACTGTGGTGCAACTGCACCGGTAAATGCGAGAGAACCAGCGAGGGTCGCGGCAATCAGACTCTTGCCGACATAAATGCGCTTGGCCATGAGACTCCTTCAGTCAAAGCTATAGATTCTAAGGCACACCTCGGTAAGGCTAGCCTGTGATTATCATACACAAGTTGGATATAGTCTCAAACAGTTCAATAAACCGAAGTTAAATTTCCAGTGAAACACCTGTCACGAACCTTAGAATTAATTGAATGCCACGCTGATGCATTTAATTGCATAGCGGGCGCTTCACCTTGATTTTTTCATCCGATTGTTTGCATAAAGGCAATGCTGCAGCGCTTGTACAAAGTTTTTTACTTATACACTTCTCAGACTAATGGTGTCTAAGCTCACACAGTAGGCGGGGATGATTTTGCATGAATATAGCGCATTCAACCTAGGCTGCCGTCCTACTGCCCCACTGCTATCGGCGACCAGTGGCATGCACTAAACTAGTCTCTATGGTTGAAAAACTTCTGTCTGCGGCGGTGGACTATATTGGGGGCTCGCCGCGCCCGAACCAGGTGGAGATGGCGCGTGCCGTGGAGCATGCGTTGGAGAGCGGCCGCCACCTGGCAGTGCAGGCAGGAACGGGTACTGGTAAGTCCTTGGCCTATTTGGTCCCGGCCATTGATCACGCTATGAAGGCGGAGAAACCAGTGGTTATTACCACCGCAACCTTGGCCCTTCAGCGCCAGTTGATGAAGCGCGATGTGCCCCGCGTGGTGGAGGCTTTGAAGGATCAGTTTGACCGCAAGCCACGTTTTGCCATTCTTAAGGGCAAGAATAATTATGTGTGCATGCGCAAGACGCAGGGTCTTTTGGATCCGTGGTTGTCCAATACGGAGACGGGTGACCGTGATGATTTCGGCGGCACCGATGAGGAATGGCGCGATATGAGCGTGACGTCCCGCGAGTGCATTGGCGCAAGCCGCTGCCCTTTCGGGGATGATTGTTTTTCCGAGGTAGCCAAGCGTAAGGCCGAAAAGTCGGATATTATCATCACAAATCACGCCATGTTGGCCATTGATGCGGCCAATGAATTCGACTTGATTCCTGAGCATGATGTGGTGATTATTGATGAGGCCCACGAGCTTGAAGCCCGCGTGACCAGCGCATCCACCGTGACGCTTAATAGCAATGCCTTGTACTCTTTGGCCTCCCAGCTCAATAAGATCGGTGAGGCCCGCGGCGAGGCCACGCTCATGGAGCTTGCTGATTCCTGGCGCGAAAACCCCTTGACCGTTGGTCGTTGGGTTGAGCCGGACTTGGGTGATTTGCGTTTCCTCAAGGAGCTTTCCGACGCCCTCATTTCCATCCACTCCGCCCTTGGTCGTGGTAATTCCAAGGATGATGTGGAGGCTGTTGCGGAGCGCGATAGTATCCGCGCGCAGGTGGCTGATGCCCTGGCCGCTTTGGATGATCAGCCAGAGAGCATGGTTGTGTGGGTGACCGAGGAGCAAACCTATTGCGCCGCACCCCTATCCATCCAGCATATTTTGCGCGATGCCCTCTTTACGGAGAAAACTGCTGTGCTGACCAGCGCCACCTTGGCCCTGGGCGGTAATTTTAATTCGGTGGCTAAGGCCTGGGGTATTCCGGATAATACCTGGGATGGCCTGGATGTGGGCACCCCCTTTGACCCGGCGAATTCGGGCATTCTCTATATCCCTGAGCGCTTGGATCCCCCGGGGCGCAATGGCGTTTCTGACGAAACTTTGCAGGAGATTGAGGAGCTCATTAATGCAATGGGCGGCCGCACCCTGGGGCTTTTCACCTCCCGCAAGGCTGCGGAGACCGCCGCCGAATATATCCGTGAGCGTGTCGACGTCCCCGTCTACTGCCAGGGCGACGCGCACTTGCCCGATCTCATTCAGAAATTCTCTGATAATGAGGAGTCTTGCCTCTTTGGCACCCTCACCCTCTGGCAGGGTGTGGATGTTCCTGGCCCTTCCTGTTCCCTGGTCATTATGGACCGCATCCCATTTCCCCGCCCGGATGATCCTTTGATGACTGCCCGCAAGGATGAGATGGGCTTCATGTCGGCCTACTGTGTGCCGGCTGCCATTCTTCTTGCCCAGGGTGCTGGTCGCCTCATCCGTTCAGTCACGGATAGGGGTGTGGTCGCGCTCCTTGACCCCCGTGTGAAAACTGCCCGCTATGGCAGCTTCTTGCTTCAAAGCCTGCCTGCCTTCTGGCAGACCCGCGACCATGACACCACTGTTGGTGCCCTCACCCGCCTGCGTGATTCCCTGGGTAAGGACTAGACAAAGCCTAGGCCAAGCCTAGCTTCTCAGCGACCCACAGCGAAAGCCACATAATCGGCAACAAAAGGACGCCGCCGATGAACCCTACCACGTTGAGGATGCCACCGAGGATATTCAAAATAAACAGGCTCACCTTTGAGCTGCCAATCACAATGGGATCCATGAGGCCTCGTGGCTTAGCAGCCTCATCCTTGGATGTGTTTTCCTCCCTTTCATTGCCTTTTTCACTAGCGTCAATCGGTGGGTAGTTCGGACCCTCTTCGATAGTGTGGTGGGCCTCCTGGGCCCAGGCATAAGCTTGAGCATGCACCCTTGTGTATTCCTCAGCCGCAGGTGCCAAGGCTGTTAGCCCGGCGCAGCCATCGGCGCCCTGGATCATTGCTAGACCATCAGCGGCTTCAAAGAATTCCAGCCATGCGAGGGCAGAGTCCTTATCAAAATATTGGACCATATCTTCAATGCTCTGATCATTTACCTCATCAATCACACCCAAGGCATGCGCATAGATCGCCAAATCCCTTGGAATCTCAGTTAGATCATCAAGATGCACAGTGCTATCACCACTGCCCTCTCCGTACATGACATATTGCATGCGGAAAATGTTCGGCATCTCCCATTCCTTCAGGGAATCATTGAAGAAGGTATGCTGACCGCTTGCCATATCAACCTTGTGCTGAGCCTTTAGGGCCTGAATAGCTGCTGGCTTCTGTGAAAAGTCCGCGTCTGGATTGATCTTTGTGACCACCCCGTCGAATTTCTCCACCAGAGCATTGAGCGTGGTCTCATAGTTCCGCATCTCCTGCTGGCTGAAGGTGAGGACGCACCTATCCGCAGCATCAGTGGTCGCCACTGTTACTGCCCCTGCCTGCGGGGTCGCTGCGACCATTGTTCCCATAAGGCTGGCAGTGCATAGCGCCAGCCCGCACACTCGCCTTGAAAACTGCGAGCGAATTGTCATTACTGCTCCATTCTCCATGGGCCTGCCCTACCCCCGCTGGCCCTATTTCAACCATAACTACTTTAATATTTCGAATTATGCTGTGTGCAATCAACACACAAAAAACGGATACTGCGACTAAGCACAGTACCCGTTTCAGTAAGGTGGGCTTGAGGTTTAGGACCTCAATGGTTTAGGAACTCAGGGAGCTGCCCAGGAAGCTGGAGCCAGAGGCCTTCTTGGTATTGGAGGCACTGGCCTGCTGGGATTCAGCAGCCTTGCTGTTCTTCTCTACGACATTGGCGTAGCGGAGAATGTCGGCCTTTGAAGAGGCAAATTCTGGTGCCTCGGCGCAGGCGCGAGCACCGGCAATATTGACGAAGTTATAGCCTGCATTCGAATAGGCGATATACGCATTGGTCAATGGATCGTTAATAAGATTAATGTAGCCAAACACGGCGTCTTCACTTTCCGCTTTAATACCAGAATAGGACAATGCTGTAATCAAAGCAGTGAATCCAGCGCCAGTGAACTTGGAGAAATCCACGCCGTACGGGTTGCTCGCGGCAGCCCCAGAGGTGGCAATGCCACCACTAATTTCGCCGATCTGCGCAAGCGCATCAGCCACAGTGCCAATACCAGCCACAACCAATCGTGCCGTACCCGAAGAGCTATCCAGGCCCGCACCCGTATCAAGGCCAGTACTCAATTCCTCATCAGAAGCTACCTTGTTTGCGCCGCCAGCTGTTGCGGCGAACTTCTTAATCTCAGCCGCATAAGCATTACGAGCCTTGATATACGTTGCCAGCTCATCGGCGCTGAGAGTCAGAGAACAGGTGGCGCTATCCGTGGCAGTAACACTAATGGCATGTGCGCTCGGGGCAGAGATACCAGCGGTGAGGACACCAGCGGCGCAGAGCACGGCAGCAAACTTCTTCTTCAACATCCAGAATCCAATCTATTGGGCGGATACCCTGCAGTTCCTACAGGAACCTGTGAATACTGCCAGGTATTTATTAACTGCCTGCCAGATTAGCAAATCTGTGATGAGTTAGCAATAGTACTGAATCAGTATTCCTAGCCCTCGAGTGGGACGCGACGGTAGGTGCCGTCGTCAAGATCCTCAATGTCGATCTCCTCACGAGAGATGCCAAGAATGTAGAGGACCTCGTCGAGGAATGGGTGGTTGACGGCAGCGTCGGCAATCTCACGCAGGGCTGGCTTTGCATTGAAGGCAATGCCCAGGCCGGCAGCGGAGAGCATGTCAATATCATTGGCACCATCGCCCACAGCCACAGTCTGGTGCATTTGCAGACCAGAGTCGGCCGCGAATTCGGAGAGGAACTCGGCCT
Source organism: Corynebacterium sp. (assembly GCA_030530985.1). Classification (GTDB taxonomy): domain Bacteria; phylum Actinomycetota; class Actinomycetes; order Mycobacteriales; family Mycobacteriaceae; genus Corynebacterium. The sequence continues at coordinate 28,523 of JAUMTX010000019.1, forward strand.
TGGCGGCACGGTCCACAACCTTGCCAATCACCTTGCCGGTGAGCTTGCCATCCACAATTTCCAGGGTATTGGCGCGCACATAGTCAAGGTCCAGATCCGCGGCCAGATCCTCAAGTACCTGGATGAAACCACCGGAAACCACGGCAGTCTTATAGCCCATGCGCTTCAAGGTGCGGATGGTGGTGCGGGCACCAGGGGTAAGAACAATATCCTTGGCCACTTCATCAATCACAGAGGCATCAAGGCCAGCCAGGGTGGCTACGCGCTCACGGAGGGATTCCTCAAAGTCGAGCTCACCACGCATAGCACGCTCAGTGACAGCGGCAACCTCTTCTTCCTTACCGGCGTGTGCCGCCAGCATTTCAATGACCTCACCGGTAATGAGGGTGGAGTCGCAGTCAAAGCAAATGAGGCGCTTGGAACGGCGCATGAGGCCAGCACGCTCAATAGCAATATCAACGCCAATCTCGCGGGTGAGCTCAGAGAGAGCCTTACGGAGCTCCACACCACCACCCGGCTTGGTATCAGCCACAGTGATGCGCAATTCCAGGCCGGTGACTGGGTAGTCAGCAATACCGCGAATCGAATCAATATTGGCGCCATGGTCAGCCAGTACCTGACCAATGCGCGAAATATGCTCCGCAGTCACTGGGTTACCCAGAACCACAAGGACGTGGGAGGAGCGTGGGCGGGTGGAGACTACATGGCTGCCGGCCTCAATATCAACCTGCTGGCCATAGGCACGCAGGGTTTCAGAAAGCTCAACAGACAGGGCCGCATAGTCAGCCTCAGGGATACCAACAAGGGCACCCAGGTTCAGGCGACGGCGGAAGAGAGACTGTTCCACATCGAGGACCTGAACATTGTGATTAGACAGGACTCGGAAGAAAGCTGCGGACACACCAGGACGGTCAGCACCCGTCACGGAAATAACAGCAGGAACAGAATCAGGGCGGAGATTAACAGTAATATCTGGCTGGTTAGTCACATAATAACTATAACTTAATTGGGCAATAAAAAAGAACCGCACCGGTTTCCCGGTAGCGGTTCTTCTTTGCGTAGTCTCGTGGGCCTTTAGTGGCGACCGACGTGAGCTTCCTTGCGCATGCGCTCCACCATATGTGGATAGTGCAGCTCGAAGGCTGGACGCTCGGAGCGGATGCGAGGCAGAGACACGAAGTTGTGTCGTGGTGGTGGGCAGGAGGTTGCCCACTCGAGGGAGTTGCCATAACCCCATGGATCGTCCACGGTGACAACCTCGCCCCAACGCCAGGTCTTGAACATGTTCCAGATGAATGGAAGCATGGAGCAACCAAGAACAATGGCGAATACGGTGGATACCTGGTTGTAGATGGTGAAACCATCAGATGCGAGGTAGTCCGCATAACGACGAGGCATACCCATGTTACCTGCCCAGTGCTGGATGAGGAAGGTGCCGTGGAAGCCGATGGACATCAACCAGAAGTGGATGCGACCCAGGCGCTCGTCCAGCATACGACCGGTCATCTTTGGCCACCAGAAGTAAATACCTGCGAAGGAGGAATAACCCACGGTACCGAAGAGGGTGTAGTGGAAGTGAGCAACCACGAAGTAGGAGTCAGCCACGTGGAAGTCCAGTGGAGGACTTGCCAGCATAACACCAGTCAGACCACCGAAGAGGAAGGTGCAGAGGAAGCCGAATGCGAAGAGCATTGGCGCTTCCCAGGTGATGTGGCCGCCCCACATTGTGCCCAGCCAGTTGAAGAACTTCACACCGGTAGGAACAGCAATGAGGTAGGTCATGAAGGAGAAGAATGGCAGCAAGATAGCGCCAGTCACGAACATGTGGTGTGCCCACACAGCCATGGACAGCGCACCAATGGAGATGGTAGCGAAGATCAGGCCGATATAACCGAACATTGGCTTGCGGGAGAATACTGGAATAATCTCAGACACAATACCGAAGAACGGAAGGGCAAGAACGTACACCTCTGGGTGACCGAAGAACCAGAACATGTGCTGCCACATCATTGCGCCACCGTTCTGTGGGTCAAAGATGTGTCCACCCAACTTGCGGTCGTACAGAACGCCAAGGGCGGCTGCAGTCAGCATTGGGAAGATAAGCAGAACGATCATGGAAGTGATCAGGATGTTCCAGGTGAAAATTGGCATACGGAACATGGTCATACCTGGTGCACGGAGGCACAGAATGGTGGTCACCATGTTCACAGCGGATGCAATGGTACCAATACCACCAGCACCAACACCGAGAATCCAGAAGTCACCGCCCAGACCTGGGGAGTGGATGGCATCCGAGAGAGGCGAGTACATGGTCCAACCGAAGTCAGCAGCACCACCTGGCATCAGGAAGCCAAGGTTCATTGCCACACCACCGAGGAAGGTCATCCAGAAGGAGAATGCATTCAAGCGAGGGAATGCAACGTCTGGTGCACCAATCTGCAGTGGCAGAACATAGTTAGCAAAGCCGAACACCAGCGGAGATGCATACAGCAGCAGCATCAAGGTGCCGTGCATGGTAAACAGCTGGTTGAACTGCTCATTAGATAGGAACTGAAGGCCTGGGTGGAAAAGCTCAACACGAATGAGCAGTGCCATCAGACCAGCCAAACAGAAGAACACCAGGGCTGTAATGATGTACATAATGCCCAGGAGCTTATGATCGGTGGTCGTCAGCATCTTCCAGGCCAAAGAACCCTTACGGGTCTCTTTGCCGGATGGCAGTGGCCGCTCCGTCACAACCGTCTGGCCATGCCGTGGCTCAACTGCAGTCATACGATCCTCCTGACTACACAAGAAATATTAACGTCTATAACTTTAGCCCCTCGCATTGTCTTGTGAAAACGGAAAAAGTAGGATTTTCGCCGTTTCCCGCCATTTAAGCCCTTAGTGTGGTGCATATCACACCACGTTACCCCCGGGTATGTTCAATCGAAAGATTGAATAGGTATACCTTAGTGGCATCAACCTTCATACTGCGGGAGGCAATTCTTAGGAATCGCTGGGACAATACTGGAACATTGATCTAGCCCACCTAGGAGCTATCTCTCACTCCCCTATTATTACCCCACTACCCCAAAATTACGCAAAAAATTAAGGGCACATCATGAACGATGTACCCTTTAAAAAAGTTCCCGGGGGATTAGAAGTCCCAGTCCTCATCTTCAGTATTTTCGGCCTTACCGATCACATAGGAAGAACCGGAGCCGGAGAAGAAGTCATGGTTCTCATCCGCATTAGGAGATAGAGCAGAAAGGATGGAGGCAGAAACCTCAGTATCCTCAGCTGGGAAGAGAGCCTCATAACCAAGGTTATTGAGCGCCTTATTGGCGTTATAGCGCAGGAAGCGCTTTACATCCTCGGTCCAACCAAGCTCATCATAGAGGGACTCGGTGTAGTGGATCTCATTATCGTAGAGGTCCATCAGAAGATCGTAGGTGTACTCCTTGAGTTCTTCCTTACGCTCCTCGGACTCCTTCTCCAGAGCCTTCTGATACTTATAGCCAATGTAATAGCCGTGCACAGCCTCATCGCGAATGATCAGACGGATAACATCGGCAGTATTGGTCAGCTTAGCGTGGCTGGACCAGTACATTGGCAGATAGAAGCCGGAATAGAAGAGGAAGGACTCCAGCAAGGTGGAGGCAATCTTACGCTTGAGTGGGTCATCACCCTGGTAGTAGTCCAGGACGATAGCAGCCTTGCGCTGCAGGGCCTCATTCTCCTCGGACCAACGGAAGGCCTCATTAATCATTGGTGTAGAGGCCAGGGTCATGAAGATAGAGGAATAGCTCTTGGCGTGAACGCTCTCCATGAAGGCAATATTGGTCAGAACAGCTTCCTCATGCAGAGTCTGCGCATCAGGAATCAAGGAAACCGCACCCACGGTGCCCTGGATGGTATCCAGAAGGGTCAGACCGGTGAAGACACGCATGGTGGTCTGCTTTTCCAAATCGGTGAGCGTATTCCAGCTCTTAATGTCATTAGACAGTGGCACCTTCTCAGGCAACCAGAAATTACCAGTGAGACGGTCCCATACTTCGAGGTCCTTCTCATCAGGAATGGCATTCCAGTTAATAGCACTAACTGGCTGGTCAGGGTTTTCCTTGTGGTGAACTGAGGAAACGGACATGCATGCTCCTTGCACTGAACGACTGGTACTTTTTGTCTAATTCATCTTAGAATGAATCACCCTGCTTCCGCCCGTGCCACTCCCCTACCCTGCAGAATCGCCAATGGAGGCCCGCCGCCAAGCCTTTCGACGGGTCGTTTTAGGCCCATTTCCCCCAAAAATTTAACGCCAGTCTAAGTGTGAGGAGTTTCACTTTTGCAGATTCTGTGCGCTGCGCCACACAAATTATGGGGCTCTAAATTACCACAGCCAGGACTTTTAATCCCCAAGAATAGCCATACCTTACCCTATAAAAGCGGGTAAGGGTAGGTAAACCACGTGTGAAATCGGGAGGAAACGTCCTTATAGTAGAAAGCATGAAACTTAGTGAAAAGCTCAATGAAGCATTTAACAAGCAAGTAACCGCCGAGTTCGAAGCAGCTCTTACCTACCGTCAGCTTTCTTATATCTTCGACGATATGAGCTTGACCGGTATGCGTGACTGGATGGCTCGTCAGGCTGATGAGGAGCTCACCCACGCTGCTGACTTCGCTCAGCACATGCTCGACCGTGAGGCTCTCCCACAGATTGGCACCATCGAGGCACCAGCCCTCAAGATCCAGACCGCCATCGAAGGCTTCGAGGCTGCCCTGGCTCACGAGCAGAAGGTATCCGGTCTCATCCGCGACCTTTCTGACCTCGCTGCTGCTGAGGGTGACTCCTTCGCCCGTCCATTCCTGGACACCTACCTCAATGAGCAGATCGAAGAAGAGGCTACCGTCTCCGAAATCATCGACCGTCTGCGCATGGTTGGCGAGGATGGCTCCGGTATCCTGCGTATCGACGCTGAGCTCGGCGCCCGCCAGTAATCTCGCTCAAATACTTCTACCCCGCTCCGGCATTGGCCGGGACGGGGTTTTTCTGTGCCTTATGCAGATACGAAAAAAGGATCCAGCATTCGCTGGACCCTTATTTTTGTGGTGCTTATCCCACTAGAGCATGCAGGATACGCAACCCTCAACCTCGGTGCCCTCAAGGGCGACCTGGCGCAGGCGGATGTAGTAGAGGGTCTTAATGCCCTTACGCCATGCGTAGATCTGCGCGCGGTTGATATCGCGGGTGGTGGCGGTGTCCTTGAAGAAGAGGGTCAGGGAGAGACCCTGATCCACATACTTGGTGGCAGCCGCATAAGTATCAATAATGGCCTCATAGCCGATCTCATAGGCGTCCTTATAGAACTCCAGATTCTCATTATTCATATAAGGAGCTGGATAGTAAACGCGACCAATCTTGCCTTCCTTACGGATCTCAATGCGGGAGGCAATTGGGTGGATCGAAGAGGTGGAGTTATTGATATAGGAGATGGAACCGGTCGGTGGAACCGCCTGAAGGTTGCGGTTAAAGAGACCGTACTCCATTACATCGCGCTTGAGGGCCTCCCAATCAGCCACACTTGGGGTGTGGATGGAGGAACGCTCAAAGATGGCCTGAACCTTAGGGGTCTGTGGTGCAAACTCAGCAGGATCGAAATCATCAAAGTACTCGCCGGAGGCATACTTGGAATCCTCAAAGCCAGCAAAGGTGCGGCCACGCTCACGGGCAATCTTATTAGAGGCACGCAGGCACTGGTAGAGCACAGCAGCAAAGTAAGCATTGGTAAAGTCAATGCCCTCCTCAGAGCCATAGTGGATGCCCTCACGGCCAAAGAAGCCATGCAGGTTCATCTGGCCCAGACCAATAGCGTGGGCAGCATCATTGCCCTTCTTAATGGAAGGAACAGAATCAATGCTGGTCTGCTCACTCACCGCAGTAAGGCCGCGGATGGCGGTCTCAATGGTGGCAGCAAAATCAGGGGAATCCATGGCCTTGGCAATATTGAGGGAGCCCAGGTTACAGGAAATATCCTCGCCCACAACGGAGTAGCTCAAATCGGCATTGTAGTGGGAAGGGGTGGAGACCTGAAGAATCTCAGAGCAGAGATTGGAGTGGGTGATGCGACCAGCAATAGGGTTGGCCTTATTCACCGTATCCTCAAACATGATGTATGGGTAGCCGGACTCAAACTGGATTTCCGCCAGGGTCTGGAAGAAGCCACGAGCATTGATCTTAGACTTACGGATACGGTCATCCTCCACCATCTCATGGTAGTGCTCAGTAATGGAGATATCCGCAAAGGGCTTGCCATAGACGCGCTCCACATCATATGGGGAGAAGAGGTACATATCCTCATTGCGCTTAGCCAGCTCAAAGGTGACATCCGGAATAACCACACCAAGGGACAGAGTCTTAATACGGATCTTCTCATCCGCATTCTCACGCTTGGTATCCAGGAAGTTCAGGATATCTGGGTGGTGGGCGGAAAGATAGACCGCACCGGCACCCTGACGGGCACCCAGCTGGTTGGCATAGGAGAAGGAGTCCTCCAGAAGCTTCATAACTGGGACCACACCGGAGGACTGGTTCTCAATCTTCTTGATTGGGGCACCAGACTCACGCAGGTTGGAGAGCAGCAGGGCCACACCGCCACCACGCTTGGAGAGCTGCAGAGCCGAGTTAATAGCGCGGCCAATGGACTCCATATTGTCCTCAATACGCAGGAGGAAGCAGGAGACAGGCTCGCCACGCTGGGCCTTACCGGAGTTGAGGAAGGTTGGGGTGGCTGGCTGGAAGCGACCGGAGAGGATTTCCTCCACCAGGTTGCGGGCCAGTTCCATATCGCCGGCAGCCAAAGTCAGGGCAACCATGCAGACACGGTCCTCATAGCGCTCCAGGTAGCGCTGGCCATCAAAGGTGGTCAGCGTATAGGAGGTGTAGTACTTATATGCGCCCAAGAAAGTTGGGAAACGGAACTTCTTGGAGTAGGCCAGCTTGAAAAGGCTCTTAATGTCCTCAAAGTCATACTGGTCAACAATATGGCGCTCATAGTAGTTATTTTCCAGAAGGTAGCCGAACTTCTCTTCCAAATCATGGAAGTAGACGGTGTTCTGGTTCACGTGCTGCAAGAAAAACTGCTTGGCAGCCTCGCGGTCCTTATCGAACTGGATTTGTCCATTCTCATCGTAGAGATTGAGCAGCGCATTGAGCGCATGGTAATCGGTCTGCTGCGTCATTGACCCGATAGTGCCTTTCGCATGTTTTAATGTACTGATTGCTGGTATAGGCGCAGGTGGCTAGGCGGGGTTGAGGCCAAGCTCCTGGGCGAATTGTTCAAGCCCCTCGCGGACCATCTCGACATCGCGCTGCGTGCCCATGAGCTCGAAGCGGTAGACGAAAGGAATACCGACTTTTTCAGAAATGACATTGCCAGCAACGGCATAGTCCGCCCCGAAATTAGTATTCCCACTCGAGATTACACAACGGGCAAGATCTCGGTTGTGCTTATTATTCAAAAAGCGAATGACCTGCGCTGGAACAGGCTTTGGCACCCGACCGGAGATACTGACCCCGCCGCCGTAGGTCGGAACAATGAGCGCATAGGGCTCATCGACCACAAGCTCCGGGTCAGTTCTATGGAGAGGGATGCGCTTAGCAGGGAGACCAAGCTTCTGCACAAAGCGGTGCGTATTCTCCGTAGCTGAGGAGAAATAAACAACCAACACAGCCAGGGCCTTTCTGACAAAAAGAAAACCGCCCAGCTATATTCTGAGCGGTCTGGCCGGGGCGGGAAGAGCCACCCGCGGCACGAACCGAGAGGGGTAGTTTTTAAGCGGCAGCGCGGGCAAGCTCGCGGATACGCTCTGGACGGAAACCGGACCAGTGCTCCTCATCAACCACAACTACTGGTGCCTGGAGGTAACCAAGGGCGAGGACATAGTCACGAGCCTCATCATCCATGGAGATGTCCACAACCTCATAGTCAAGGCCGGCACGGTCAAGAGCCTTCTTGGTGGCGGTGCACTGAACACATGCTGGCTTGGAATAAACGGTAATAGACATGACGTCGAATCCTTCTGCTACTCAAAAATGACGATAAATCTGATGCTTAATTTGTGTCTACCTGCGGTCATTTCTGAGGAATTTCCCTCTTCCCTCAGCGCTCCTTGGCGACATAAGAAAACACTACACGTTGTGGCTAATTTACGCAACTGGCACAACATATTGTGGCCGCGCAGGGAATTTTCGCAGGAACATTCCTGTGAGCCCCCTACATATTGAGCACCAATCTGTGTATCAAAAGCATAGGTGACACCCGGGAGAATAGTTAAATAGTTCACAGGCTCTTCACATAAAAAAATCCCGCCTACTTACCGACAGAAAAGTCGATAGATAGGCGGGATTTAGGGCGCTAGTGAATTAACCCTGACGAGCCTTGAAACGTGGCTCCTTCTTGTTGATCACGTAGACCTTGCCACGACGACGCACAACCTGAGCGCCCGGCTTGTTCTTCAGCGACCGAAGGGACTTACGGACCTTCATCGGGCGCTCCTTTCTTTCCGGCTACAAAACTTACCGATGGATCATACCAACGGCATAACACGAAGAAATATCTTAACTCAGAATGCTACTTTTGTCCAACTGGGGCCTTTTTCGGGCTGCCCGCACGCTTGAGTTCCTCCTCCACTTCCGCCAAAGTACGGCCCATAGTTTCAGGCACAAAGCGGCGAACAAAGACGAAGGAAACCGCGCAGAGGCCGGCGAAAATGAGGAAGGTGGCGGTAGCACCGGCGGCGTCGAGAAGCGGCAGGAAGGCCTGTGCGACGACAAAATTCATCAACCACAGCGCCAGGCCCGCAAGGCCCATGCCAAAGCCGCGTACGCCCGCAGGAATGAGCTCCGAAATGAGCAACCAGGTCACCACCGAAACCGCAGACTGCTGGAAGGCAATAAAGAGGCACATGAAGGCCAAGCTGGTCCACGCATGGGCGGAGAAAATCGCCACAAGAATCAGGCAGACACAGGTGCCGGCCAAACCAATGGACAGCAGGGTGCGGCGGCCAATGCGATCCACCAACAGCAAACCAATAAGGCAGGTCACCACGGACACGGCACCAATAATCATGGAGGTATAGACCGAAACTTCCACGCTCACGCCGGCGCGATTCATCATGGTCGGCACAAAGTACATAATGGCATTCACGCCGGTAATCTGCTGAATCACACCAATAATGGCGGCAATAATCAGCGTGCGGCGCACCCACGGCTGGGCCAGGGCCTGCTTACGCTCCGCTTTAATCTGCGCACCATTCTGGCGGGGCTCATTGGCTGGGCGGGAATCCGGCTGGAAAATCATGCCCACAGCAAGCAGCACACCAGGAATGGCGGTAATGAGGAACATGAGGCGCCAGTTGGCGGTATGCGCCAGGGCCGAGTTCACACAATAGGCGGCCAGCTGGCCCACCACAATCATGAAGCTATTGAGAGTCACCAGGCGGCCGCGCTTGGCCGGCTCCACGCGCTCAGAAATATACATGGGCACCACAATGGAGCAGGCACCCACAGCCACACCGCCCAGGGCGCGGGCAGCGGCCAGGAAGTGAATATTGGTGGCACTGGCGCACAGCAGCGCGCCCACGGCGAATACCACGCCGCTAATAATGAGCGTATTGCGGCGACCAATGCGGTCAGCCACACGGGCACCAGTCAGGGCGCCCAGGGCCGCACCAAGCACAAGGACGGCTGCAATCCAGCCCTCATCGGCACTGCTGGCCCCAAAACTTGGCCCCACGAAGAGAAGGGCGCCGGCAATAACGCCGGTGTCATATCCAAAAAGAAATCCGCCAATGGCGGCAATTAAAGTCGTCACGGAAGTTATCCTGCCAAAAGGAGTACCATGGTGTCATGTCTACTGAACACGAAAAACTACGTCAGATCATTCTTTCTTCCCTGCGTACTCGCCCCTTGATCGATCCAGTTGAGGAAATTGAGCGCCGCGTTAATTTCCTTGCGGATTATGTGAAGGCCACCGGCACCAAGGGCTTTGTTCTTGGTATTAGTGGCGGCCAGGACTCTACCCTCTCGGGCCGCCTGGCCCAGCTTGCTGTGGAGAAGTTGCGCGCTGAGGGTGTGGAGGCCGAGTTTTATGCGGTGCGCCTGCCTTATGGCGTGCAGGCCGATGAGGATGATGCCCAGCGTGCTTTGGGCTTTATCCAGCCGGATCACTCCATCACTATCAATATCAAGGAAATCGCGGATGCTGTCGAAGCCGCTTCTGCCGCTGCGATTGGCCAGGATAAGCTGGGTGATTTTAATAAGGGCAATGTGAAGGCCCGTGCCCGTATGATTGCCCAATATGCGGTGGCTGGTGAGAAGAAGCTCCTGGTCATTGGTACTGACCATGCTGCGGAGAATCTTGCTGGTTTCTTTACCAAATTTGGTGATGGCGCCGCCGATATTTTGCCTATCTTTGGTCTATCCAAGCGCCAGGGTGCTGCCCTGCTCAAGGAACTCGGCGCCCCTGCCGCCACCTGGGAGAAGGTCCCAACCGCCGATTTGGAGGATGACCGCCCTGCCCTGCCGGATGAGGTCGCCTTGGGTGTCACCTACACGGAAATCGACGATTATATTGAAGGCGAGGCGGCGCTGGATGGCTTTAAGCCGGAGTCCCTCGCTCGCCTCGAACAGTTGTGGACTGTGGGTCGCCATAAGCGCGAGCTCCCAGTCACTATTTATGATGAGTGGTGGAAGAGCTAGTAGCGCTCTGGTTCCTCACCAAACTCATAGTGTCGTCCGCTCACCTCTCGTGGGGTGATGCGGACATAGTTATATTTGAGGGTTGGCAGCCACGGCTTGAGCGGCAGCGTATCACAATGCTGGATTTGGTCAAGGTCGGTCACCCAGTGGGCATCGCCCTTGATAATGACGGACCAGGCTTCGCCCTCACTAATCTTATCGACGGCAAATAGTACATCGTGGTTGACGTTAATGCTGAATAGCTTGGTGCCCTCGGCGGTACGGAAGTAGATATCGTCCCCATCAACCACATAGTTGATTTGGAATAGGTCCATATCGTCTTTACGGCGGACTACGAGGCGCCCGAGCTGTTCGCCCTGGAGCAAGCGGTAGGATTCTTCGCGACTGAGATTTGTCATACCTCTATTTTGCCATACGTTTGGCCAAAAATATCAGTAGCTATGTAAAATAGTCCCCATGATGGACCTCTTGAGCCCTTTGCTTCTGCGCCCTATTCGCATGCTTCTTCAGAACTGGATGTGGTGGGGCCTGGTGCTGGTTTTCCTCTGCCTTAAGCGCACCCTGGGCGCCGATGCTGATGGCTATCTCAGCACCGACACCGTCTTCACCTGGGGCCCTGGCCTGCTCAGCCGCATCCCCGGCCTCAACACCGCCATCCACCAAGTCAGCAATTTTTTCGTCTAACCTCGTTCTCTCACCGGTGTTTGGTCCGAGTAAATTTTAATTTACGAGGCTAAACACCGGGCCGCCGGTGAACTCCACTGCATCCTTATGGAAGTGCAGGGAAAGGCTCTCTTCAGTGACCTCGAAGCCATCAAAGTAGGGGTCTTCTAGGCCACCATGGGTGGCATCTTCCAGGGTTCCGGCAATTTCTTCACTCATGCCTTCATCCAGGGTTTGACGCATCATGCGGGCAAACCAATTGGAGCCACCGCTGCGCTCATAAACAATCTCACCATTCTCTACTCGTGGGGTCATGGTCCAATACACCCCATTCTTCATGGTGATGGTAATGCTCTGGGTGGCCTCATTAAAGTCCACACCGGATACTTCACTGCCCCGCTGCTGGAGCCACTGCTCCACAGCCTCGCGGAGTTTAGTAAAGCTCAAGTAGTCTCGCCAGGTGCGAAGAATAGTCTGGTTTTGGGCACCCATACGGTCCACATAGGTACGGGCAGCCTTCATGGCAAGAAGTTTCATGGTTTTTTCGTCGAGTACGACGGAGGCGTCGGCAAGCTCGGCGGAAACAATGCGACTATTTTTGACCTTGGCATGGGACAGGCCAAGTTCCACAGCCGGGGTTGGGTTTTCGGCCTGGTGGGAGCTTTGGATGCGTACGCGCAGGTCCTTGGCCTTGGAAGAAATCATGCCAAGATACGGCAGGGTGCGGTTCTGATAGTAGACAGTGACCTCAGGTAGGTCAGCAGCCGTCTGGGTGCTTTGGGTGCTTTCGACGGCGAATTGGCGGGCGACACCTGCCTGCAGGCGCCAGCGTGGCACAGAAACCATGGCCAGAATCAAAACCAAAACAAGGAAAATAGCCACCGCTACACGGCGGAAAATGACTGGCTCCATGTTAATTGCCTCCCATAAGATCACGAAGTGTAGTGAGCAATTGGCGTCCATAGCCTGAACGCATACCACTGACCATGACGCGCTGGGAGCGCGCCGTGATTTCCACACGGTCAGTGAGCAAACCCCAACGGGAATCCCGGGAGGTAATATTCTTGAGCGGAATTTCGCGGATACGGCCATGGCCAAAAGCCATATCCACCGCAAGCACGCGCTTATCCGTCAGGGCAATCACAGCCGTATTGCCATCATAGAAACACGGCACCATAAAGTGCAGGCGCTCGCCCGGGTTGAGATAATTCGGCAGTTCGCGCAGCTCCGGGCGGATAAAGAAACGGGTGACACGACCAATGCGGTTACGAAGATCTGTAAAGCCCTGGTCATCAATGACGCCCGGCGCGAAAGAATCCACCACCTGGTTAATGGCATAAATATAGCGGCGGGAACGGGAAGGGCTACTAATGCGCAGCTCAGTGCCCTCAGCCTGGAGCAATAACCGGACCTTGCGCAGGCCTGTGCGGAACTTGGGCTTAAAACGCAGCTCAATGGCTGGCTTATTATCATCGCCCACCGAGTCCTCAATGCTGGCCCCTGGTAGCAGGAGCAGGTCCTGGTAGGCCTGGGCATAGGCCATTTCCGCTGGGACCAGCAGGCCGCGACGGTACTTGTGGTTATATCTGGCCATGGGTGCTCCTATTCTGCGCTAATGGGGCCGCTGATATTGAGTTCTGCCAAGTCAAAGATATCGACTAGCTCATTATAGGCCTCATCATCCAATTCCCCGCGGTCACGCAATTCGGTGAGGTGCTCACGGCCCATGGCAATAATGGCCAAGCGGAGGCGGCGTTCCTCCTCACGGTAGTAGCGGTTCTCATAGACCCCGGTCTCCCCACGGCTATAGTCAGCCAGGCCGCGTTCGAATTCGCTGCGCAGGCGCTGCTCCAATTCCTCATCGCCACCGGCCTCTGCATTCAGGCGGGAGAGCTCCTGCAAAACCAGCTTGTAATTGGAGGTCAGCGCATTGCGCACCTCGGCCTCATTCTTGAGCCTATTGGCCTCATTATGTGGGTTGGGGTGACGCTGAGTGAGCTTGATTGCATAAGGCACGGCAATACCCTGAATAATGAGGGAAAGAATCACAATGCCGGCGGTAATAAAGACCACCAGGTCGCGGCCAGGAATCTCATGTGGGATAGAAAGGGCAACGGCCAGGGAAATGGCGCCACGGAAACCTGCTGCCGCATAGAGGATGCGCTCTGGCAGGTTGGTGACATTGCGCATGGAGCGGCGCATGATTTGGTAGCTAAACTCAGCCACCAGGTAGCGGGCAATCATCATCACCACATAGAGCACCACCACTGCCATCAAGGCGTGGCTCAAGGTATCGGAGCTGAGAGTTTCAATGACCTCTGGAAGCTGAATGCCCACAATAACAAAGAGCACCGCATTGAGGATATAGCAGCTCACAATCCAGAAGTGGCGACCAGTGACGCGGGAACCGGTGGTGACAAAGTGGGCGCTCGTCTGGCCAATAACAAGACCAACCACCACAGTGGCCAATACACCGGATGCACCAATCTCCTCTGCCAGGAAGTAGGCGATGAAAGGAACAAGAATACGGCAGACATTGCCAATCATTGGGTCCTGGACAAAACGGCCCAGGCGGCTGACCACATAGCCCACCGCAATACCGACAAGGGCGGCACCAATAAAGGAAATAAGGAAATTACCGCCAATATGCAGTGGGGAAATATCCGTATTACCCGCCGCATAATTACAGGCCACAGCGAAAATAACCAGGGCCGTACCATCATTAATGAGGGACTCGGCGCGCAGGGCCAACAGCACATTGGGGCTAATGCCCTTACCAAAGGCGGCAACGGCGGTGGCATCGGTCGGCGCAACAGCTGCACCAACCAAGAAGGCGACGCCCACGGACAGTCCCAGCCAGGAGCCAATAAAGCCCTCAGCCATGGCAACAGCAATCACCATAACTGTGCCACTGACCAAAACACCGCGCAGCATTTGGCGGATACCGCGCAGGGAAATATTGAGTGCCTCCCAGTACAGCAGGAAAGGAAGCATCACAGACAGCACAACTTCTGGCTCAATCTGCGCCTCGCTTACTATATGCCCAATGCCTGGCAGCAAGGACAAAACCAGGCCCACAAAGATCAGCGTCAATGGGGCCGGAATTTTAGTTAGTCGTGTGAGAAGAGCACCGAGCAGAATACAGAAACCGAGAACGAGGATTGTTTCAATCACGTGAAAATCATACCTACTCTAGGTGCATTGGGCCAAGGATGCGGGTTTCTTCCAGATCGAGGCGACCAAGGAGCTCAGTGAGGGCTTCGTCGTCAAGCTCGCCCTTATCGCGCAATTCGATATAGAGCTCGCGGGCCATGGCAATCATACGCAGGCGAATTTCATTACTGGCGCGCTGAATATCCTGCGGGTTTTCGCCGTCCACGCTGCAGTTCTTGAGGTTGGCGAGGCGCAATTGGGACTCGCGACGCTGGAATTCGGCGGCGGCTGGGCTGGCGCCCACCTCCTGGGCGATGCGGTCGATAGCTTCATAGGTGATGGAGTTGACCTTGATCATGGCCTCATCACGCTCACGGTCCTCGGCCTCTTGGCGGCGAAGGGAATTCTCATTAGGGCGGGCGGCGGACCAGCGCACAGCCATGGGCAGGGTGATGCTCTGCACCACCAGGGACATAATGACCACGCCGGCGGTGATAAAGACAATGGCATCGCGGCCAGGCAGGCTTGGGTCCACGGAGAATGCCACCGCCAAGGAGATAGCACCTCGGAAACCAGCCAGGGTCATGACCAGGCGCTCCGGGAAGTTCGTGCGGCGAAGGCGCTGACTTGGGCGCCTATCCACAAGGCGGATAATGTGGATGAGTACCTCGGCAACAAAATAGCGGGTCAGCATCATAGTCACATATAGAACCAGGATGGCCCAGAGCGCGGTGGAAATGGACAGGCTGGTCATTGCGCCCACCACGCCTGGCAGCTGCAGGCCCATCAGGATAAAGAGGAGGTTATTGAGCAGGAAGCAGGACACCTCCCAGAAAG
Source organism: Corynebacterium sp. (assembly GCA_030530985.1). Lineage (GTDB taxonomy): Bacteria > Actinomycetota > Actinomycetes > Mycobacteriales > Mycobacteriaceae > Corynebacterium. The sequence continues at coordinate 43,914 of JAUMTX010000019.1, forward strand.
GACGGCCAAGCATGCGGACCTGGGAGACCAAATAGCGAGGGGCCGACTGGGAAAGGTAGAGGCCAATTACCACAGTGGCCAGCACACCGGAAGCGCCAATCTCCTCGGCCAGGAAGTAGACCATGAAAGGAATAAAGAACGGCAAGACCAGGCCGCCGGCCAACTGTGGCAGCCGCGGGCTAATTTTCTTGATTACCCAACCAAAGGCGACACCCACAACTGCGGCACCGACGAAGGAAAGCACAAAACTGCCGGCGACACCTTGTGGTGTAATCTCCTGATCCTGGGCCGCATAGTGGGCTGCCACTGCGAAAATCACCAGGGCTGTACCGTCATTAATGAGCGATTCTGCGCGCAGGCCGAGCATTGCGCCACGGCTTATGCCCTTGCCCAGGGCGGCGACGGCGGTGGCATCGGTCGGGCCTACTGCTGCACCAATGAGCAGGGCCACACCTGCTGAAAGACCAAACCAGGAGCCTACCAGGCCTTCTGCCATGGCCACGGCAATAACCATGACTGTGCCATTGAGTAGAATGCCGCGCAGGCCGCGCTTGATTCCGCGCAGGGAAATATTGAAAGCCTCATAGTAGAGCAGGTACGGAAGGATAATGGACAGGACCAGGTCTGGGTCCAGGCGGACTTCACGAACATGCTCACCAATGCCTGGTAGCAGGGCTGCAATCAGGCCGGTAAGAATAAGGGCTAGGGGCGCTGGTAGGGGCGTGTAGTGGGAAATAAGGGTGGCGGCCACCATGGCCAGGCCAATAATAATGACTACTTCGAGCACGCAAGATATCATAACCTATCTGGCGGGCTCTGACTCTTAGATAGTAATCTAATGATATGTCTTTAAATGATGAGCAACGTGCCCAGACGGGCCGTGAGTTACGCGCGCTTCGCGCCGCCCTTCCTTATACCGATGGCGCCTTGGAAGCCAATTTGGCCTTCCGCCTGCAAGATATCCTGCCAATGAGCGATATGGTCAATCCGCGCGATGTGTGGATCCTGCGCGATTATTTGGTTGCCGCGGCGGAAAAGGCCGGGATTGCGGTGCCTGATTTTACCTTCCTGCGTGATGATATGCGCCGGTCAGCGCAGGGTTGGTTCGGTTCCTGGCAGGTGCCTCCGGTGGATAATCTGTAGGGGTCTTGCCACGGTCGAAGTTTTGTGCGATAATTGACTGAAATTGATCGCTAATCAGATTCTGGTG
>JAUMTX010000020.1:0-3628 GCA_030530985.1 Corynebacterium sp.
GGACAAGGACACTGGCAAGCAGGGCGCTGAGGACGAAGACACCCAGGACGATGACACCGGGAAGCAGGGCACCGAGGATCCCGATGAGGTGAAGACCCAGCTGGATAAGGTGACCACGTTGGTGGAGGAAGCCGAAGCTGAGCTGGAAAAGGGCAATATTGAGAATGCTATTTCCAAGCTGGATGAGGCTGAGAATGCTGCTGAGGAGTTGAAGCGCCTGGCAGAGGAGAGTGGCAATCCTGCTGACCTCCTGGCCGCTGCTGAGGCCTTTAGCAAGCTAGCCATCGCCCGCGCCAAGGTCACTGAGGCCCTGGTCAAGGAAGGCAAGCTGGATGATGCTGATGCCCAGTTCAAGAAGGCAGAGGAAGCAGCCAAGACTTCTCGTGAGTTGGCCACCAAGGTTGACACGGCAGTCAAGGCCACTGCGGATACCGCAGATGATGAACTTGGCACCAAGGCTGATGGTCACGCCAAGGCTGCTGAAGCTGCGGTAGCCAAGGCCAAGAAGGCCCTGGACGATGCTAAGGCCGCTAAGGCAGAGGCTGATGCAAAGGCCAAGGAGGCTGAGAAGCAGGCCGCTGACCTTGCCGAGGCCAAGCAGAAGGCCACCGCTGTCATTGAGAAGCTGCCATATCTCTCCGATGATGAGCGCAAGGACTTCCTTGAGCAAGTCAAGAATGCGGATAGTAGCAGCAGTGTTGTGACTATCCTGGCAAATGCTATGAAGGCTTCGGTGACCAACAACCCTAACCTCAGCAAGGAGGATAAGGAAAAGTACACCAACGCTTTTGACAGTGGCATGACCATTGATGAGCTCATTAACCAGAATCCATATACGGATAGTGGTGAGCTGAAGGATGCTGCTAATCAGGATCCTTCCACCGGTGAAACGACTAGTGGTTCTTCCAAGATTCCTTGGTGGGCTTACCTCCTTGGTTTCCTGGGCATTGGTGGCGGTGTCCTTGGTTGGGGCTATGTCCACGATGCTGACTTCCGAGCAGTAGTGGATGAGGCCATTGCGAATGTGGAGCGGGCACTGGGTCTGCGCCACTAGTAGACAAGGCGAGCTAATCCCTTAGCTTGTCGACGCCCAATACAAAGCCGGCGAGTAAGACTTTTAGTCCTACTCGTCGGTTTTTTTGATCGTGTCGAGCCCTGCTTGATGAATCCTTAGAACTTGCTGAATGCGTGACTGATGGAGGGGCGCAGTTACGGTGCAAAAAATTAAAATTACATGTGCTAAATTGCAGAAATGTGACAAAGCGCACAAAAAAATCTCTACTGGTTGATGAGTCAATTATTTCTAGTAGGGGTACCGGGGCATTGATCCCTTTTGAGAATTATCAAATATGAGGTTTTACCTGCAGTTTTCTGGACTATTGTTGGGCTGCCTAGGAAGGGCTTTTTGAGGGGCGCATGCGAGAGTTATATAAGTAATAGGTAAGAAAAACTTAAGAGAATTTAGTTGAAGAGTGGGCGTTTCGCTTTAGTTGTCTCTGTGATACTGGTAAATTTGGTCTAAATGGTTCCTCGGATTACTCGAGAAACCTGTTGTCTACAAGTAAGGAATTTATTGTGAAGCACACTCCACGTGCCGCAGCCGGCAAGCTCGCAATTGCTGGTCTGCTTTCTGTTTCCGTGATGGCTCCAACCATCGCCGCACCTCAGGGTGTGGTTTGGGCTGCGGCTTCTACCAACACCGTTAAGTCCAACATGACTTATGATGAGGCGAATGCCAAGTACATCCTTGAGCACCTCGCTGAGCTTGCATCTTCCGCTGTTTCCGGCAAGGGCGATGCGGCCGCTACCGTAACTGACGGTGTTATTACTGTTACCAAGAGCTCCGAGTTCAATGGTGGCAATGTTGCTGATGTCCTCGGCCTTTCCGGTGTTACCGGTACCGGTAAGAATCCATTCATTGGTGCACTTCAGAGTGCTCAGAGCGAGGGTCTCAAGAGTGTCACTGTTGATAACTCCAGTGACAGCGCTCAGAACTCCTGGGTTTACGATGCCTATTCTAAGGCTCTGGGTCGCGCAACTACCTCTAACTTGGGCACCTCGAGCATGAGTGCTGCCACCATGAGCGCGGTCATGAATTCCCTCTACCACATCGCTATTGGCGATGCGGACTATGTAATTCCTGACGAGGCTAAGGCTTTCTTCCAGTCTACCGAGGGTGGCTTCAGCGGTACCACTGCCGGTGACTTCATTGTTAAGGCGCTCAATGACAACGACAGTGATGGTAGTGATGCAGCTGCATACCTTCAGTATTTGAAGGATAAGACCAAGGCTGCTGCGGAAGATGAAAATGCTACTGACGCTCAGCGTCTCGCAGCTATCAAGCTGTATGCTGATGAAGCAGCTGAACAGCGTAAGGCTGCCGACGCCGCTCTTGCTAACAGCAATAACGACGACGCGCTTACCGCAATGCAGAATGCTGCTGACTTGGCTAAAAAGGCTGAAGATCTTTACAAGGCTATGTCGGATGCTGAACTCAAGGCTACCGCCAAGCCATATGTAGCTGAAGCATATGCTCAGGCATACTATGCTGCTGAGGCCATTAAGGAAGCGAATTCTAACTACGCCTCGATCTCTGATGCGACTGAGAAGCAGAACGCTATCAAGGCCTTTATTGCTGGTCGCGATGGTGCCGAGGAATACAAGGCTAAGGCTGAAGAATATGGCTATGACTTCACTAAGGCTGCAGCCTATGACGATGCCGCTAACAAGGCTGATGATGCTAAGTCCGAGGCTGAGGAAGCACAGAAGACTGCTGATGAGTCCAAGGATCCTGCTGATTATGTGACTGCTGCTCAGAAGTGGCAGGCTGTTGCTGAGGCTGAGCGTGATGCTACCAAGGCTGCTATTGATGCTAACAAGGGCGTCACCGTAGCTAAGGAGCATGCTAAGGCTTCTACTGATGCTGCTAAGAAGGCTCAGGCTGCTTATGAGGCAGTTCTGAAGGCTGATGGTGCTACCGATCAGCAGAAGGCTGCTGCTAAGGAAGCTGCTACCAAGGCATGGGCTGCTGCTAAGGAAGCTTGGGAAGCTATCAAGACCGCTTTCCCAGATGAAACTGATGCTCAGGGCAAGATCGATGAAGCTACCCAGGGTGGTAAGGACGTTGAGGGCCTTGAAGCTAAGGTAGAGGCTGACAAGAAGTATGATGAGGCTGTTCAGGCAGCTGAAGAAGCTAAGACTGCTGCTGAGGATGCTCAGAAGACTGCTGATGAGTCCAAGGATCCTGCTGATTATGTGACTGCTGCTCAGAAGTGGCAGGCTGTTGCTGAGGCTGAGCGTGATGCTACCAAGGCTGCTATTGATGCTAACAAGGGTGTGGATGTAGCTAAGGAGCATGCTCAGGCTTCTACCGATGCTGCTAAGAAGGCTGAGGCTGCATACAAGGCTGTTCTTGAGTCTGATTCCGCTACTGCTGAGCAGAAGGCTGCTGCTAAGGAAGCTGCTACCAAGGCTTGGGAGGCCGCTCAGGCTGCATGGGAAGCTATCAAGGAGGCTTTCCCTAACGATGCTGATGCTCAGGGCAAGATTGATGAGGCCCAGCAGGGTATTACCCGTGTTGAGGGTCTCGAGGCTGCTGTAGAGGCTGAGAAGAACAATAATCAGGGTG
>JAUMTX010000020.1:3728-24788 GCA_030530985.1 Corynebacterium sp.
ACGATGCTGATGCTCAGGGCAAGATTGATGAGGCCCAGCAGGGTATTGATCGTGTAGCTGGTCTTGAGGCTGTTGTAGCGGCTGAGAAGAAGAATGCTGCTGATTTGCAGGATGCTAAGGATAAGGCGACTGCTGTTATCGGCAACCTGCCTTACCTGTCTGAGGCTGAGAAGCAGGGCTTCATTAACCGTGTGAATGATGCTTCTACTAACAGCACTGTGGTTTCTGTTTTGGCTGAGGCTATTAAGGCTTCTGTGAATGCTAATCCTAATCTTTCCCAGGAGGAGAAGGATAAGTATGCCGCTGCTTTGGATAATGCTAAGTCCCTTGATGACATCATTGCTGAGAACCCATACACCAATGGCAGCATCAACACCGAAGCTGGTAATAACACCACTGTTACCAACACCAGTGGTTCCAGCTCTTCCAAGATTCCTTGGTGGGTTTACCTGCTGACCATCCTTGGTATTGGTGGCGGTGTTGCTGGTTGGGGTTATGTCCACGATGCTGACTTCCGTGCAGTTGTCGATGGTGCTATCGCTAACTTCCAGCGCGCTGTAGACGATGCTTTGGGTATTCGTCGATAAGCAATAACAAGATGACACTGTTCTAAACAGTTAATCTCCGACGGGCTCTCTTACTTAAGGTAAGGGGGCCCGTTTTAGCATGTCTGCTAGGTAGGGTGCTAGGCTGGGGGCATGGCGAGTGAAGCACCTACATCTCATCTGGCAGGAACCTTCTATATCGAGACCAATATCAAGTTCCCTGAGGGCTTGGATAGCACCGCAGAAAATACGGTCATTCCCGGCTGGGGAAAGTCAAAAGCCTGCCAAAAGGGCTACTCCCACTCCCTACTCAATGTGCTTATCTTCGGGGCAAACAGGCTCAGCTATACCGGCGACTTTGAGGCAGTGACCGCAGAAGTCAACGAGAATCTTGCATATTGGGGGCTCAAAGTCGTGGGCCTCGAGCTCCTGCATGCCGATGCCAATATCTTTACCCACGCTGACGTCAATGAACGCGGAATCCCCTGCATCCTCATGGCCCACGTCCGTGAGACCGGGGAAAAGACATCTTCGGCGATAATAAGGGCATCGGCAGTGGCAATTACCCTTCACTATGGAATGGCCGTTGGCGTGGAAAGAGCGGTCTGTTCCTGACCGGCGCCATAAACTCGATTCTCACTAACCTTGTGCGCACACTCAATGCGGATACGCATAACTCCATTACATTCGAGGCCTATATAGACCAGGCGAATAGGCTCTACTCTGAGATTGGACTCTATAGCCTGCTCCTCGGCACCACCCTCGGTGGGGACAGCACAAGGGGGATCACTGTCGAGGCCGCAACGCGCCGTGCAGCCTGCCTGGCCACCCGAAATGGTGTGGGGTGGCAGGACTCCGGGAAAAACTATTCACAGCACGAGGACTTCAGCTTGGGCCAGTGGCGGGCTGCGGCAAGCCCCACCGGCATGGGTCTCTTCCTGCCATCAGAGGCCGCTGCCTATGATAGGGACAATGCTCTCGAGCACCTGGAGAACTACAGCACCATGGCTGTGGGCTCCTTTGTGCTCTATAGGGTGTTCTGCCATTGCGTTATCTCATGGTTCAGCCTGAATCTGCATGATCTAACCAAGCGCATGTGGGATACCGATAGGGAAACCATCACTGCCTCTAAGGCAGCCATGGAATCAGAAGCCGAAAGAAAGTCCTGGCAGATCTTTAGGGCCAATGATGAAGAAGAAGACATGCGTAAAGCGGTGGCCTCCTCCCAAGAACTCAACTCCCAGGCGGGCACTCTCTTCAAAGCCTATGCGCACTATGCCTCCTCCTACTTGGACTTCGACTTCAATAATGACCCGGCCCTGTACCACCTGCAGACCAAATTCCACGATGCCATGCGTGTGAATAAAGAAAATATGGATGCGCGCGTCCGGACCACCATTGACGACTGTGTGAAAATCACCGAACTGGAATCCCAAGTGCGCCAGCGCAAAGTGGATGAACAAACCCTGGTTGCCCAATCCCGTGCGGAGCGCTTCCAAGTCCTCATGGCCGGTGGCGCCTCGGTGGTCATCCTGCCAAGTCTCGCACTGGGAATCATGGAATGGTACAACCTCAACCCCAGTGAGGGCGTGCACTGGCTGCGCTGGATCATCCTTGCGAGCCTGGTCCTCGTGTCCGTTGTGATCAATGGCCTCATCTACGAACCACGCCTTCTGCCTAAGCCAATGCGGCGCCTGGGGAAGAAAAAGGAATAAGTACTTTTTCCACTAAATCTATATGTAACACCCAGCTTGGTTTTGGCGATATCCCATCTTAGAGAGAAATACGCGTGTTATCTCTGTCTGATGGCTACATGCGACTAGCCTATATAGAGTTAAATGCGGGAATGAAACTAGAAGGATCGATCTATGGCTAACCCAGGCAATGGGGCACAAACCCCAATGGGAGTTTCTGAACTGAAGGATTGGTTGCGCCAATGGGTGCAGAAGACCACCGGTGTAGAACTCGCTGAAATTCGTGATGATACAGCGCTCGTTAGCTTGGGATTGTCCTCCCGCGATGTGGTTATTTTGTCCGGCGAATTGGAGCGACTCCTTAATATTAAGCTCGACCCAACCATCGCCTATGAGCACCCAACCATTGGTGCCTTGGCCACCCGCCTCATCAACGGCGCACCAAGCTCTGCCACCAATAGCGCACCACTAGCCATTAACCCAGTGGATGCCGCCTCTGCCGGCGTGCATGATATTGCCATTGTGGGCATGAGCGGCCGCTTCCCTGGCGGCGAAACCCTCAGTGCCCTCTGGGATATGTATGTCCTTGGTGACTCCGGTGTAGGTGACCTGCCTGCCGGCCGTTGGTCCGAGTATGCCTCCGACCCAATCATGGCCCAGCGCATGGCTGAATATAACACCACCGGTGGCTACCTGGAGAATATTAGCCAGTTCGATGCTGAAGCCTTTGGTGTCTCCCCAGTAGAGGCTATCAATATGGACCCACAGCAGCGCATTATGCTCGAACTCGCCTGGGATGCCCTGCAAAACGCACATATCCCAGTCAATAGCCTGCGTGGCTCCGCCACCGGTGTCTTTGTTGGCTCCTCCAATAATGACTACGGCCTGCTGGTCGCCTCCGACCCACAGGAAGCACACCCATATGCACTGACCGGCACCTCAAGCGCCGTCATTCCAAACCGCATTTCTTATGCCCTGGACCTGCGCGGCCCATCCATCCAGGTGGATACCGCCTGCTCCTCCTCCATTGTTTCCCTCCACCAGGCGGTTCGCGCCCTGCGTGGCGGCGAATGCGACCTGGCTCTGGCCGGTGGCGTCAATATCCTCGCCGCCCCATTCGCCTCCACCGCCTTTGGTGAACTCGGCGTCATTAGCCCATCCGGTGGCATCCATGCCTTCAGCGATAATGCTGATGGCATTGTCCGCTCCGATGGTGCCGGCTTTGTTGTCCTCAAGCGCGTGGATGATGCCATTGCCAATGGCGATAATATCCTGGCTGTCATCAAGGGCACCGCAGTCAATAATGACGGTCGCTCCAATGGCCTGACCGCACCAAACCCTGAGGCCCAGGTGGATGTACTCCGCCGCGCCTACCAGGATGCGGGCGTGGACCCACGCACCGTGGACCTCATTGAAGCCCACGGCACCGGCACCATCCTCGGTGACCCAATCGAGGCACAGGCCCTGGGTGAAGTCCTCGGCGCCGGCCGCGATGCCGCAAGCCCACTGCTGCTCGGCTCCGCCAAGTCCAATATTGGCCACTCCGAATCCGCCGCCGGCATTGCTGGTCTGATTAAGCTCATTCTCTCCATGCAGAATGACACCATTCCACCAATGGCTGGCTTCACCGGGCCAAACCCATATATCGACTTTGTCAACAATAACCTCGAAGTAGTCGAGGACCCACGCGAATGGCCTGAATACTCTGGCCACAAGCTCGCCGGTGTATCCGGCTTCGGCTTCGGTGGCACCAATGCCCACGCCGTGATCTCTGAATTCGTGGCTGAAGAGTACGACACCACTGCCGAAAAGCTCCCAGCCCAGCTGGATAATGAGGCTGTCGTCCTTCCTGTATCCGCCCTGCTGCCATCTCGCCGCAAGGCCAATGCGGGCCTCATTGCCGAGTTCGTCTCCACCCACAGCGATGCCGACCTGCCTGCCATTGCCCGCAGCCTCGGCCGTCAGAACCATGGTCGTTCCCGTGCCATGGTCACCGCAAGCACCGTGGAAGAGGCCGTTAAGCGCCTCAACCTTGTTGCCCAGGGCAAGAAGGGCCTTGGCATTGATGTGGCCGATGCCCCTGAAACCCAGGGGCCAGTCTTTGTATACTCCGGCTTCGGCTCCCAGCACCGCAAGATGGCCAAGGAGCTCTACCAGACCTCCGAATTCTTCCAGAACCGTATTAATGAACTTGATGAGTACATCAAGTTTGAGTCGGGTTGGTCCCTGGTAGAACTCATCCTGGATGATGAGCAGACCTACAATACTGAAACCGCGCAGGTTGGTATTACTGCAATTCAGATTGCCCTGACTGACTTCCTGGCTGAGGCCGGCATTAAGCCTGCCGCCATTGTTGGTATGTCCATGGGTGAGATTGCGGCTGCCTATGCTGCCGGTGGTTTGAGCGCTGAAGACACTATGCGCATTGCTTCCCACCGTTCCCGCCTCATGGGTGAGGGTGAAAACTCCCTGCCTGAGGATCAGTTGGGTGCAATGGCTGTGGTTGAGTTCTCCGTTGAGGAACTGGACACATTCATTGCTGAAAACCCTGAATATAAGGATATTGAGCCGGCGGTTTATGCTGGTCCGGGGATGACTACTGTTGGTGGTCCGCGCCCACAGGTAACTAAACTTGTGAGTTTGCTGGAAGCCGAAGGCAAGCTGGCCCGCCTGCTTAACGTCAAGGGTGCCGGCCACACCAGTGCTGTGGAACCACTCCTGGGTGAACTTGAGGGCGAAATCTGCGATATTGAACCACGCCCAATCCACACCCGCCTCTTTAGCTCCGTCCACCGCGGCGCCATCTATGAAGCCGGCGCAACCGTCCACGACCCTCAGTACTGGCTTGACTGCACCCGTGGTCGCGTCTGGTTCATGGATGCCGTTCAGACCGCATTCGCCCATGACTTCAACACCTTTGTTGAAATCACCCCGAACCCTGTGGCCATCATGCCAATGATGAACACCGCCTTCAGCATTGACCGTGGCGATGCTCGCCTCCTCTTCACCTTGAAGCGCAAGGTCGGTGCCTCTGAAGCCCTCCGTGACTTGGTATCTAAGCTCTATGTCACCGGTGCGCCAATTAACTTCCGCTTCCTCAATGGCGATGGCGCGATTATTGCCACCCCATCCACCAAGTGGAACCACCAGGACTATTGGACTGCCGCCCGCCCATCTTCCGGTGGCGCATCAGCCCTGCCTGGTAAGCGCATCACCTTGCCTAATAACACGGTCTGCTTCAACACCACTGCGGATACCATCCCTTCGATCTATGCCCTGGTGGAAAGCGCCGCATCCAGCATGAATCCGGCTGCTGTTGTCACCGCCCTTGAGGAACCTGGTCAGCTGCCTGCCTCCGGTGAAGTCAATACTGTGTGCACCACCCACCTTGGTGGCATCAATATTGCTGTGTACAAGACCACCGATGAGGATGCTGAACTGGTGGCTCAGGCATTTGCCACCCTCAGCGATTCCAATAACAGCACCGCCACCCTGGGCCCAACCATTAAGGCCGCACCGGCTGCCGATGAAAGCCCGGCCGATGAGCCAACCTCTGATGTGGCCATCTGGGATCCAAACTCTAATGAGTCCGTTGAGGATCGCCTCCGCGTGATCGTCTCCGAGTCCATGGGCTACGACCTTGAGGATCTCCCTGCGGAACTTCCTCTGATCGACCTGGGCCTGGATTCCCTCATGGGCATGCGCATTAAGAACCGCATTGAGCACGACTTCCAAATCCCACCGCTCAATGTCCAGGCCATCCGTGACGCCTCCGTGGCCGATGTGGTGACCCTGGTCGAGGACATGGTGAAGAACCCGCAGAACTACGGCGCACAACCAGAAGAAGCTGTGAGCGAAGCGGAGAACGCCAACCAGGCAGAAATCGCCGAAGCAGAGAACACCAACCAAGCTGAAAACACTGAAGCCGAAAATACTGACAGCGATGAAGTGATCGTCGCTGTGGCTCCACGTGATGCTGCTGAGCGTATGGTCTTTGCTGCATGGGCAACTGTTGTTGGTTCCGCCATGGCGGGTATGACTCACCCAATCCCTGAATTGGATGATGCCAAGACCGCTGAATTGGCTGAGCGTATCACTGAGCGTGCCGGCATTGAGGTCACTGCAGAGCAGGTTCGTGCAGCCAAGGCTCTTGAGGACCTGGCCGATATTGCCCGTGAGGGTTTGGAAACCGAGGTTGAGGGTAATATTCGCGTACTGCGTGCCCGCCCAGAGGGTTCCACCAAGCCAGCAGTCTTCATGTTCCACCCAGCCGGTGGTTCCTCCGTGGTGTACCAGCCATTGGCACGCCGCCTTCCAGAGGACGTACCTGTTTATGGTGTGGAGCGTCTTGAGGGCAGCTTGGAAGAGCGCTGCATGGCCTACCTTCCAGAGATTGAGAAGTTCTCCGATGGCCTACCAATCATCCTTGGTGGCTGGTCCTTCGGTGGCGCTCTCGCCTACGAGACTGCACACCTGATTCAGAAGACCGGTGCCAATATCAAGGTTGCCCATATTGCTCTGCTGGATACCACCCAGCCAAGCGAGAAGGTGCCAGATACGCTTGAGGAAACCAAGGCTCGTTGGCAGCGCTATGCGGAATTCGGTAAGAAGACCTACGGCTTCGACTTCCCAGTTCCATATGACCTGCTCGAAACTGCGGGTGAGGAAGCACTTCTGACCATGATGACCGAGTTCCTGTCCTCCCCAGAGGCAGCAGCCGGTGGTGTGGCAGCTGGTGTTCTTGAGCACCAGCGCGCATCCTTCGTGGATAACCGCATTTTGGATAAGCTTCAGATGGAAGACTGGGCTGATGTTGATATCCCAGTAACCCTCTTCCGTTCGGAGCGCATGCACGATGGCGCCATTGAATTGGAGCCACGCTATGCTCATATTGATCCAGATGGCGGTTGGGGTGTTATTGTTAAGGATCTTGACATTGTACAATTACATGGAGATCACCTCGCCGTAGTTGACGAACCAGAAATCGCCACGGTGGGTGCATCCCTCACCCAAACTATTGAGAAGTTGAGTTCGGAGGCCTCATAACCGATGAGTCGGTCCACGACAACAGAGAAGCTTGATGCGCTTCGGGATAAGCTGGAGAAAGCCCAGGATCCCGGTAGTGAACGCGCACGCGCAAAGCGCGATGCCGCTGGTATCACGACCCCACGTCAGCGCATCAATATGCTTCTCGATGAGGGCTCCTTCATGGAGATTGGTGCCCTTGGCCACACCCCGGGTGAGGATGACGCACCCTATGGTGATGGTGTTGTCACCGGCTATGGTCGCATTGGTGGTCGTCCGGTAGCCATCTACGCTCACGATAAGACCGTGTACGGCGGTTCTGTGGGCGTGACCTTTGGTAAGAAGGTCTGTGAGGTCATGGATATGGCCACCAAGATTGGTTGCCCAGTGATCGGTATTCAGGATTCGGGTGGTGCCCGTATTCAGGACGCCGTGACTTCCTTGGCCATGTACTCCGAAATTGCTCGCCGTCAGCTTCCACTCTCCGGCCAGTCCCCACAGATCTCCATCATGTTGGGTAAGTGCGCCGGTGGTGCAGTGTATGCGCCAGTGACCACCGACTTTATTGTCGCCGTGGAATCCGCCGAAATGTATGTGACGGGTCCACGCGTGATCAAGGAAGTAACCGGTGAGGAAATTTCCTCCTTCGACCTGGGTGGCGCACGCCAGCAGGAACTCAATGGCAATGTCTCCTATGTGGCTGCCACTGAGGAAGAGGCATTCGACTATGTTCGTGACCTCCTCGACCACCTGCCAACCAGCACTTTTGAAGAGGCCCCTGAGTTCTATGCCCCTGATGACAAGGACATTCTGGACTCCCTGGACCTGGACACCTTCATGCCGGATGATACTAATGCCGGCTATGACATGCGTGACCTTCTGGCCAAGATCTTCGATGACCCTGAGCTCCTTGAAGTTCAGCCGGAATTCGCACCAAATATGATCACCTGCTTCGCCCGCATTGATGGCCGCTCTGTTGGTGTGGTTGCGAACCAGCCAATGCAGTACGCCGGCTGTATTGATGCCGATGCGGCGGATAAGGCCTCCCGCTTTATCCGTATCTGCGATGCCTATGGTGTTCCACTGGTCTTCGTTGTGGACACCCCAGGCTATCTTCCTGGCATTGAGCAGGAAAAGGTGGGCCTGATTCACCGTGGTGCGAAGCTAGGCTTTGCCGTGGTGGAAGCAACCGTGCCAAAGGTGACGCTCATTGTGCGTAAGGCCTTCGGTGGCGCCTATGCTGTTATGGGTTCCAAGAACCTCTCCGGTGATATTAACCTGGCATGGCCAACCGCGCAGATTGCTGTGATGGGTTCGGCTGCCGCTGTGGTTATGCTTGCCGGCAAGCAGCTTGAGGGCCTCTCCCCGGAGGAACGTGAAGTGAATAAGAAGCTCTTCATGGACTTCTACGATGAGAATATGACCAGCCCATATGTTGCTGCTGAGCGTGGCTATGTGGATGCCATGATTCAGCCACGTGAAACCCGCCTGGCCCTACGCAAGGCCATGCGTCAGCTGCGTACAAAGAAGGTCGTGGAGCAGAAGAAGAAGCACACGATCATGCCAATGTAATAAAGCTGTGAGCTATACAGTACTGAACCGCTCCTCCCAATTGGGAAGGAGCGGTTTGTGTTTTAGAAGGACAATTCCTCACCGGCCGCAACAATCTTTGTTGGCAGCAGCGTATCCGGGTCAAGGAAAAGATAATCAGCAGGGTAGCCGGCAGCAAGGCGACCATACTTATCACCCATGCCAATAGCGGTGGCCGGATGGGAGGTCGCTGCCGCAACAGCCAACTCCAGTGGCACACCCACCTGCTGAACCGCATTAGCCACCGCACGGTCCATGGTGAGGGTGGAACCAGCAAGGGAACCACCATGGGTCAAGGTGGCCACCCCATCAGCAACAGTGACCTCCAAATTACCAAGCATGTACTGGCCATCCGGATTACAAGTGGCGCTCATTGCATCGGTCACAAGCACAGTGCGCTCAGGGGCTTCAAGGAAAAGCATCTTGACCACACTAGGGTGAACATGGATGCCATCATTGATGATTTCCAACCACACACCCGGGTGGCGCAGGGCCGCAATAACGGGGCCCGGGGCACGGTGGCCAATACCATTCATGCCATTAAAAGCGTGGGTAAGAACAGTGGCGCCATGACTAAAAGCAGCATTGGCATCCTCAAAGGTGGCGGCGGTATGACCCACGGCTACCGCAATGCCCTTGGCGGAGAGATACTCGGTGGACTCAATGCCACCAGGCAACTCCGGGGCAAGAGTGAACTGTACAAGGACATCACCATGGGCTTCCACAATCCGGGCAATCACCTCAGGATTCGGGTCCTGAAGAAGATTCTCATCATGAGCACCCTTACGCTCCGCATTGAGGAAAGGGCCCTCAGGGTGAATACCAAGAACCAAATCATCCGCATCAATGAGCGGGCGCAGGGCCTCCATGCGGGCAAGCAGGGTATCAATATCGGCAGTGACAAGACTCAGAACACTACGAGTTGTGCCGTGGGCACGGTGTGCCTTGAGGGAAGCAATAGCAGCCTCATAGCCATCATCATAAGCGCCGCCCGCACCACCATGGTGGTGGATATCCACATAGCCCGGAACGATGATTGCCCCGTTTACATCAATGGGCTCTTGGTCGGTTGGTGGAAGGTCATCAACGTGCCCAGCAAATATTACCTGTGAGTTATCTGTGAGAAGCGCGCCGGGATGGATGGCCGGTGCGCCACTACCGTCAATAATGGTTGCGTTTGTGTACAGCATAACTCGATTATATCAATGCGCAGAAAAGCCCCGCGCATGACTAGAGCGCGGGGCCACAATGGAAGAATCTGAACCTTTAAGCCTTAGAGCTAATGCGGTGACCAATCTCAGTGAGGAGCATAGCAATGAGCATACCGAGCGCCCAGGCCATACCATTCTCACCAATCCAAGAAGTGGAGAGCGGGCCAGCAAACCAGGTGACAGTTTCACTAATCTGCGCATTCACAAAGAGGAAAGCAATGGCCATGGCTATCAGCCAACTCACAGTTCCAATTGGCTGGATGCCCTTCCAGAAGTAGTACTTAGATTTAGAACTCAGATCCAACATGGCCTCAGCATCATAGTCATGCCTATGCGCCCAGTCCACAATAAAGACACCAGCCCAACAGCACAGCGGCACAGCAGCCAAGGAAATAAAGCTAATGAATGGACCATAGAAGCCATCACTACCGAGAAGGAAGTAGGCAGAAGCCAGAGTCGTAATAGTCACGTCCACAACCACAGTGGCTGGGCGTGGAACACGCAGACCCATGGTGATGGTATTCAGACCACAGGAGTACACAGAAACACTATTGCCCATAATGATGCCGCCCACAGCAGCAATCAGATAAGGCACCGCCACCCAGACTGGGAGGGCGGCACGAACGCCCTCGATAGGGTCAGAGGCGGCAGTCAGTGCAGAATCACCAGCACTGAGCATCGCACCAATGGTAATAACAATAATCAGTGGAATACCGCCACCAACCGCAGTCCACGTCAGCACCCCACGGAGCTTAGAACCCGGCTTCTGGTAGCGGGACATATCCGCACCACAGGTGAGCCAACCAAGACCCGTACCCGCAGCAACAGTACTAATACCAACAATGAAGGCAGCGGTGCTGCCAGGCTCCTGGCTAATAAAGCTAGCAGTCTGATCATGGACAGTGGTGACCAAGTAGATCAGCACAGCAAGGGTCAGCGCACCCACAGTCCAGGTGGCCCACTTCTCCATAACCATCATGAAAGAATGGCCAGTCGCGGAAATAGCCACAGTCACCAACATGAAGGCAAGAATAAAGAAGATAGTGAGTGGAATATTATCCGCCGGATTAACCGAGGTACCAAAGAAGTAGGAGCAGAGCGACAGCAGGGCATAAGTTGCCGTCACCGTACTCACGGTCTCCCAACCAAGCTGGGAAATCAAGGAAATAAAAGTTGGGGCAATATTGCCGCGATTACCAAAAGCGCGGCGGGACAAAGCCAAGGTTGGGGCAGCGCCTGTCACGCCAGCAAAAGAGACCACAGCAACCAAAGCCATGGAGCCCACACCACCAATAGCAGCAGCGGCCACGCACTGATAAAAGTTCAGGCCAAGGGCAACCAGGGTGACACCCACCGGGATACCCATGATAGAAATATTGGCGGCCAGCCACAACCAAAAGAGTGAGCCTGGACCGCCAGTACGTTGATCATTGGGAACAGGCTCAATGCCGCGCTGTTCCACCTTGGAAAGGAACCCTGAAGAATTAGTTCCGGATTGGGAAATGCTCATGCACAATAGACTAACACGACAACAAGGAAGTTAAGCCTAATATTGGCACGAGTGTGACAAATTTTGCATAAGCGCTATTTCGCGCCGGGCCTTACTTTTTGAATTTTGCAATAAAACGCCAGCCGAAGAGGAGCAGTGCGCTCATACTACCGGCAACAATCATGAAGGACCAGTGAGGAACCTTGTGGTGCAGGAAGCCCCAGATAGACAGGCCAATAATGACAGTTGGCAACCAGACCAGGTAGGCATCGCGCACGCGGATACCAGCCCGGGAACCAAGCAGAAGTGCACCAATAATGGCGCCCAACCAGAATGGCCACGCAGTACTCAACCAGCCAGTGAAATTCAGTGGCATATCAGCAGAGCGGTGGGCAATGCGGGCAAAAAGAGCAAAGAAACCAATGGCGACCAAATCATAAATCAGGACGCGGCGCTTGGACGGGGTAGAAGTGCTCGACATAATTTCCTTTAGGTGTGTGTATGTGTGTATGTGTTGGCTATTGGGCGTTTTCTTGGACATCTTCGGCCACGAAATTGCGGGCATTGATGCCGCGCATGGCGAATTGGAAGAAGTAGATGAGCCAGCCGATGAGGACCATGAGGCCGTAGGAGATGAGGCGGTAGATGACCACGGCGCCAATGGCGTGGCCGGCGGACATGCCGGCGGTGGTGAGTGCCATGGTCAGTGCGGTTTCCACGGGGCCCAGGCCACCCGGGGTGACCTGAACAGTGCCGAGGATCTTTGCGGTGACAAAGGCAAGAATGGTGGCGCCAATGGAAATATGGTTCATATCCACAGCGCGGATGGCGGCATAGAGAGCCAGGATTTCAAAGAACCAGTTGAGGAAAGACCAGATGGCGGTCTGAATGAAAGTGGCGGGGGTGAGCTTCACGCTCTTAAGCTTCATGGCTTCATCCACCACAGTGGCCAGGCCCGCATCCGGATCCTTACGGCGAATCTTATTCAGAGTGCGGGTACCCCAGGTAATGAGGGGAATGAGCTTTTCAGGGTTCTGCGCGGCCCAGTAGATGGCATAGGAAAGCAGAACACTAATGGCCAAGGTGCCAATGAGAGCCCAGAGGGAGAAATTGGCATCAAGGAAGAAAACACCAATAATGCCCAAGGCCACCAGCCAGGTGGTGGACAAGGTGGAAGAAACAATGATCTGCCAGGAACAAACCAGGGCGCTAGCACCCCAGGAACGCATGACCTGAAAGCTAAAAGCGGCAGCCACCACGGCGCCGCCAGGCACAGAGCCCGACCAGGAATTCGCAGTGAAGGTTAGCCCCAGGGTTTTCCACTGGTTGACCTTATGCCCACCCGAATCCAGGAGGAGCTTCATCACACGGGCCATGGCAAAGAAAGCCAGGAAGGAAAAACCAATAGTGGCCAAAACCCCATTGAGATTGGCGGTGCGAATATAGCGCGCGCCATCGGTAAAGAACTCAATGCGGGAATGCACAAAGTAGATAATGATGACGAGAGCCGCGAGAGGAACCGCCCAGCGGAGGGCCTTCATCGCAGATTTAGTCATTAGTCTCACTTTCCAGGCGGCTACGTAGCTCCCCTAAGGATACGCCCCCACGGTTCGGGGAGGCAGCACGACGTCCGGTTACCTCTGCTGAGTTTGTCTCTGCAGGAGTTGGTTCGGCCGCATATACACCACTATAGTCGCCGGTCTGATCGGCGGTACTGCCATCGCCATGGCCCATGAACTTCGCAGCCGACTTAACCCAGCGTGGGCCCCACCAGTTATCCTCACGGAGCAGGTGCATAACGGCCGGGACGAGTAGCATGCGGATGACGGTGGCGTCGAGAAGCAAAGCGACGATCATGCCGAAGGCAATGTACTTCATCATCACAATTTCAGAGAAGCCAAAGGCACCACAAACCACAATCATAATCAGGGCGGCCGCGGTAATAATGGAGCCTGTATGGGCGGTGCCATAGCGAATCGCGGCATCGGTGGTGTGGCCCTTATCCTTCGATTCGACCATGCGGGAGAGCAAGAAGACCTCATAGTCGGTGGAGAGACCATAAACAATGGCCACAATGAGCACCAGGATGGGGGACATCAATGGGCCGGCGCTGAAATTAAAGAAATCGGCGCCCAAGCCATTGACAAACATGAGGGTCAGAATGCCCAGGGTGGAACCAATGCCCAAAATGGTCATAAGAATGGCCTTGGCCGGCAGAATCATCGAACCAAAGACCAAGGACATGAGGATAAAGGTGGCCACAACCACATATAGGGCCATCCATGGGAGTTTATCGAATAGGGCGGCAATGGACTCCACTTCAAGGGCAGGGGTGCCACCCACATAAATATTCACACCCTCAGGGGCATCCAGGGCCTCAAGTTCGTTCACAATGCGGGTGTAATCATCACGGTTGGTAATACCCGCACTCAGAATGGTGGTGCCATCCGTAGTTGGGCGGGAGACACCAAAGCGGGAAGTGAGACCCTCAATGGCATTGGCCTGCTGGTAAATCTGGCCCAGCTGGCGGTTATCCGCGCCCTGAACAACCAGGGTGACAGGGTCAGTGCGGAACTGAGGGAAGTTCTCATCAAAAGTGGCCTGGGCCTGGCGGGTCGGATTATTCGGTGGCAGATAGGTTTCATTAATACCACCAAATTTAATGCCGGCCATAGGCAGGCAGAGCAGGAAAAGAACGGCCACAATGGCAGTGGTGACGACCTTGGAGTGGCGCATCGCCCAGGCAGGGATGCGGGCCCACAGGGAAGCATCAATATCGGTGGCCTTAAAGGAGCGCTTCTTAATCGTCCACGTATCAATGCGCTTACCCAAAAGACCAAAAATGGCGGGCAGAACAGTGATGGACAGAATAGCAGCCAAGACCACCGCGGAGATGGCGCCATAGGCCACTGATTTAAGGAAGGCCTGCGGGAAAATGAGCAAACCAGAAAGGGAAACAGCCACCATGGAGGCGGAGAAAACCACAGTCTTACCCGCAGTGGCGGTGGTAATGGCCACAGCCTTATCGGTAGGGGTGCCGGCCGCAAGCTCCTCACGGAAGCGGGAGACCATAAAGAGACCATAGTCAATGGCAAGACCCAGGCCAAGCAGGGTCACCACCGACTGGCCGAAAGTATTGACCTGAGTGAACAGCGCCAGGAAGGAGAGCACCGCCAGGGAACCCAGGATGGAGAGAATGCCCACAATGAGCGGCATGCAGGCGGCCACCACGGAACCAAAGACCAGCAGCAAAAGAATGGCCACAGCCGGCAGACCATAGAGTTCCGCGCGGTGAATATCCCCAGTCATACCATCATCCAGGGCATCAGCAATGGCGGTGGAACCAGCCACTTCCACAGTCACACCCGGGGCGGAAATAGCATGAAGGGCATCCTCCACCACGCGATAATTCTTGAGGACCGCATCATCAGTGCCCAATAGGCCCACTGAGGCAAAGGCCACAGAGGTGCCATCCTCACGGTTGGACACTAGCTGCGCATTATGGCGGTCAAAATAGGAGGTGAAGGAATCAATCTGATCCGGGAAGGCGGTTTTGAGCCCTTCAATCTGCTCTTCCAGGCTGGCACTGACCTCCGCATCCTGCGTAATGGTCGCCGTATCGCCAGTGAAAAGCAAAATAATATCGCCCGTATTGGAGCGACCAAAGATCTGCTCCTCAATCTCCGCCGCCTTGGTGGAGGAGGAATTCGGGTCATCCCAGCCTTCCTGGCTTACGCGTTGTGCTAGCTGTGCCCCGCAGAGGGCATAGGCGAGCACAATGAGCAGGGTGACAAGAATGGGGATGATGCGGCGATACCGGTAGGCAAATGCGCCCCAGGAGTGAAACACAATGCGCCTTTCTTAAACGTGCACTTGGTTGGAGTGCGTGTAACTAGTGGTGAAGTTCTGGTGTGGGCGCCCTTAACGCAGGGCGTGCAGGGAGCGGAATGGCTGCAGCCAGGCGCCATCGGCTGGGAGGGAGTCGAGGTTGAGGCGTGGAAGAGGCTCGCGGAAAACGCCGGGGATTTCTTCCAGGTCAATGAAGGTAATGCGGGTGCTGGCAATGGCCCAGGCGGACTGCTCATGGAAACCAATAACAGTCACGGCAACCCCGGTCATGGCAAGATCCTCCAGGGTGTCCTGGAAATTCTGCCCATCGGCGCTGGCAACAACCAGGCCCTTGAGTACCCCTTCTTCCTGGCGGCGGCGGATATGGGCAATCATATCCGGATCCACATCGCTCTCTTCGGTATTCTTTGGCTTGGCAAAAACCGCATAGCCCACATTACGCAGGGCATCCACCCAGCTGCGGATGGCCTCAGCGCCACCCTGGGCAACATTGGTGAAAACAGTGGCCTCAGTTTCGATACGAATATCGAGCTTTTCGGAGAGCTCATCGGTATAGTCGAGCAGCCAGCGGCCAATGGCATCAAAGCGGGGGCGCTGATTGGAACTTGGGCGGGAACCAAGAATGGCACCCAGGCCCATATCCAAATTAGGGGCATCCCAGACCATGAGGAGTTCAGCAGGGCCGGGGGCTGGGGCAACCAGACCCGGAACCGAATAGGTATTGTCACTCATGGGGTCCTACTTCTTCTGCCAGAGGAATTCGGTAATGACATGGTCCTTTTCCAGACCCTTGCCTTCAAATTTGGTGATCACCTGGCGGTCGGTGAGCTGTGGGCACTCCGCCCATGGCCAGCCCTTATATTCCAGCATTGGCTCCACATTGACCAGCTCGGAAATCCACTCGGCATAGTCCGCATGGTCGGTGGCCACATGCAGCACGCCGCCCTTCTTTAGGCGGGTGGCAATAAGGTGCAGGGTGCCGGACTGGATAATGCGGCGCTTATGGTGGCGGGCCTTTGGCCATGGGTCCGGGAAGAAAATGCGCATGCCATCCAGGGATTCTGGGGCAAACATGCGGTTGAGGACCTCAACACCATCGCCCTTAATCATGCGGATATTGGAAATATCGCCGCGCACAGTAGCACCCAGGAGCTTAGCCAAACCAGGGCGGTAGAGTTCCACGGCAATAATATTGGTATCGGCCTCCAGTGGGGCCATTGCGGCGGTTGAGGTGCCGGTGCCGGAACCAATCTCCACAATGGTGCGTGCGCCTTCGCGGCCAAACCACTGGTCAATATCAATAATGCGGTCTTCCAACTCGCATCCAAGACGTGGCCAGTTCTCCTCCCAGGTTTTCTCCTGGTTATCGGTCAGGGTGCCACGGCGGAAGCTAATGCCGGATAGGCGTGGGTATTCGCGTCCATCATTGAATTCGGACTGCTGTGGGCGGGAACCCCCGCGGGAATCTTTTTGAGAAAAATCAGAATTAGACATCCCTTCTATTCTGCCTGCATTACCCGGGGAAATTCAAACCTACACCGGTGTTTATTGAAAATTCTGCCCTGCATTAAAATATTTCCTTAAGGGGAGGTCCGACGGAAGGATCTCGAATGGTTGATATTCTTTATAGCTCTTCGGCGCAGGGCCGCGCCGTGGAGCGTGCGGTTGCCCGCTTTGCCACAGGTCTGGCGGATGATGCCGCCATGCCCTTTATTAGTATTCTGCGCTTTATGCATGAGCCCTATCGGGTCGGTGTCGCTAACCTGCAAGCATCTAGCGACGGACAAGCTAGTCCGAAGTGCACAAATTTTTCAATTTCTCCCCAAGCCCCACACGCCTGCGTCTTTTCGGCGGTGCCCTGGCCGGCGGCCGGGGGTGGGGTGGATGCGCTGGTGGTGATTTCGCAGCAGCCGGTTTCTACCAGGGTGCGCTGGCGCCTGGAGCAGGGCATTGAGGCTGGCTTTATAGTGGCCAGCCCGGCGGATATTCCGGCAGTGCTGCGGGAGCGGCAGGCGGAAGTGGTGGCGGCGCGCACCCGGGTTGTTATAGCCATGTTGCGCCAGGCCTTCTATTTTCATAATGTGCAGCCCAGCCCGGAGCTTCTTGCCCTGGTGGAATTGGGCTATACGCGCATGGTGAATCCGGCGCAGATGCGGGTGGCTATTATTGGCCCCAATCAGCAGCAGGTGGCGCGGACCAAGGAGCGCCTGCAGGCGCTGAGCCTGGTGGAGAAGGTGCAACAGGCGGATATAGTGGTGGCGGTGGCCCCGCCGGGCGGTTGGCGGCCGGCCGATATTGAGGGCCTGCGCAAAGTCTGGGAGGTGGTGGGCCGCCTGGTTACTATGGGTGGCCCCGCCCACCAAATGGCGGGGATTGGCTATGAGGTCATTGATGAAGAGGCCCTGAATGAAACAGTGGAGGCGATTCTTGCCCAGCGCTGCCAGCAGCCACCGGATGCCCCCACCCTGCGCCAGGCGCCCAAGTCCACCGTGGCGGAGCAGTTGCACCGCAGCAATATGCACCTGCGGGTCTGGCATAGCCTCAAGGATAAGGAGGCGCTGCGGTGCTGCCTGCGCGATATTATGAACCAGCCGGCCGCCCTGGCGGAAGCCGCTGTTCTTGCCGGGCTCTGTGGGTGTTTTATCTTCTTTATGATCATTGGCATGATGGGGGTCACGGGCCTGCTTGCTTTGTGTGTGACCCTGCTGCGCGCCTATGCCCGCACCTTTGCTTTGGCCCGCCAGTGGCTGATTAAACACCCGGAACGTGACCCGGATGCCCGCGCCCGGTGGTTGGCTGCACGTTTTTAGCGCGCGCAGCACTTAGAATTAAAACCATACGCTTTCACACGTACAATCCACGTACAAGCACACGTACGATCACACACATACAATCACATACGATTCCTACACACTGTACTAAGGAGGACTGACTCATGGATGAAGAATTCTTCTTGGATCTGATGGCTTCACTCAACCTTGACATTGATATGGAGCCGGGGCACGTTTATAACGTCCCCGTGGAGACAGGCATGCTTATTATCCGCGATGGGGATAATGATGGTGTCTTGGACATGGTGGAGGAGGTCGCCTTTAATGGCCATGTGCGCCAATGGTTCTTTGAGGGCGGCCAGCTCGTTGAGCAGGGTGAAGATATATGGTTTGGCCTGCTTGAAGAACTCTTTGATGGTCATCCGTATAGGAATCTTCAGATGGATGATGATGAGGGTTCAAATGATTCGGGTTGGTTGGCCCTCTAACAAACGTGAGATATCTCCTATTTTTCCTCGTTTGAATTCCCGCGACCAGCGCTTTTTCTTCAGGTTGCTACAAAACGCGCGCAATGGTGCGTTTTGCAACGGTTGTCAGGTGTATTCTGAGAAGTGAATCCATTGAGGAATCCACTTCAACGTAGTCAGGAGTATTGAATGACCACACTTACCCGAGACCAGCTACGCTCCATTGTGCCAACCAAGCACGAGAAGCTCTTGGACTGGATTGAAGAAGCAGTACAGCTTTGCGAGCCTGAGGCTGTTGAACTCGTTGATGGTTCCCAGGAGGAATGGGATCGACTCACCAAGCTTCTGGTGGATGCCGGCACTCTCATTCCCCTGAACCCAGAGAAGAAGCCCAATAGCTTCCTTGCTCGTTCTAACCCGAATGATGTTGCTCGTGTTGAGTCCCGTACCTTCATTTGTTCCGCAACTGAGGAGGGTGCTGGCCCAACCAATAACTGGCGTGAGCCGGAGGCCATGAAGGCTGAGATGCGTGAGCACTATAAGGGCTGCATGCGTGGCCGTACCATGTATGTTGTTCCTTTTGCCATGGGCCCTATTGGTAGCCCATTGGCTAAGTATGGTGTGCAGCTGACTGATTCCGCCTATGTGGTTTTGTCCATGCGCATTATGACCCGCATGGGCACTGAGGCTTTCCAGAAGATTGAGGAGCTCGGCGAGTATGTGCCTTGTCTGCACTCCGTCGGCGCCCCATTGGAGCCAGGTCAGGAAGATGATATTTGGCCTTGCAATGAGACCAAGTACATTACGCAGTTCCCTGAGACCCATGAGATTTGGTCCTATGGTTCCGGCTATGGTGGCAATGCGATTCTTGCCAAGAAGTGCTTTGCTCTTCGTATCGCCTCCGTGCTGGGTAAGGAAGAGGGTTGGCTTGCTGAGCACATGCTGATCCTCAAGCTCACCAGCCCTGAGGGCAAGAGCTACCACATGGCCGCCGCCTTCCCTTCCGCTTGCGGTAAGACCAACCTGGCTATGCTGCAGCCAACCATTGAGGGTTGGAAGGCCGAGATCATTGGCGATGACATTGCCTGGATGCAGTTTGGTGAGGATGGTCGCCTCTGGGCCATTAACCCTGAGAATGGTCTCTTCGGTGTGGCCCCTGGCACCAACTATTCCACCAACCCTAATGCCATGTACGCCCTTGAGCCTGGCAATACTCTCTACACCAATGTGGCGCTGACCGACGACGGCGATGTCTGGTGGGAGGATTTGGAGAACACCCCTGCCCATGCCATTGACTGGTTGGGCAATGAGTGGACCCCGGAGTCCGGCACCCCTGCCGCTCATCCAAACTCCCGCTACTGCGTGGCCATTGACCAGTGCCCTGTGGTTTCTGAGGAGTTCAATGCCGCCAGCGGTGTGCCTATCGACGCCATCCTATTCGGTGGTCGTCGTCCTGACACTGTGCCACTGGTCACTGAGGCCTATGATTGGAACCACGCCACCATGATTGGTGCGCTTCTGGCTTCCGGTCAGACCGCCGCTGCCGCTGAGGCTGCTGTTGGTGCCCTGCGCCATGACCCAATGGCTATGCTGCCATTCATTGGTTACAATGCCGGTGACTATCTGCAGCACTGGATTGATATGGGCAACCGTGAGGGCGCTAATCTCCCACGCGTGTACCTGGTCAACTGGTTCCGCCGTGGTGATGATGGTCGCTTCCTCTGGCCAGGTTTCGGTGAGAACTCTCGTGTTCTCAAGTGGATTGTGGATCGCCTTGAGGGCAAGGTTGGCGCTGAGGAAACTGTGGCCGGCCACACCGCCCGCGTGGAGGATCTGGATCTCTCCGGTCTCTCCGAGCCTGTTGAGGATGTTGCTGAGGCACTCTCCGCCCCTGCCGCCGACTGGGCCCGCGATATTCCGGACGGCGAGGCTTGGCTGAAGAAGCTCGGCCCAAAGGTCCCATCCGAGGTCTGGGAGCAGTTCGAAGCACTCAAGAAGCGCATCGAGGCAGCTCAGTAAACGAGCCTATCGGCACGGGTTAACTCGAGGGTTAACCCCCCGATTTAAACAAAGTTTAAATCCTCGAACAATGCCCTCCAGTGTAAAAGCTGGAGGGCATTAAGCTGTCTGGCCCCTATTTGCGGATGATAATGACGAGGTTGCTGGTGAGGAATTCGCGCAGCACCGGTACGCGCACAATCCACCAGGCCCACCATGGGTGGTAACGGGGGAGGAAATATACCTTCCGATCTGGGCCCGTGGACGGGGATGCGGGCGGGCCTTCACTAGCCTGTGCTTTTCGACGTCCAAAGCGTAGCCCCGATGCGCAGCTGACGGCGAACATGGATTCACCGAAGACATTCTTTGGCGGGTGGCCGTGGCGCTTTTCGTAGCGGCGGCGGGCAAAGTGGCCGCCCAC
>JAUMTX010000020.1:24888-37387 GCA_030530985.1 Corynebacterium sp.
GCGGCGGACATTTCGCCCGCATCGGGTTCGACTGGCACATACCAGGCCCCATAGGAGTCGAAGGCTTGGGCAAAGTAGCCGGGGCCACCGCCCACATCCAGAATCTTCTGTCCGGCAAGGCCCACGCCGCGCACATCAATGCTGGCTGCGGCGATGAATTGTGCGGTGTCTTTGGCCAGAAGGGAATAAAAGACCTCGGGGTGCTTTTGTTCTTCCGGGAATGCGCGCAGCAGATTCATGGTCCTGCGGAAGGTGGCCATGCGGCGCAGTGCGCGGAGTGAAGACTGGATCATACTGTCAATGGTAATGGTGGTGTACCCTAAGTACACAATGAAAATTCTCCTTTTGTGCTGGCGCGATATGGGCCACCCGCAGGGTGGCGGAAGTGAACGCTACCTGGAACGGGTAGGGGAGTTCTTGGCTGCCCAAGGCCATGAGGTTGTCTTCCGCACCGCCCACTATGAGGGTGCGCCCCGAAAAAGTACGCATAAGGGAGTGCGCTATACCCGCCGGGGTAACCGCTTTACCGTCTACCCGGCAGCACTGCTCTCTGCTTGGGTGGCCTCAAAGTTCGGCCTCGGGATTGTTAAGCGCGCGGGTAAGAAAAGTGTCGGGTTCACACCGGATCTGATTGTGGACACCCAGAATGGTGTGCCATTCTTTAGCCCCTTGGTTTTTAGAAAACTGGCCAAGGAGCAGCGCATTATTCTGCTCACGCACCATTGCCATAAGGAGCAGTGGCCGGTGGCAGGAAAGATTATTGCCCGCATCGGCTGGTTCCTTGAATCCACTGTGGCACCCCGGGTTTATCGCAAGAGCCGCTATGTCACTGTTTCCCAGGCCAGTGCCGATGAGCTGGTGGAGCAGGGTGTGGAGAATATCAGCATTATTCACAATGGTGTGGACCCTGTTCCGCAGGAGCTTCCCCCATTGGCTAAAACACATAAATATCATGTGGCGACTCTCTCCCGCTTGGTACCGCACAAGCAGATTGAGCATGCCATTGATGCGGTAGCAGCCCTCGGCCCTGATGCTGTGTTGGATGTGATTGGTTCTGGCTGGTGGACTGAACAGCTCCAGGACTATGCGGATACCCACGCGCCGGGCCAGGTGATTTTCCACGGCCATGTGGGTGAGGAACTCAAGTATGCCCTCCTTGGTCGTGCGGACCTGCACCTCATGCCAAGCCGTAAGGAGGGCTGGGGTTTGGCGGTTATTGAAGCAGCTCTCATGGGTGTGCCTACTATTGGCTACCGCAGCAGCGCTGGTCTTCGTGATTCCATCCAGGATGGCAAGACTGGTGTGCTGGTGGATAGCAAGAGCCAATTCATCAGTTCCACCAAGCGGATCCTTGAGGATGAAAAGTATCGCAGTGAACTAGCAAAGAATGCTAGGGAGCTATCCACAAAATATAGCTGGGAGTCTACGGGTCAAGCCTGGGCTGAGCTTATTCGGCAGATTCCTGAATCTGAGTAGTTCGGCGTGCTGGCAGAAGTGCCCCAAAGATGGAACACAACCCCAGCACTAACCAGAGGACAAAGGGCCAGAGTGCCATGAATCCCATATCCCAGAAGTGCTTTACTGTGGGCTCGGCAATGCGGGTGCGCTCCCCAGTCTCCGGGTTTATAAAAAGTGTAATTCCCAAGTCCGCCAAGGCATCAGTATCCACCGAGCCAGTATCAGCACCGGCCTCATAGATACGCATGGCTTCTTCATAGCGCGGGCGCGAATCAGTCACGACTACCGCTGAGTCGGCAGTGGTACCGGCACTATTCTCGCTGCCACTGGTGCTGATTCGCAGACTCGTGTCATTGAGAAGATTGGTTTCCTTGGTTCGCGGGTCCACCACAATACGGCTCGTACCACTTGTGTCTGCACCAAGGCGGACAATGAGTTGCTGGCCCGGGATAAAGACAGTCTCATGAGCACCGAAAGAAGAGCCACTGTAATTCACTGGCTTGAGCACCCCGAGGCTCATAATCGGCCCGGCGGAAACCACAAGAATTGCTGCCGCTGCAATACCTGCCAAAACAGTGCTCGAGGTATTGGATACTGAGCGGGACGCTGTGATGGGCGCTGTGATGGATTCTGTTGCGGATACAGTGCTGGTAAAAGAGTCCTCTAAACTCCCATTGGAGTGGTGGGTGCTGAAGTAATCCTGCAGAGTGAGGACGGAGAAGAGCAGGATAAGCATGCTGCCCTTGGAGCTATCACGAAGCAGCCCCGCGCCAGGAATGGTGGCGATGATGGTATTCCACAGGTCAGGGGCAAGGATAGGAAGAATTGTCCAGACTAGACCAAGGCCAAGAAGAATGAAGGGAACCCGGCTTGTGAGTGTGCGCCGATACGCGAGGCGAGCGGCGAGAAAAATTGTAATTACAAGAATTGGGATGTAGACCAGACGGAAGTATGGGAGGAACTCGTGGGTTGGGAGTTCGGTATTCCATATGCCGCCATAGGAGAGCACATCCAGCACATTGTGGGAGGCAAAGATAGAGGCAGGGGCATTGCCGTGAAGGGCAGCGGCATTCTGCAAGGAAGGGATAAGCCAGACTAGTGCAAGAGCCACAACAGCAATCAGAACGCGCGGGCGGAAGAGCAACCAAGCCAGCGCGCCAATGAGCAGGCCAGTCGGGGTAAAGGAGCAGAGCCACAAGCGCCATAGACCCCAGAAATTACGCGCAGTCTGCGTAGACTCGTTCAGAGCTTGGCCTTGAGTATTGGCGCTCGCATTGGTGTTGGCATTGTGAATGATGCCGGGGAGCAACCAGGCAACCATGACCAAAGACCAGTGGCCTTGAAGGAGGCGCTCAAAGACGAAAGGGTTAAAGAAGAGCAGCAACAGGGGCAGCGGATGCTTGATGGTGCGGGCAGCATCAATGGCCGAAATGACAAGAATCAGAAGCATCAGCCAGGTGGATAATTGGAGTCCACCAACTAGGCCGAGTAGTGCATCCTGCGGGGTGGCTCGCGCCGGGCTATCGGTCAGGCCAAGGCTGGTTTCCGTTAGGCGCATGGCGGGAATGACCGCCATATCGCGATAAAGAAAAGCCCCATGCGGGGTGACGCATAGGGCGATAAAAGGCCACAGCACGCCCAGCGGAATGAGGTATCTCAAACGCGAAAGGGCGTGCGGCATGGCTTATTGCTTACGGGCGCGGGCAGCACCAAGGGCAGCGACACCAAGGCCAATGAGGCCAAGGATGATGAGACCCCAGGTGATGGTGCGGAGCATCTTGAGACCCTTGATGCCTTCCTCAGCACGCTCGTGCTGGGCAGCGCGGGTCTGGTCATCCCAGGCATTGCGCACATTGAGGGCAGTGCGGTTCACATTTGGGGTGCCGTCAGGATTAGCGAAGAAGGAATCGGCCATCTTCTGAGCCTCTTCCTGGTTCTGAGCGAAGAAGAAGTTCAGGTGCTCTACACCGTCGAGGATGGCGCCAGTTTCAGGCTCCACCCAGATGGTGCGGTCAATGGAGTAGTAGCGAGTCATGGTCACTGGGCTCTCAGCTTCAAGGCCCTGTGCAGCCAATTCCTCGGCGGTGTACCAACGACCAGCGGTGCTCTCCAGCTTGAGGGCAGCGAGGGAAAGTTCCTCATTCTCGGTTGGGCCGCCCTTGCGGTTAGCAACCTCGGTGTAAACATCGAAGAGGTTCACTGCACCCACATTCTGGTGCATCTTATAGGCGTCGATGCCGCCAACCTCAGTGTCCTCAACATAGTTGAGTGGGTGGGAGGCCTGGGCGTAAATATCGAAGTATTCGATTGGCTCACGCTTCATGCCGAATGGGAAGGTGTACTGAACACCATCACGGGCAAAGGAACCGGTGTTGCCAGTGATGTTGAGATCTGGGGCAGCAATCTCGAAGGTGGAGATTGGGTCGCTAACTGGGTAGCCAGTCTTACGGGTCAGGGTGACGGTGTCCACGGTGGCATCCACGAGGTCATTAGGGGACTCGCGGTCCACGCGCAGCAGAACATTGGCCACCTTGAGGGTGATGCGCTCCTTATCGCTTGGCTCCACAACACTAATATTGCGGATACCGCGCAGGGCAGTGGAATTACCAATGAAGCAAGACATTGGCTTGGTGTGCTCATCCAACTGGCAGGCAGGATCATCAGCATGCTCAGGCAAAGTGGTGCCCTCCGCAAAAGCGGTGGCATCCATCAAGGTGCCTTGAAGAACATCGGTAGTGGTCTTAGCAGTGAGATCCAGAGGAATAACTTTCAATGCGCGAGTTACTGTAAAAGGCATCAAGATACCTACAGTGAGCAGCATAATACTGACACCGATACAGAGATTGCGCAGAACGGAAGACCGCATAAACACCCTTAGCTATTAGGAGAAACCCATTTTAATTACCTCAAACAGAATACTATATAGTTTCGGTACACAATAGTTTCTTCAGATTTGCCACGCCGGAAAATAGTTTCCCATTGGATATACTGGCAGAATGAACAGCCCCACGCCGCAGTCGCGCATGCCCTACCTGGCACCATTGGATGCCTTGCGCGCCATTGCTGCAGTGGGAATTATTATCACGCATGTCTTCTTCCAAAGCGGTATTGACCAGGGTGTTCTGGGTGCCATTGGTGCCCGCATGGACTATTGGGTGCCTGTATTCTTTGCCCTCTCCGGCTTCCTGCTTTGGGGTAAAACACCAACCCGCCGCTATTACTCTCACCGCTTTGCCCGCTTGGCCCCTGCCTACCTGGTCTATGTGGCAGTCACCCTGCTCTTTGTCCCGGCGGCACGCACCGATAGCCCGCCTGTCATCCTGGCCAATCTGTTTATGCTTCAAATCTATGTGCCGGGTGCTCTCATTGGTGGCCTCACCCACCTGTGGTCCCTGTGCGTGGAGGTCGCCTTCTACATCATTCTGCCCTGGCTTTATGTCCTTTCCCGGGGCACGAAGCGCGGGGCCTATGGGGTCATTATTGGCCTGACTGTGGTGAGTTTCCTCTGGCCGTGGGTGCCGACCAATCTTATTATTAACCAGCAAACTCTACCCATGAGCTATGGTGTCTGGTTCGCCCTCGGAATCCTCATGCACCAAGTGCGCCCAACCTTCACCGGCCGCAGCCCCCGCTTCATTGGTGTCACCTTTGCCGGTGCCGCAGTACTGGCACTGCTCATTGCCTTCATCTTTGGTCACTGGGGGCCACAGGGGCTCACTCATCCAAGCCCATGGGAATTCAACCTCCGTGTGCTTGGTGGTCTGCTTTTCTCCGCCACTGTCTTTGTGCCCACCCTGGCTTTGGCTCGCACCGATAGGGATCTTCCTGCGGTGGAAGGTGCCTTGGTCTGGGCGGGTAAGCGCGGTTACTCAATCTTCCTCTGGCACCTGGCCGTGCTGAGCTTCATGTATCCACTCCTGGGCATTCCACTATTTAGTGGGCAGCTCAGCCACGCCCTCATTGTGCTCGCTGCAACTATTGTGGTGACTCTGGTTGTGGCGAATCTGAGCTACGAACTGGTGGAAAAGCCCGGGCAAGAGTGGCTCCTAAGAAGAAAGCAAGAGCCAAAGAACTAAGCTCTACCGCGGTGGAATAATTCGCTGCCGGCCATGGCGCGCGCTCCGCGAACATTAAGCCACACAGGCCACTGGTCCAAACCAAAACCAGCACAGGAACCCTGCCCCAATAGCGACCAAGCAGGCGACTAATCGCAGCACCCGCAAGAACTAAAACCGAACCCAGCAGCCCGGAAGCCAGATAACCCACGAGAGTAAAAGCGCCAAGCACAAGAGCTGCACTTACCCAGCCCATAGAGTCTGTGCGAGTCGAGGTAGTTGTGGAGGCATTCCCGGCAGCAGCTGCTGCGGTATCTGTGGACGTAGTGACAGCAGGCAGTGCTGCATGACGGGGACGGCGCGCTGCGAAGAAGATGCACAGTGCCATGGTTGCTGCCCAGAGCAGGCCACCAAGAAGCAGGCAGAGGCGATAGGTCTTATCGGCCACAAAGCTCAGGTCCGCCAGAGTGACAGTTTCATTATTTGAAATTTCAAAAGCAGCGAGGCCAGCATCCACACGGACAGGGTTGGCGGAGTTCAGGCGCAAACCAGAGTTGAAACTTACCGCCGGGTGCACAAGGGTTGGTCCCGGACTCAGGGTGATACCACGGTCGAGGAAAACCCAATCCGCATAGGTACGAAGACTATGAGTACCCGCCGGCAAAGAAACCACATCACCGGTGGAATACTCCTGGCCATCAATCACCACCGTGGAATTGCCAGGTAGGCGAAGTTTGAAATTCCAATCCACTGGGGTGGTGAACTCACGGGCAAGGAGGACCGTCGGATCCATGATCTGCTGGAAGAGGAAAGCCTGGGTATCCGTGGTGGCCGTATCCACTGTGACAGTGCGACTAATGGGGCGGTCCACAAAATTAATCTCAGCAATACCAATGCCGCGCGGCACATAGACGCGCATCTGATTGGTAGGGCCACCGGAAATAGGGATGGTCAGCTCCTTGCCCGCAATTGGGGTGACTTCCTGGCGGGTGGAACCATTAAGAATCAAAAGCTGGGAGGAAGCCTGCTTCGGATTCGTGGCCGAACCCGTAGTGCGCAGGCGCAGAACCGGCTGGGCAATGCTGGTGCCATCCACCTTCAAATCCAACCAACCCGAATAGCCAGGTTCCGGATACCAAGCCGTATCAGGATCCCCATCCACCGCAGCAGTCAGAGCCCGGGCAGTATCCGCACCCGTCAAAGCGCCGGGATCGGAGGCCACACTAGAGGCAGTCAACTGACCACCCTTCATGCTGATGGATACCGGGGCCACATCAGTGGCATAGTCCTTGACCAAGTTCTTTACACTCGGGGCCTCAGCAAGGCTAGCCAGATAACCGGCACTATTATTTCGAATACTGCCGTAATTACGGGCAGTCAATGCCGGGGTATCAGTAACAATCTGCGGGGAAGTGGCGTTCAAGGAGTAGGTCGCATCAGGTGCATCATTGAGGGCATCAAGCAGGGCCAGGGACTCACCCGAACCAGCTACCGTCACCGGTGCCGTGGTAGTAACCGGCAGGGCCTCGCTGGTGTCACCAAGCAGAATAATGTCGACCTCACCAAAAGACTGGATGGGCAGACTATTCGCACGAGCGAGGGGCAGCAAGAAATCAAAAGAAGAATCCCCAAGGTCATGGCGAAGCATAATGGTGCCAATACCAAGGCGGGCAAGAGGACGAATGCGGTCTTTAAAATCTAAAGACTCTGACTTTAGTACCGCCAAGGCACCATCCAAACCACGGATGGTCTCCGGGTCAATGAGTGGAATAGCATCGCGGGTCGCCCACGGTACCGTGGCATAGGACTGCAGCACCTCATCGCGGGTCCAACCCCAGGTCTGCCGGGCAAAAGGCGAATCCGGAAGCAGAAGCGCACGGCCCTGCGCATTCGCATTGAGCCAGGTGGATGCTTCCTTCCAATAATCCGGCACCTGCTTATAGGCACCCTGCGGGGCAAGATGGCCAGCCCAGGCAGGTGCCGTGGAACCCAGGGCAAGAAGAGCCATGGCGGAAAAGAGTGCCTTGCGGGCAGTCTCTCGGGTGGGGATCGGAATATGGGCAATGCCAATGCACAGGGCCAGGCGCACCAGAAGATCAAATTTATGAATATTACGGAAAGCCGCAAGGGAAGTATCCAAAAGCCCAGTCACATGGGCCGAACCCACAAGAATAATCAGGCCGATACTCAGCAGCCCCCACCAAAAGCGCGGGGCACGAGCCAGGGCAATAAGACCAACCAGGGCCAGCACACCGAGAATAATGACAAAATGCGCATTAGTTGCCTGAAGGTATCCGGCCAAGCGCTCATTAGACACAAAAGGTGCCCAGGAGGTCGTGCCGCGTAGGGTCTCCGAAAGACCCAACCAGCGAGTGGTCACATAGGCGGATTCAATATAGTCCGTGAAGGGCGCCGAATAACGCCCAAGAATCAACAGCGGCCCAATCCACCAAGCACTAACCGCAGCACAACCAGCAAGCCAGCCGGCCAACCGACCACAGTTCCTGACGAAGTGACTGCCAGCGGGATGAGTGCTGGAGTTGGGATTCTGGCTGGCACTGTAGCTGTCCCCGTGAGCCGTGCCCTCCGGAGCAAGATGCTGTTGTGCCTGGTCCTCGGTTTTTGAAAAAACTCTATAGAGCAGATAGAGCCCTGCGGGCAGGCAGGCTGCAAGTGTTGCTGTGGCATTGACCGCGCCAAGGCAACCCACCATGGCAATGCTGCCGAGAATGCCGCGCGCGCCGGGCCGCATGGCAAAGTAGAGAATCCACGGGGCCACCATGGCCGGCCAGGTTTCCGAGGAAATGGCGCCCAGGGTGGCAATGGTGTGGGGTGCCAGGGCGTAGAGCAGGGCCGCAGTTTTTTGAAAAACTGCCTTGGGGTGCAGAGCCACGAGTTTATAGAAACCCGAATAACCCAGGCCCAGCACAATCAACCACCAGAGGCGCTGAGCCACCCAGGTGGGAAGAATATAGTGGGTGACCAGGAAGAAAAGTCCCTGCGGAAAGAGATAGCCATAGGCCTGGTTTTGCATTTGCCCCATGGTGAAAATAGGGGTCCAGGCGTGGAGAGCCCCGCCAAGGAAATTGGCGGGGTTCAAGAAAAGATCTGTTTTTGTATCGGCCACAATGAGGCCGGGGCTTTGAATAAAGCAAAGAATGGCCAGCAGAAGCCAGCCATAAAGATGAGGGTGCCTTTTAGTTGCGTGCACCATATTCAGCGCCACCCAGCAAAGCATCATCGGCGCTAATGGACTGGCCCTGCGGAATGTGGCTTTCGGTGCTCATCATGGTGATACCAATGACTGCGGCAACGCCAACAATCAGACCGATTACTGCACTGGCAAAGGCAGGGCCGACGGTGCGGCGGGTCATAGGATCAGAATCATAAGCCATAAGTACATAGGGTAGCAGGAAAAACCCCTAAAACAAACTTAGCGGGCTGAAAGTATCTCATTATTTTTCACTATTCTTCATTATTTATTTGCCGGCGGCGGTAGCGGGGAAGAGGTGGATAATAATGCCCAGCAGCGGACCCATAATCAGGGCGGTAGGAACAGTGACTTCCGTGGGCAGCGGCAGGGCAATAATGAGGAAGCTTAGGGTGGTGGCAGCCACCCAGCCGGCACAATAGCGCCAGTGGTGGGCGTGGGCAATGGCCCGGGAGCCGGTAATAAAGAGCGCACCCTGAATGACCGCACCCAAAACCAGGGCGGCAATAATCGCCGGGCGCACATAATAGGCAGGCCCCCACATTGTGGTCAGGAACCACGGCCCCACCAGGGCACCCGCACCCATGAGAAGCAGAATGCCAAGGGTGAGAATCACCGGGGCCCGAAGAATACTCGTGCCCTTGTGCCGTGCCAGGTAGTTAATGAGGGCCGCCTGAAAGCGCTGGGCAGGAATAATAATCGGGGCGCGGGAAAGAAGAACCGCCATAATAATGGCCGCCATGGGTACCGTGCCCGCAGTACCCCAAGCCTTCGTGGCGGCAGAAAAGCCATTGACCAGGCCGGCCGTGGCGCCACTGGCCACCAAGGACAGCAGTAAGCGGCGCAGGAAAACAGCGGGTGGCACATCAATAGTGGAGAGAAGGCTGCCGCGCGCTTTTCTGAAAAAGAGGAAAGGCAACCAGGTAATCGGCCCCATGATGGTCAGCAGAAGGAAAGCCCACAGGGCCGTGGACTGGTCCCGAATAAGCAGAAGAATGGCGACTGCCGCGACCACACGAATGGTCGCATCAATGGCAGTAATGGCCGCATAATAATTCCACAGCCGATGCCCGGAGAGCGTACCAAGCAGCACCGACTGCCCCACATAGAGCGCCACCGAGGCAGCAAAGGCCAGGGCCAAGGCAGTGTGGTGCGGGGAATCCGGAACCAAGGCCGGCAACCAGGCCGGGGCAGCAAGCAAACTCACGCCCGCAATGACGGCCGCAAGGATCGCGGTGAAGCGGTGTGGGAAAGAATGACTTTGTGAAGGACGAGTCGTCGCCCTTGTCGTTTCGTGCTGCAGGCCGTCGATAAGCCCGGTGAGGGCGAAGAAGAAGCCCCACAGGGCTTGGAATTGGGAGACCAAGTTCGGGTCAAGCACATGTGGGGCGAGGAAGATGACGGCGAAACTGCTCAGTGCCGCAGTCATCGTCGCCCAGGATAGGGCGCGCACTAGAGGCCGAGGGCGGGGCCGAAGACCGACCAGGAACCGCGCAGGGCATCCTGCCAATAACCCCAGGAGTGGGTGCCAACCGGGGTGAAATTAAACGTGGCAGGGATATTGGCCTTCTTCATCTTGGCGGCGAAATTATGGGCGCACATATTGGAGAAACCCTCAATAATGCCACCATTGAGGACACTATCCACACTGGTCACGCCCTCAAAAAGGAAGGGGGAGCCGGCAAGATCATAAGGGCCAAAGGTCATGGAGCCATTGGACACATAGATATTCTGACCGCGGAGCTTATCCAGATTGGCAAAAATATCATTGTACTGGCGGGTTTCAGAACCCTCAGGGCCCCACATCATATCCGGATCGCCATAGGAGGAGATGGTCAAATGCAGGGTGGCATCACCCAAGAAACCCGTGGTTTGCTGACAGCCCGAAATAGAGGCCACAGCATCATAGAAACCAGGGTTATGTTGCGCATAAAGAATGGTGGTGGTGGCCGACATGGACACGCCACTAAGGGCGCGCTTGCCATTGGCATTCAGGGCGGCCTCAATAGGGCCGGGGAGTTCCTTGGTCAGGAAAGTTTCCCACTTCTGCTTACCACCCAGGGCCTCATTGTCCTCAACCCAGTCGGTGTAGAAAGAACGGTAACCGGCCATAGGGATGACCAGGTTCACATTCTTTGACCGGTAGAAATTCAGGGCATCGGTGTGGAAAAGCCAATTGGCAGTGCCCTCACCACCATCGGCCCCATTGAGCAGATAGACAGTGGGGCGTGGGCCCGCACTATCATCCGCACGCAGCACAATCAGCGGGATAGAGCGCCCCATGGAAGGGGAGTAGGCCCAGGCCTCCTCCACATCCCCGCCAATGAACTGGCGCCAGGCCGGCTCCGCATTGGTGTTTTCACCAAAGGTCAGAACGGCAGTGCTGGCAGTGCTCTGGGCGCTCTGGCTGCTTTGGGTCTGTTCCTCCGCGGTGGCCGTCGACACGCTCAGGCTCAGGGCGAGCAGGGCTGCGGCGGCGGGACGGAGTATGCGCGCAATGGGGTTCTTCATGCTGGTGCTTGAGTATTAGACTTCAGCGCCAATGGCAGGGGCGATGACTGGCCAGGACTCCTGGATATCATCCCACCAGTAGCCCCAAGAATGGGTGCCGGTGGTGCGGAAGTTGAAGGTAGCTGGGATATTGTAGCTCTTCAACTTGGCAGCCAGGTTGTGGGTGCAGATATTGGTGGTGGCCTCAATAATGCCGCCCTCAACAGTATTGACCATCACGCCCAGGGAGTTGAACTGGATGCGTGGGCTGGACCAAAGATCCCACTTGCCGGCCAGGCCGGTGGCATTGGAGACATAGATGGTGGTGCCACGCAGCTTTTCCGCATTAACCAGGGCATCCTGGTAGAGGGCGTACTCAGAGTTCATTGGGCCGTACATCTGCTCAGGGGTGGCGCCGCCACGCTGCAGGGTGAGGGCCAGGGCCGCGCGGCCCAGTGGATCATTGGTCTGAGCGCAACCGGAGAAGGAACCAATGGCATCGTAGAAGCCAGGGTTGTGCTCCGCATAGAGCAGAGTGGTGGTGGCGGTCATGGACATGCCCATAATGGCGCGCTTGCCATTGGCCTCCAGAAGCTCCTCCATTGGAACTGGCAGTTCCTTGGTCAGGAAGGTCTCCCAGTACTGCTTGCCACCAAGGTTGGTATTTTCAGCAGCCCAGTCAGCATAGTAGGAGAATTTACCTGTCATTGGAATGACAACATTGACATTCTTCTGCAGGTAGAACTCAATAACATCGGTCTGCATGACCCAGTTGGCGATACCCTCGCCACCATCGCCACCATTAAGCAGGTAGATGGTTGGGGCATTGGCTTCCTTGGCGCGAATCACAACCAGTGGGACGAAACGGCTCATGGATGGGGAGTAGGCCCACATTTCCTGGACGCGGGAACCGTAGCCCTGGACATAAGGGCGCCACTTTGGGGTCACGCTGGCATTAGCACCGATGGTGATGGTTGCCAGTGGAGTGTCACCGGCCAATTCCTGGGCGCTGGTGCCGGCATGGGCCACCATTGTGCTAGTTGCGGCCTGACCGGCGAAGATTAGCGCGGCGGCACCGAGGATGGCTGCGGCGGAACGCGCAGGTCGCTTCAAAAACATAGTTGCTCCGTAACTCCTGAGAATGTCTGAACGATAGAACCAAAGTGACAATCTGAAATAACAATCAAAGTGAAGTAGATCTACAATCTTAATCTGATTGTGGCCCGAAAGTGTTAACCACAGCGTTCATTGGAGGGTCCAATTCCGGTGCAATCCCGGTACAATC
>JAUMTX010000057.1 GCA_030530985.1 Corynebacterium sp.
GACAGTGCACAGCAGGACACTGCCCAACAGGACACTGTGCAGCTGACCGTTCTGCAGGCCGATGCCACTGACCTGGAGCTTCTTCCAACTGCCTTTGGTATTACAGCGGGGGAGCAGGGTACAGTTGAGCCTTTCTTGGATTTGTTCTTGTCCAATCCGCCTTATGTTCCTGAATCTTCTTGGGTGGATGAGGAGACCAAGCAGGATCCGCATATGGCGGTTTTTGGTGGGGATGATGGAATGTCGCTTATGCCTGCGCTATTCCAACAGGCTAACCGCTATCTTCGTGCCGGTGGTGCCCTTATGATTGAGCACGATGATACGACAGGGGAAGCCATGCGCACCCTGGCCGCCCAGTACCCGCGTCTTAGTGAGATTGAGACGGTGCAGGACTATACCCAGAGGGATAGGTTCCTGCGGGCACTTGTGCGGGTATAATGGTTTAATCTTTGTTTTTATCTTCTATTTCTACACCGAGGTGTATAGCGTTGAGTCGCTTCTTTGATTGCCAAGATCCGAAGGATCGTGAATTAGGTCTCCAGAGCGCACAGAATGCTGTGGCCGGTGGCCGCCTTGTAGTCATGCCTACTGACACTGTCTATGGCATTGGCTGCGATGCCTTCAATAATGATGCTGTTGCTCGCCTTTTGGCTGCTAAGCACCGTGGTCCTGATATGCCGGTGGCTGTGCTAGTTGGTTCCTGGGATACCATTACTGGTCTTGTTGCCGAGTATCCTGCCTCCGCACGCACCCTTGTGGAGGCCTTCTGGCCAGGCGCCCTGTCTTTGATTGTTCGCCAGGCCCCAAGCCTTCCATGGAATTTGGGTGATACCCGTGGCACTGTGATGCTGCGCATGCCTCTGCACCCAGTGGCAATAGAGCTTCTTCGCCGCACCGGCCCAATGGCCGTGTCTTCCGCCAATATTTCGGGTATGCCTTCGGCAACCACTGCCCAGGCAGCCCAGGAGATGCTGGGGGAGAGCGTGAACTGCTATTTGGATTCTGGTGAATCCACCATCGGTGTACCATCCACCATTGTTGACCTTTCCGGTGATCACCCACGTGTTCTGCGTGAGGGTTCTATCACCGTGGCTCAGATTGCTTCCGCCCTTGGTGTAAGCCCAGAAAGTCTCGCTTAATGGGTGTCCCTCTTCGTGAGTTGGGCCTTGTTGTCCTCATCGCTTGTGTGATCACGTATCTGGCCACTGGCCTTGTGCGCTATCTTTTTATGCGCTTTGGCCATATGGCTGATATTCGTGATCGCGATGTG
This sequence comes from Corynebacterium sp., assembly GCA_030530985.1. Lineage (GTDB taxonomy): Bacteria > Actinomycetota > Actinomycetes > Mycobacteriales > Mycobacteriaceae > Corynebacterium. The sequence continues at coordinate 1,271 of JAUMTX010000057.1, forward strand.
CACACTGTGCCTAAGCCACGACTGGGTGGTGCCGCAATGATGCTCGGCTTCTTGGCCGCGGTCCTTGTGGCCCAACAGTTACCGGCCCTGACCCGTGGCTTTAGACCCATTACCCCGGAAATGTCGGCGGTAGTGTGGGCAGCAGTCATTATTGTGGCCGTTGGTGTCCTTGACGATATTTTCGAATTGGATGCTGTATCTAAACTCATTGGCCAAGTTACTGCCGCCACAGTGATGTGCGTGCTTGGTTTGAGTTGGACCTTGCTCTACTTGCCTTTTAGTGGTGGCACCACGCTCATCATGGATAGGGCAATGTCCGGTATCTTTACTGTGATATTTACCGTCACATTGATCAATGCCATTAACTTTGTTGATGGCTTGGATGGCCTGGCCTCCGGCATGGGCATGATCGGTGGCGGGGCACTATTGCTGTTCTCCCTTGTGATTCTTCATGACCAGGGTGGCACAGTGTCGGCCTATCCTCCTGCCATTATTGCCGCCGCCTTGGTGGGCATGTGTGCTGGCTTCCTGCCTCATAACTTTGAGCCTTCCCGTATCTTTATGGGCGACTCGGGCTCCATGCTCATTGGCCTCATGCTTGCTGCGACCTGTACCTCGGCCTCCGGCAAGATCAATATGAGCCTCTACGGCACCGCTGACCTCATTGCGGTTATTAGCCCATTCCTTGTTGTTATTGCGGCACTGAGTGTTCCACTTTTGGACCTTGTCCTTGCCGTCTTTAGGCGTTTGGCTAAGGGCCAGAGTCCATTTACTGCCGATAAAATGCACCTGCACCACCGCCTCCTGGCATTGGGCCACACCCACCGCCGCGTGGTTTTGGTCCTCTATGCATGGGTTGGTGCATTCTCATTTGGCACTGTCGCCTTTAGCATCTTCCCAGCCACCTGGGCCCTGGGTTGCCTCATTGGCGCCATCATTTTTGCTATCCTGCTCACTATCTACCCAATTCGCAGGGACAGGCGAAAAGCCCGCGAGCTCCTAGCCCAGCAGC
>JAUMTX010000021.1 GCA_030530985.1 Corynebacterium sp.
ATCCAGGAGAGATGCTCACAGGCATCTCTCCCTTATTTTACTTTCCCCTACCTACGCATCAACACATTTCTGCCTATATCCCAAAAAGCCTACTACTGTCAGTACCCTGGGTAGTACCGGAACCTAGAAGAGCAATAATCACATTGTTATTCCTACGACGAGCAGGGAATATAATTGTCCGCTTTTCATCAAGGTTATCGGTGAAAGAGGAAATCAGTGGAACTTTGTCTACTCCGCTGTGCCTCAAGGCTGTGAGCGCATGCCAGTTGTGGCATGGCGTGAAATGGCAAACGCACCCGGCGGAATCTTATTCCACGGGTGCGTCTTTTAGTTTGTGCTAGGTGGTGGCCACCACGGTATCCAAGAGAGTGACAAAGTCAAAGCCCAGGATATTGAGATTGCCATAGGCATCGAGGCTGCCAGTCTCATGGAGGAAGTCAATGAGCGGATTGAGGTCCGCATTGAGGCGAGGAATCTCACCATCTTCCATGAGGCGGTTGAGCTGGTCGGTGTATTCCACACGGATACCGGCCGCATAGACCAGGTTCAGCCAGCTGAAGTAGAGGCGAACACCGGCATCGCCATAGGCGGTGCGGATGAGTTCAATGCGCTGTTCAATTGGCACATTCCAGTTTTGAATCTGGCTGACCAGGAGTTCACCCATGGTGGTGTCATAGTCATGGTCACCCTGAACATAGATGGCCGACTTCACGCGGGAATTGGTGCCGTCCATCTTTGTGCCCCAGCTATACACGGCAGGGATACGGGAGATGAACTGGTCATCCAGGTAGATTTCCAAATCCAGGGCCATGGCGGCAGCCGGTGGCAGGAAGTAGGCGAATGCACCGGAGGCGCCCACACCAATGGTGCCCACGCCTTCAAAGACCTGGCCATTAACAGCCACGCCACGCACATGAACAGTGTGGCTGGTATTCACATCGCGAATATTCTGTGCAATATTCATGTAATTCAAACCAGGGCCCACAGTGGCAATGGCATTGACATTAATGCCCGGGGTGCGACCAAGGGCATCCATGGCCTGAGCATACATGGCGTCCAGGTACTGCACGTTATTGTAGTAGCCGAACTTTTCAGCAATTTCAGGCTTGGAGATTCGCGTAATCATATTGCCGTAGGCGGTGTGCATTTCCACACCCTGGATGGTTTCACCACTGTGGGTATCACAAACCAAGTCGCCCGGTACACAGTAGGAGGCAATCTGACCGGCGTGGGAATCGCGGTACTCATCCAGGGCCGGATAGTACAGACCGAATGGGGTGCCCTGGGTGACGGCACGGCTCACACCACCAACAGGGTTGGTTGGCTGACCATACACCCAGGCCTCAGTATTTTCAGGGCCTTCAATGCGGCGGGATGGGTCGCCCAAAAGGAAGATCTTCTTTACGCGATCCATGAGGTACTGCTCATCGGTATTGGTGATACGAGCAGTGGCGTTATTGATAACATCGGCACCCTGAGAATAGCCAGCAAGAATCAGGTTTGGTGGGTTATCGCCGCAGGCATCAAAAACATGGTGGAGGGCCGCAATGAGCTGGTCGCCACCCTTGTGCACCGAGTTACGGTACTTATCGGTGCTGACCTCAGGGCCGCCGAGGAAGCTAATTGCCTGGGCTGGGTAGACCAGGGTTGCTACAGGGATGCCCATATTGGCGCGCACGGCACCATCACCAAGGTAGCCGCCACCGGTAAGCTTACGGCGACCAAGCTGGTATGGGGAGTCCGCCCACAGGTCATCGCCCACCTGCTGGTAGGTCAACGTATCAGGCTGATCCCAACCCCATGGGTCCTCACTGGAGCCGCGAACAATGAGCACCAAGTCGGTGCCGCAACGCTGGCTTGGGCTAAGCAGTACATCATTGCCACGAAGCACGGCTGGGTAGTCTTTAAAGAGCCAACCGGTACCGGTAGAATGCACCAAATCAGCGGTGGCGGTATTGTACCAACGCTCAATAGGGGTATCTGCATTTGCACTGGAGGTATTGATTGGCGCAACACCCACCACCATGAGCAGAGCGGCAAGAATGCTGCCTAGAACACGTACTGACTTATTCACGGTTCTATCATAGTGGAGTTATGCAATTTTAAGCTAAAAGATCCTTCAGATAGAGCCCGTACCCAGAACTGAGCAAGTTTTCGGCAGCGGCTGTCAATTCTTCATCGGTAATATAGCCCATGCGCCAGGCCACTTCCTCCGGGCAGCCAATTTTGAGTCCTTGGCGTTGCTCAATGGCCCGCACAAAATCCCCGGCGGCCATTAATAGATCCGTGGTTCCTGTATCCAACCAGGCAGTTCCGCGCGGAAGAACCTCAACATGGAGGCGTCCTTCTTCCAAATAGCGGCGGTTAATATCCGTAATTTCCAATTCACCACGGGCACTAGGGGTGAGCTCACGGGCATACTGGACCACATTATTATCGTAGAAATACAGGCCCGGAACCGCATAGCGGGACTTGGGATGAGTGGGCTTCTCCTCCAGGGAGATTGCTTTGTGATTCTGGTCAAATTCCACCACACCATAGGCGGCAGGATCGGAGACCTGGTAGGCGAAAATGCTCGCACCGTCCAGGCTATTGAAGCGGCGCAGCTGGGTGCCCAAACCCGGACCATAGAAAATATTATCCCCAAGGACCAGGGCCACCGAGTCATCGCCGATATGCTCCGCACCGAGGATAAAGGCCTCAGCCAATCCGCGCGGTGCATCCTGGGCCACATAGCTCAGGCGAATACCAAACTGGCTGCCATCGCCTAGGAGGCGCTCAAATTGGCTTTGGTCCTCCGGGGTGGTGATGATCAAAATATCGCGAATCCCCGCAAGCATGAGGGTGGACAGCGGATAGTAGATCATTGGCTTGTCATAGACGGGGACAAGCTGCTTGCTCACCGCGCGGGTGATGGGAAAGAGTCGGGAGCCAGTACCACCAGCAAGAATAATGCCCTTCACTATTCCGCCTCCCGATCCTTCTCCGAAAGAATATAGTCCGCCGGGTCAATGCTTGGGGCAAGCTCCTGCCAATCAATGCGCATGGGGCTTAGTCCCCTGTCCACATCCGGCTGGTATTCGCAGCTGGTCAGGTAAAAGACTGTGGAATCCTCCACCGCAATAAAGCCGTGGGCATAGTTTTCCGGCACGAAAACGGCGGTGCGCTCCTCGCTGGATAGCTCCACAGCCATATATTCATTCCGCTCATAGTCCAAAATGACATCCACAATGCGGCCGGCCGCGCACATCACATACTTGGCCTGACCTGGTGGGTTGAGGGTATAGTGCATGCCGCGAATGGTACCCCGGCGCGAAAAACTCACATTGGCTTGGCGCAGGTCGAGCTGCCCGCCGGCCTCTGCCAGGGCCGATGCTTTGAAGGCCTCTGCAAAATGGCCACGGTCATCCGGGAAAATGCGTGGTCGGTGAATATAAACTCCGGGCAGGGATTCCACGCGGCGTGCACGCTTACTGTCTCCCATTAGGCTTTAGCCTGTCCTTTCGCGTATCGACGCTCCGAGGCAAGGAACTGCTCCCGTACCTCGTCTACGTGCTCTTTGTACCATTCAATAGTGGCTGCGAGGCCTTCTTCAAAACTATAAACCGGCTTCCATCCCAGGGCCTCCACGGACTGTGGGTCCAGGGCGTAGCGGCGGTCGTGGCCCGCACGGTCCTCAATATATGTTATTTCTGTGCCAGGAATGTGCTGGGCAATAAAGTCCACAATATCGCGGTTGCTGCGCACATTGCGGGCACTAATCAAATAGTTCTGCCCCATCTCGCCCCATTCCAGAATGGCCCAGACAGCAGAGTTGTGGTCATAGACATGAATCCAGTCGCGCTCATTGCGGCCATCACCATAGAGGACCACAGGCTCACCGTGGAGGGCGCGCAGAATCTGGCGAGGAATGAGCTTTTCTGTGTGCTGGCGTGGACCAAAATTATTGGTGCAATTGGAGATGGTGGCCTGCAGACCATAGGTGCGGATGGCCGCCTGGATGCAATAATCCGAGGCTGCCTTGGAGGCCGCATAGGGGCTGGATGGGCGGTATGGGGAGTCCAAGGTGAACATCTCCCCACTGCCGATCTCCAAATCGCCATAGACCTCATCGGTGGAAATATGGTGGAGGCGAATGCCACGGTCGGCACAGACCTTGGCCACATGCATGGCCCCTTCCACATTGGAGCGCATAAAGAGCTCCGGGTGGGTGATGGAAATATCCACATGGGATTCGGCCGCAAAGTTAATCACCGCATCCGGCTTGAACTCATCCACGACCTGCTCAAAAAGAGCATCACAAATATCGCCCTGCACGAGGCGAGCATTGCTTGGAATATTGGCAGGGTTGCCCGCATAGCCCAGGGAATCATAGATAAGAATCTCCACCTCACGTGGATATTCCTCCAAGGAATAGTGGGCGAAATTGGATCCAATAAACCCCGCACCGCCGGTTACCAATAACCGGGAGAGATTACGTGCGGGGTTAATCCTAACCATGGCTTCATGCATGGTTTTAGCTTAGCTTACACCTGCATAAGAGTGCATGCCTGGGAAGATCAGGTTAATGAAGAAGAGGTTAAAGACCATTGCTGCCAGGGCCAAAATATTAATCACAGCAGCACGGTTATTCTTCCAACCAGAGGTTGCGCGGGCGTGAAGATAGCCGGCGTAGAGAACCCAGGTAACAAAGGACATAACTTCCTTTGGATCCCAGTTCCAGAAACGACCCCAGGCGGACTCTGCCCAAATGGCACCAAACATAATGCCCAAACCAAAGATAGGCAGGGTGAGCACCGCACTGCGATACGCCAGGGCATCCAGGGCCTTGAGGTCAGGCAGTGGCATGGCCACCTTGCCCCAGAAGCCCTTCTCCTGGCCCTTAGGCTGGTAGGAGCGCAGCAGGAAGAGCAGGGAGGCAATACCGGAAATCATGCCGATGCCCGCACCAATAGCTGCGGAGGACACGTGGATTGGGAACCAGAAGGACTTGAGACTTGGCACCACATCGCCGGCAGCCAGGTAGAGCTTCATGCCACCATAGAACAGCAGGCCCAGCATTGGGGTGAGAATCCATGGCCACAGAACACGGCGGGCACGGTTATAAATAACCAGGCCGGCAACAACCATGGCAACCAGGCTCACCACATTGATGTACTCATAGAGATTGCCCCATGGGAAGCGCTTGACCGAGAGGCCACGAGTCACCACAGAGACAGCCTGAATAATAATGCCCAGCCAAATAATGGCCTGGGTCATGCCACCAAACTTCGCAGCAGACCTATCAGCACGTTCCTGCTCAGGAGTCAGGACCACGTCGTCAGTTCCACCGGTCGGGGTGGCCTCGCCAGCCCCGGCCGCGCCGACATCGCCGGCCCCGACCGCCACCTTGCTGCGAACATTCACCTCTTTGATATAGGTGATGAGAGACAGCACCAGGGCAAAGACATAGATGACGACAGCAGTTTTATAGCACGTGTCCGAGAAAGACGCGAGCGATTGGTTGACAAGCATGTTTAATAGAATATCACCTTAGGCTAATCAACGTAATTAACCTAAGGTGATATGGGGCTGAAATTTTTCTACTCTTCTTCCTCTGGGTCAGGCAAATCCAGAAGACGACGGTGGAAGCGATCATATTCCTCGCCCCAACCGGCACGGTCAGTACGAGCCAAACCAGCAGTTTCGATCACCCAGACGCTGCCAGAGGCAGCGTCTCCCGAGCCGCCCGCTGCACCGTAAGCAGTGTCGGAGACACTGCTTACGCGGACCCAGATGCGGCGGCGCTTAATGAGCAGGCTGCCCATGAGGGCCACAAGCATAACCACAGTGGAAACCAGGACCCAAATCTGTGTTGGGTCGCGGGAAACCTGGAGGTTAACAAAGTCCTCGGCACCGTCGAAAGTAATCTTGGTGCCATCATCCAAAGTGGTGGTTTCACCAACCAGGAGATTCACACGCTCCACCTTCTGCAAGGCACCAGAGTGCATCTGACTGGTATCCAGGCTAAAGAGATTCTGGCCACGGCCAGTATCCAAGCCATTATCGCCACGATAAATATCAATGGCCAAACCAGGATTAGAGAGCACAGGGCTCACCGAACGCATAGAGGAGGTCGAAGTGGTCTGACCATCCTCAGTAATCACACCATCAAAGCTGGCGGTCGGGGCAAAAAGACCCTGAATAGCCAACTGGTTCTGGCGGCGCGTGTACTCATCCGGATACATGCCGGCAGGAGGATCAAAACGCATCGCACCAGTGGACAAGAAAGTATTCATCTCCATTGGGGCAAACTGCACCATCTGGGTGCGGGACTCACCATTAGGCCAAGTAACCGTCACACGAGGGGCAAAACCATGGCCCTGCAAATACACACGGGTGCCCTCAATACGAAGAGGATGATTCACCTTCAAGGTATACGGCTTCCACGTATCCTCAGGGCTAAAAATCTCATCGCCCACAGCATAGGTAATATCCGAAGTAAACATGGAGGCAGAACCATTCGGATTATAATCCGCAGTGAAGTTCTTGACGTCTACGCAGAAGGGTGCGAGATCGGTGCCGTCGAAAAGCGCACCGCCGCGGACAGTATCAAAATTCGCAAGAGCCGTATTACAGAACTGCGAATTCGCATTATTCGTCACCACAATGACCTGGCCCTCATAGTAAACCATGCGGCCAAGGCCGATAGTGACAAGGAGAGCCACGAGGCCGAGGTGGAAAACAAGGTTGAAGAACTCGCGGAGGTAACCACGCTCAGCAGAAAGGGAAAAACCACCCTTACGGTCCTGCTCAGGGGAATATTCCGCAATCTTCCAGCCGCGCAAAAGACCACGCGCCTTAGCCAAAACAGCCTGCTCATCAGCAAACTGGCCCGGCACCGTGCGGGTGGAATTACTCAACGGCAAGCGCTCCAAATTACGCGGGGCACGAACCGGCTTAGTGCGCAACTGGTGATAATGATCCCACGTACGAGGAAGAATACAGCCAATCAAAGAAATGAAAAGCAGCACATAGATAGCGGTAAACCAGCTCGAAGAGAAGACATCAAAAAGCTGGAGCTTATCGTAAATCTCCGCGGTACGACCATTAGCAGCAATATAGGAATCCACCTGGGACTCCGACACATTACGCTGCGGCAGGACAGCACCAGGAATGGCGGCAATGGCCAAAAGGAAGAGCAAAGCCAAAGCCGTGCGCATACTAGTGAGCCAATGCCAGGCTGATTTCAAATACTTCATAGTGTGTCAATCAATCTAAATGAGGGTGGCACCAAAGGACACAGTCCACTGGCGAACCCAGGCGATAAAGTAATCCCACAGGCCGCTGACCAAAGCCAGGCCAACAAGAACAAGCAGGACACCACCAATAATTTGCAGGTGACGAGAATGCTTACTCAACCAGCCTACAGCGCCCATGGCGCGGGCCGAGCCAAGCGCCACGATAATAAAAGGAATTCCCAGGCCAAGGCAATAGAAGAGAATCAGGACCACGCCGCGCGCCGCAGTAGAACCACTCGTACCAGCAGAAATACTAATAATCGAAGCCAAAGTCGGGCCAAGGCACGGGGTCCAACCCAAGGCAAAAACGCCGCCCAAGACGGGCGCGCCAATCCACGTGGACAGATTCTGCGGGTGGAAGCGCTTCTCATTCTGCAAAACAGGAATCAGGCCCATAAAAGCCAAACCCATAATCACAGTAATGACACCGCCGATTTTCTGCAGCAGCGCCGCATTCAAAGTCAAGGCACTAATCGCACCAAAAACCGTGACCGTGCCCAGGAGGAAAATCACGCTAAAACCAAGGACAAACATGAGTGCCGCCCCGGCCACGCGGAAACGACCCTTCTTAGCCACAGCCACATTATTGCCCTCAATATCCATGCCGCCACCAACAATAGAGGCCAAATAGGACATATAGCCCGGCACCAAAGGCACCACACAAGGGGAGGCAAAAGACACCAAACCGGCCAGGGCGGCCGCCGCACAGGCAAGAAGCAGCGGGCCACTGGCCGTCAAATCGGCAAAAGCGGAAGCTGAAAAATCCACGAGCGCCCCGCCTACTCAGCCAGCAGAGGGTTCACAATATCAAGAACCTCATCGCTGGTGACCTCACGGAGGAAAACAGCGGCTGGGCGGTGCTGCTTATCCAAAATAATCGTGGTAGGCACCACGCTGGCAGGAATACCACCCAGGGCGGCGGCCGTCTTGAAAGGTGGATCGTAGAGGGAAGGATAGGTCAAACCCGAATCGGTAACAAAATCGCGGGCCACATCCTCCGAATAATCGCGCACATTAATGCCAAGAACAGTGCCACCGCGGCCACTAATGGCCTCATGGATAGTCTCCATATCATCAGCCTCCGTGCGGCACGGTGCGCACCACTGGCCCCAGGCATTGAGCACAACAACCTGGCCATCATAGTCGGACAGACTAATGGTCTGGGAAGGATCCATCAAGGACTGGCCCGAAAAAGCCTGCACTGGCTTACGCTCATCAGCAGAATATTGAATCAGGGTTTGACCACCCGGCGCATAGAAATTAAAGGTTGTGCCCGCACTTGGCTCCGAGGAGGACTGGGAGCAGGCACTCACTGCCAAAGCCGCCACCGCCAGGGTGGCCGCCAGGCTTTTCTTTACACCGAACACTACTTTTCCTTCTTAATCCCGCTTGCTGGCTCGGAATACTCCCAGCCAATTAAATCATTACCAGAGTAGATCAAGGAGGTAACACTAGCCAAGTTACACTTGCGCACAGCAGGGTTATGGAAGAAAGGCTTACCGGCCACCAGGCGCTGCACACAGACAATCGGCAACTGGTGGGAAACACAAACAGCCTCATGGCCACGGGCCGCATCACGGGCGGCCTCCACTGCCTGCATCATGCGCTCAGCAATCTCCTCATAGGGCTCACCCCAACTAGGGATGCGCGGATCCTTGAGCAGCGGCCAGCGCTTAGGGTTCCACAGCTGGGAGCGCACACCCTTAATGTGCAGGCCCTCAAACTGGTTACCCGCCTCCAGGAGGCGCTCATCGGTGTTGATCTCCAAACCCAATTCTGCGGCGAAAGGACGGGCAGTCTCCTGGGCGCGCTGCAGCGGGGAGGCCACCAGGTAGGTGACATCATGGCTGGCCAAGGAAGCGGCAGTGGCGGCCGCCTGCTTCTGGCCGCGCTTGCTCAGACGATAACCTGGGCGGCGACCGTAGAGGATGCGCTCAGGGTTAAAGACCTCACCGTGGCGCACCAGGTGAACAACAGTGCGCTCAGCTGGGGAACTCGTAATATCAGAACTCCTCGTAATATCAGAACTCATTAGTGCAGGGCCTCCTTGGCGGCACGCGCGGCGGCGTGCATAGCGCGGTCAATCTTTTCAAAATCAGCATCCGTCATGGCGGAAGAAACAAACCAGGTCTCATAGGCACTTGGTGGGGCAAAGACACCATGGTCAAGCAGGGCGTGGAAGAAAGCAGGATAGACAGGGGCGGCCTGAACGGCGGCCGACATATCCGCAAAATTATGGCCCTCCCCTTCCGCAAAACGGATGGAGAGCATATTGCCGGCGCGCTGCACATGGTGGGCAAGACCAGCGGCATCAAAAGCCTGGTCAATAATGGCGTGCAGCTGATCCGCATTCTTATCCACCGCGGCATAGACCGCCTCATCGGCGGCTGTGAGGGAGGCAAGACCGGCGGCCACGGCAACAGGGTTACCGGACAGGGTGCCCGCCTGGTACACAGGCCCCAGTGGCGCCAGGTGGCTCATAATATCGGCGCGGCCACCAAAAGCTGCGGCCGGCAGACCACCGGAAACCACCTTGCCGAAGGTCACCAGGTCACCGGCGACCCCATCAATGCCATACCAGCCCTTTGCGGACACACGGAAACCAGTCATGACCTCATCCAGGATGAGCAGCGCCCCATTCTCATGGGCAATCTCCTTGAGGGCCTGGTTGAAACCCGCCTGGGGTGCCACAGTGCCCATATTGCCCACAGCTGCCTCAGTGATAATGCAGGCAATCTGATCCGGATACTGGGCAAAAGCAGCCTTGACGGCATCCAGGTCATTATAGGGAACCACAATGGTATCGGCGGCAATGGTGGATGGCACACCCGTCTCATCAGTGGTGGAGGCACCGGCCGAATAGTCCAGCACACCCGAACCAGCACTGACCAGCAAGGAATCCGCATGGCCGTGGTAGCAGCCCTCAAACTTGAGGATCTTGGATCGCTGGGTGTAACCACGGGCCAGGCGCACCGCACTCATGGTGGCCTCCGTGCCGGAATTCACCAAACGCACCTGTTCGGCGGCACTGCGGGAAATAATGAGCTCAGCCAGCTCCGTCTCCGCATAGGTGGGCGCACCATAGGAAAGACCACGGGTGGCGGCCTGCTGCACTGCATCCACCACGGCCGGGTGGGCGTGGCCCATAAGCATTGGACCCCAGGAGCAAATCAAATCCACATACTCATTGCCATCCACATCAACCAGGGTGGAGCCCTTAGCGGAAGCAATCACACGTGGGCAGCCACCCACGGACCCGAAGGCACGCACAGGGGAATTCACACCACCGGGGGTTACACGGCTGGCCTCTGCCATGAGGTCGGCGGAACGGGTGGTATTAGTCATTATTGGACCTTCCGGTTTCAAAATAGTCGGCTACGCTCTGAGCCAATTCGCGAGTAGAAGCAATAATATCAGGCACGCCCACACCGTGTGTCCACGCGCCGGCCACATACATGCCCGGCAACGAGGTTGCAAGCGCCGACTCAATGTCCTTGACACGCTCCTGGTGGCCCGGCGCGATATGTGGCAAACCGCCATACCAGCGCTGTACGAAAATCTCTGCTGGTTCCGGCACTGTCACGCCCAGCACGGTGGACAAGTCCTCCAGGGCCAGGTCGACGAGGGTGTCTTCCTCGGCGCGCACCAGGGCGTCATCGCCCAGGCGACCAAAGCTTACGCGCACCACTGCCCCGCCACGCTCGGCCACATGGGGCCACTTGCGCGACCAGAAGGTAAAGGCCTTGGCGTGCAGGTCACTCTTGGTGGCCACCAAAATGCCGGAGTTCTGTGGGATAAAGGAGTCATCCGCAAAAGCAAAGCCCACAACCGCGCTGGATGCAAGGTTAATGCCACCCACTGTGGCGGCCAAGTCCCTATCCACCCCGCGCAGCAGCCCTGCCGCGGTTGGGGCGGGCACGGCAAGAATGACGGCATCAAAGCGCTCATTATTAATGGACCAAGTCCCATTCGCAGCGCCCTTAGAAGCACCCTTAGTCTCACGCTTAATGGAACTAATGAAACTATCCACATAGATCTCGGCCCCGGACTGCTCCGCCAGGGCATCATAAAACTCGTGGTAGCCGGTGGCAAAGGTGGCAAAAACTGGGCGCGTGCCCCCATTACCGGAGGCTGCCTCGGTGCTAAAACCAGCAACCACGCTGGCCACCGCGCCGGATAGGGTCACAGGCTCACCGGCCTGTGCTGCCTCATCCAGAGCCTTGGCAAGCTTGGGCACCGTGGCGCGCACGGAGAGATCATCGGCCAAGCAGGAATAGACACCGCCAAGCAGTGGATCCACAAGCTTCTCCACAACCTCATCGCCATACCTGCTGCGCACCAGTGCACCAACGCTCATATCCTGACCCGGGGTCCACGAAATAGGCTCGGCGCTTCCCTCGGCAGCAATGCGTGCCACGGTCTCCGCACTGCAGATGCCCTCCACAGTTTCACCCTTGGCAGGAATACCCATTAGGGTGCCGCGCGGCATGGAGTGCAACGCGCCCTCCGCGTAGACGGCGGATGGAAGACCGGAAGGATATCGCAGGCTATCGCCCAGGCCCAGCTGCTGAATAAACTCGGTGGCATCCTCACGGCGGGCCAAGTAGGCCTCCGCACCCATATCCACTGGGCCGGCCTTAAAAGGAACCGTGCGCAACTTGCCGCCAATGCGATCCTCCGCCTCAAAGACGGTCACCGCAGCCACATTACGCAGCTCATAGGCGGCCACCAAGCCGGCGAGGCCGGCACCAATAATGGCAACGCGCTTCTTCTCGCTCACTAATATCTCCTTTACCTAAATGTGGTTCGCTTAGATTTCGTGAATAATCTCCACCGCGCGGGTAATAATCTCCGGCTGGGTGGTGGGCAGCACACCGTGGCCCAGGTTGAAAATATGGCCCAGGGCCGTGCCGGCCTCAATGGCGCGGGCAGCCTCGCCCTTAATGCGCTCAATATGCTGGCGCAGAACATCCTCGCCGGCGAAGAAAACAGCCGGGTCCAGATTGCCCTGCAGAACCATGGGTTGAGCGGCGCGTGTTGCGGCGACGTCGAGAGGCACACGCCAATCCACGCCAAGAACATCTGGACGGGATTGGCTCATCGCACTGAGCAGCTCACCGGTGCCCACACCGAAAAGAATCACCGGCACATCCAATTCCGCATGGACACGCTCCACAATCAGGTCAGTATACGGCTTCACGCGGCGCGAATAGGTGGCCGGATCCAAACAACCCACCCAGGAATCAAAAATCTGAATAATGCTCGCACCACCAGTAACCTGGGCGCGAAGACCAACAAGAACCACCTCAACCAGGGTGCGCATCAGCTCATCCCAAGCAGGATCATCACTATAAATCAGGGCCTTGGTGTGCTCATGGTTACGGGAAGGACCACCCTCAACCAAATAGCTGGCCAGGGTGAATGGGGCGCCGGCAAAACCAATCAAAGTCTTGGACTCCGGCAGCTCCCCGCGCACAATGCGGGCCGCCGCAGTAATCGGACCCAGGGCCTCAGCGGCACCCGGCAGGGCCTCCTTAATGTGGGCGGCAAAATGGGCAATATCCTGGCTGCTGCGCAGTGGCTTATCCACCACAGGGCCACGGCCCGGAACAATATCCAAAGCAATCCCCAGGGCCTTTAAGGGCACCACAATATCGGAGAAGAAAATGGCCGCATCCACATTATGGCGGCGCACCGGCTGCAAAGTAATCTCCGCGGCTAGCTCAGGCATGAAGCAGGAATCCAACATTGGGATTCCCTCACGAACCTCAAGGTATTCGGGCAAAGAACGGCCCGCCTGGCGCATAAACCAAACAGGGGTGGGTGCCGCAGAATCAACGGCCTGAGCTAGCAAAGACATGCCTACTATCTTAGCGCAACCGCACGGCACGGCCGATGGCGGTAAACGGGATGGGGAATCTGCGATTCAGTTTTTAAATAGGTTGCTTGCGCCATGGCAGGTCCTCGCGGCCAAAGGCAGCGTATTCCACAACCAGGGAGGCAATAATCATCAGCACCGTGGCGGCCATTGGGTGAAGCAGACCAAAGGCAGAAAGCCCCACAACAATGCCGTTATAGGCCCAGGTGAAGGAAATATTACGGCGGGCACGCTTATTGGCGCGGCGGGCCAAAATCATGAGATTCGGGATGGCCATAACATCCTCACTGAGGATCACCACATCGGCATCATCATTTTCCAAATCGGCGGTGCCGCCAATCAAAATACCAATATCAGCCACGCGCAGACAGTCCGAAATAGAACTATCACCAACCATGGCAACCACATCGCCACCAGCATGGATACTGCGCACCGAGGCCGCCTTCTTACCCGGGGCAATACCGGCCAGCACCCCGGAAATACCCAGGTTATCAGCAAATCGACGCGCCACCGGATAGGTATCACGCGTAATCATAATCGTGCGAACACCCAGGTTTTCCACGGCGGCAATGGCATCCAAAGCCTCAGGCTTATTCTTATCCGAAAGAGTAATGACACCACGGGCCACCCCCTTCCAGGAGACAATCAGCGGGGTGCCACCAGCAGTGGCCGCAGGCACCAGGCAGGCATCCAACTCAGAAAGGTCACGGGGACGCCAAATGCGGGCGTTGACCTGGACCTTCTCCAGGTCGCCATCGGAACGCTCCATAGGGATCTCAATAATGCCGCAGAAGGCACCATTCTCATCCACCACAGAATTATGGACCTCAATCCAGGAAGGCACAGCCTCACTCTTAGTGCCGGCATCGCGGGCCTCACGGTCGGCGCGCACAATAGCGCGGGACACACTATGGTCCGACTCCATGAGCAGGGCGGCTGCCACACGCAACACCAAATCCGGGTTTTCACCCTTGCGGGCCACCACAGTCTTGACCGACATGTCCTCCTCAGTGAGGGTACCCACGCGGTTAAAAATCACGGCGGTCAAACTATCAATGGTGCGCAGCATATCCGCATTGCGCACAAAGATACCCAGGCGGGCAGCCTTCTCCACACCAAGGCGCATGGTCAGCGAGGTAGACAGGGCCAAGGCCACAGGGCACACGGAGGCCAGCACGGCCAGGGCGCAGGCAAAGGCCGTATTGGCATTACCGGAAAGGAACCACCACATGCCGAAGGTGGAAATAGCCACCGAAATAGTGGCCGGCACCAGGAAGGAGGCAGAACGAATAGCCAACCTGGCATTGTGGTCCTCCTGGTGGGTGGCCTCCTTCAACCAGCGCTTCATAATCGCAATACGGGTGCGGGAACCCGCGCGGGTCACACGGAGCTTAATCTCCTCATCCAGGTTCACCATGCCGGCAAAAACATGGTTACCCACCTTGACTTCCTTCATGGACACCGTGGTGAGAATGCCACCCTTGGCGGTGGACTTACCACCAATGACCTCACCATCAGCAGGGATGACCACACCGGCCGGCACAACCAAGTCATCGCCGGCACGAATTTCCTTCACAGGAATCTCCATGGTCACCGAACCCGCACCAGTCGGATTCTTACGCACCACAGTCACCATCTTCGGAATCAGGTGGGCACGGTCCAGCAGCTCAGTGAGCATATGTGGGGTGGTTGCCCGGCGCGACATGAGACGACCAAAAAGCAGCAGCACCGTAATGCCGCAGGCCACGTCAAGGAAGAGCTCACCATTGGAGACGCGCGCATAGCGCTCCGCCAACCACTGGCCCTGGAAGTGCCAATCCCTATCGCCAGCCGGGGTGATCACCAAAGAGGCGGCCGACCACAACCAGGCGGAAATAATCGCAATAGAAGAACTCGCATCCAGGGCGGACATGCCACGGCGCACACCACCAAGGGCGGCACGGTGGAAAGGCCAAGCACCATAGGTCACCACTGGGATGGACAGGGCCAAACAAACCCACTGCCAGTAGGGGAACTGCAATTCCGTATTGTAGAAAAGCAGCATGACCGGCAGGGTGAAGAGAAAACTCACCACAAGGCGCGTGCCGGTGAGCAGCGCACGGGCAGTAAAGAGCACATCCCGTGGGGCGCGCTCCTTATAAATATGGTCCTGGTTCAGGAAGCCCGACTTGCGTTGGGCCAGGGACTGCTCCTGCTCCACACGGTCCTGGTGCTTGGCACGCAAACCGCCCAGCAGCAGGTTGCGGCTATGGCGGTGCTCGCTCATACGGCGGCGACGCTCATAGGTTTCCTGCAACTCGGCCTGGCGGTGCTGGGATGCCGGGGTCAGGTGGGCTTCAATCTCATAGTTGGCGAAAATCTCACCAACCGCCTCCGGGGTCACATTGGATGGGGCGGTCACCCAAGCAGTCTTGGTGGAAAAAATAATGGTGGCATCCACCGACTTGGTATCGCACTCCACCTGGGAGACACCCAAGGATTCAATTTCCTTCTCAATGGTGCGAATAATGCTCGCATCCTTCAAACCCGAAAGATTAAAGGCATAGGAAGTGCGCAAAACCGGGGTTTCATCAACCACATGGTCAGGGTTAATACCCGCGGCATGGGCTGCGGTGCGGGCACTATTAATGGCCTCCTGCACCGAATCCACTACGGCCGTTGTACTGGTGCCAGTACCACCGGTGGTGTTGTCTGTACCGACGCTGTTACCGCTGTTGGCCCGGTCGAAGTCCCCGTTGGCCTTGGTTGTCATTTCTTACCTATCCACAAAAGTGTTTCTTTTTTACTCAACGCTAGACCAACAAGGATAGCGCCAATGCCGGAAAAAATCTGCGTGCTGCCCCACAGGAAGTACATCAGGGAAGGCATATTATTGGTCTCAAGGGGGATAAAGACCAGCACACCACGATACAGATAATAGGCGGCCATGAAGGTGACCAAGAGGCGCGGCCACATGCTGCTTGCCTTGCCCGTGTAGATGCGGCGGGCAGGGATCAAGGCCAAACCAGCCATGAGCAACCAGAAGACCGCCAGGGTCACAGACATGGTGATGCTGAGCGCCTCCCAGGTATTATCCCCCAGCATGCGCTCCAGCTGCTCCACCTCAGCGGAGCCCGCAAGGACCTCCTTGACCTCCGCCACACGGTATGGGGCGGCCGCCAAATCAATGGCGCGGAAAATAAACTCCAGGCCAAAGAGCATGAGCATCATGTGGTAGACCAACCACACGGAATTCGGGCGCCCCGAATCCTCCGCAGGGGTGGTGGCGGGCTGCTGGGTATTAATACTCATGGGTCTGCAATCTAGGTAGAAACTACGCGGGGTTGTACGAGGGGTTGAACGGGCGGGTGAATTCTACATAATTCTAGTTGAGTGCGCGCGCCGCTTCCACCGCAAAGTAGGTGAGAATCTGGTCGGCGCCTGCACGCTTAATGGAAATCAGGGATTCCATCATCACAGCCTGTTCATTAATCCACCCATTGGCACCAGCGGCTTTAATCATGGCGTACTCACCAGAAACCTGGTAGGCGGCCACCGGCACAGGGCTCATTGCAGCCACCTTGGCCACCACATCCAAATAGGAGCCGGCCGGCTTAACCATCACAAAATCGGCGCCCTCATCAAGGTCGAGTTCCACTTCAAGGAGGGATTCGCGCACATTGGCCGGGTCCTGCTGGTAGGTGCGGCGGTCCCCCTGCAGGTTGCAGCCCACAGCCTCACGGAAGGGGCCAAAATAGGCCGAGGCATACTTGGCGGAGTAGGCCATAATCGCCACATCCTCAAAACCGGCGGCATCCAGTTCCTCACGGATGGCGGCAATCTGCCCGTCCATCATGCCCGAAGGGGAAACAATATGCACACCGGCCTGCGCCTGGGAGACTGCCATCTTGCAGTACAAAGGCAGGGTTTCATCATTCATCACACGCCCCTGCTCATCCAGCACACCGCAATGGCCGTGGTCGGTGAATTCATCCAGGCACACATCGGCCATAATCAGAATGCTATCGCCGAAACGCTCACGGGCGGCACGGATGGCACGGTTCAAAATGCCCTCCGGATCCCAGGCCACACTGCCCTGCGCATCCTTATCCTCATCACGCGGCACGCCAAAGAGGTCAATGCAGCGAATGCCCAGGCTGCGGGCCTCCTCAATGGCCTCAAGGAGGCTATCAATAGTGTGCTGGTATACGCCCGGCATGGCGCTAATTTCCACGGGCGCACTAATGCCTTCGCGCACAAACATGGGCAGAATCAGGTCCTCCGGGCGCAGCACCGTCTCCGCCACCAGCTCACGCATGGCCGCACTCTGACGCATTCGACGTGGACGACGGTTAAGATTCATTTTCTTGCCTCTCAATTAGCTTATCGACGACCACATCCACAAGCCCTTCGCCACTGGGCTCCGGTGCAGTCACTAGACTATGGTCTGCCGCCCCAACTCCCAGTGCCTCAAGGGCGTGGGTTGTGCGCGGCCCAATACTCCCAATGATAGTCCCCTCCCCAAGGCTACTGCTGGGCCTCACGGCCCCCGGAAAAACCCGAAGGAAAGAACGCACCGTAGAACCACTGGTAAAACACAGAGCATCCGCCCCGGCAACCAGGGCCTGTTGCTCCGGGGTGGGCGCGGTGAGTTCCACCGTTTCATAGGCGGCCACCACATCCACCTGCCAGCCCTTCTCCTCCAGGGCAGCACGCAGCACCCGGGCATTCTCCTGCCCAGGACCATAATTCGTATTAAGCACCAACACCCGCGCCACCCCACTGGCCACAGGAAATTCCGCGGCCACACCACGCACATTCTGCACAGTCGGCACCCAGGGCTCCACCCCAAGGTGGGCGCGCACAGCCTCGGCCGTCTTTTTTCCTACGGCAAAGACTCGGGATGCACCTGATAAGCCCGAATACTCCACTGCAGCGGCACTGCTCAGCACAATCCAGGAATACTCCCCCAAGGAATCCAAGGCTGCCCGCAAAGACTCACGCGCAGCCGCCTCACGCAGCGGGCCCGTCTCAATCAAAGGCAGACCCACCGCACGCAAATCCAGGCCCGCAGCAGCCGCACGCCGCTGCGCCCGCTCCAAAAGGGGCGCACAGTGCTCGGCACTGCGCGGATAAATCAGGGTTTTCATCTAATCCTGATAGAGGTCAAGAGCACCGCGCTCAATAAGCTCACGGCCCAGGCGCTCACCCAAAGCATAAGGCTCATTGACAGGGCCACTGCCCTCCACCACACAAGAGCCATCCTGCCCAAAGACGCCCGCACGTAGATGCAAATTGTCGCCGATAAGCACAGAGTATGCACCAATCGGCGCAGTACAACCCGCCTTCAAAGTGGAAAGAATCGCGCGCTCCGCGGTGGCACGGGCAGCCGACTCCGTATCCAAAAGCGGCAGAATACAGCGCGCATAATCCGGCACAGCCTCCACCGCCAAAGCACCCTGGGCGGGGGCCGGCATGAACTCCTCCGGCTCAAAAATCTGGGTGGCCTCCCCCAGGCGACCAAGACGATTCAGGCCCGCCGCCGCCAAAACCACAGCATCCAACTCACCACTGGTCACCTTGCCAATACGCGTATCCACATTGCCACGAAGCGGACGAATATCCAGGTCAGGGCGCAGGGCACGCAACTGGCCCACACGGCGCGGCGCACTCGTACCCACACGCGCACCCTCCGGCAACTGCGTCAAAGTCAAACCATCACGAGCAATCAAAGCCTCACGAGGATCCTCCCGCGGCGGCACAACCAGCACAAAACGCTCATCCGGGGCGGAAGGCAAATCCTTAAAGGAATGCACCGCCACCTCACACTGGCCCGCCGCCATGGCCTCACGCAAGGCCTGGGTAAACACACCCACACCAATACGCTCCACAGGGCCCTGGTTCAAATCACCCGGGGTGGTAATAATCTCCAACTCACAGGGGTGACCATTGGCTTTAATCGCATCACGAATCGTGCCCGACTGGGTGGTTGCAAGCAAAGACCCACGGGTGCCAATGCGAATCATAGCGACTCCTTCAAACTAGCGGTCAGCAATGACCTGCAAATGCGGAACCTCAAGCGGAAGCTCCTGGGCGCTAATCGACGCCGCCGGATGCTCCGGCAATACCTCCGCCGGCAGACCAAAGAGCTGCTGAAGAGCAGACTCATAAGAAACGGTAGCAGAATCCGCCGCCAATTCCTTGGCGCGCACCGTAGGCTGGTGCAAAATCTTATCCACCAGACGCTTCATGGCGCGCTCCACCTCGGCGCGCTCATTCTCCTCCAAACCCGGGGTGCGGGCCATGAGGCGCTTAAACTCATCGCCCATAATCTGATTCGCCTGGGCGCGCAGGGCCGCCACACTCGGGGCAATATCCTTCACACGCTCCGCGCTGGAATAGGCGGCCAATTCCTCCGCCACAATGGCCTCCGCCGCGGCAGTAGGACCCTGATTCTGGTGGGCCGAAAGCTCATGAAGGCGCTCAATATTAACCAAGGACACACCTGGAATCTCCGCGCAAGCATCCTCAATATCGCGCGGCAGGGACAGATCCACCAGGACCAACTTCTGGCGGCCCGTTGGGCAACGCGGCGGAATATCCTGGGCCTTTACAATACGGCAATCCGCACCCGTGGCGGATACAACCATATCCACCGTGCCATAGACACTCGCGCGATCATCAAAATCAATAGCGCGGGCAGCCACCCCCGCCTCACGGGCATGCTCCGCCAGGACCTCGGCGCGGGCACGGGTACGGTTGGCAATAATGAGCTCATCCACCCCGGCCTTACCCAGGTAGGTGGCCGCCATGGAAGCCATCACACCGGCACCCATGACCAGGGCGGTGCGGCCGCGCATATCCGCCCACTCATTCTGCTTCAGCGCCTGGTCCAGGGCGAAAGAGACCATGGACGGACCCGTCTCATCAATCTCCGTCTCCGTGTGGACGCGCTTGCCCGCACGCAGGGCACTCTGCGCAATAGCATGCAGGGTTTGACCCACCGTGCCGGCTTCCTGGGCCAACTGGTAGGCGGTGCGCACCTGGCCAATAATCTGCTGCTCGCCAACAACCATGGAATCCAGGCCCGCAGTGACCAGCAGCAAGTGCTCCGCCGCCGCATCCGCATAGCGCACATAAAGATTGGCACGAAGATCCGCCGCCGGCACCCCGCTAACACGGCCAATCACATCAATGACCTCATTGACACCATTATGGAAACCGCTGGCCACGGCATATACCTCCACCCTATTACAGGTGGAAATAATCATGGCTTCCTCGATGCTCTCCCCCGCAATGAGTTCTTGGGTTGCCTGAATACGGGTGGCATCATCCATACTCACCCGTTCCAGCATGTCGACGGGCGCACAGCGGTGTGACATCCCGACTACCAAAATACTCATTCGTACATCAACCAATCCAGCTAAATCATACTTAAGGTTGATACTACGGTAATATGCAAATGCTTTTCTTTCAAGAAAGCCCCTCCTAACCTAAGTTGGCTAGGAGGGGCGGTAAAAATAGAACTTATTCTTCTAGGATTCAACTAGGCCTTCCGCATCAAAAATAGCCTCTTTGCTGGTATAGGCTTCTTTGATGGCCTGGTTGGTGATTGCATTTTGTGAATGCTGACCTGGAAGCAGGCCAATACGCTGATCACTCCATGGCTTCTCACGGTGGGTTTTCTTGCTCAACTGGCTGCCATTGAGACTGCCAATATTCTCCAGCACCTCATCAACAATGGCGGCCGTCTCCGCATCCAGCGGCCCTGCATCGGCATACTTGGTCTTGTCCACGAAGAAACGTCCACGGTGAGTAGCAAAGAGGGATGGAAGAACCGGGCCATTACGCCAAGCCTGAAAATCTTCATCAACCAGCGACTTATTATTTTCCAGCAAGGACAAAGCATGGGAATAGAAAATCAGCTTATGCAGCTTCATTGTGCTGACATAAGTCTGCTTCTCAATTATGTATTTCGCGATTGGAAACACGCTCATGCCCCACACCTTTCTTTCTGCACATCACGGGATTTAATAGTCCTAGGAAGATCAATTCTACTAGATATTTCCTTTGAATTCCACTGTTCAGGTCATATTTTGTGTAAAATTTGTCTATGGGGAAGATTACGAATGGACAGCTGAAAACCGCAACGAGAGCGATCCTTCAAGGGGAAGAGTCAGAGGAATTTCCGGAGGCGATGCGCCTCGCCCAGGACTGGCGTGAATCCCATCGCGATCTTGTTGAGTTGGCCTCGAATGAGTTATCTGAACTGACCCGAAGCTTCCGCTTTGAGGGCTGCCCTGTTGAAGGCATTATGGTGGTCGCTCGCTTGAAGCGCTTCACCTCAATTATCAATAAATTGCGCCGCCAGAATGCAGGTGTCTATAAGCAGGATGGGAAGAGCCAGGGCTTCTTCCCACTCAGCACGATGACCGATATTGCTGGAATCCGTGTGATCTTGCCCCATAATTCGATGGTCTACCCTTTTGTTGAGTATCTCGAAAAAGCCGGCTATTTCGAAAATTTTGAGGTTTCCAGTGCTGATGCGAATCTTTCGCCAATGAGTCGTCGCAGCTGCAAGAACTACATGGCTCGCCCAAAGTCCTCTGGTTATCGCTCTGTGCACTTCCGACTCAAGCGAAAAATGGACCAGCACATTCAAAACCTGGAAATCCAGATCCGTGGCATGGGCCAGCACGTGTGGGCGACTGCACTGGAAAACGCCGATAATCTCTTCGGCACCAATATCAAGTCTGAGCTGCCCTCCGCATTGGCATCTCAGGAAAAAGACCTGGCACGGCTCTTTTTCCATATCGCCCCAGCATTTGGGGGTGAGGATGATTTGGCAATCGCAGCACTCACCCCAGAATCTTTCGCGACCGTAAAGTCCTTGGACCAGCAGTTAGATTTTCATAACGTGCTCCAGTCCTTGTCCGGTGACGTGGCTGAAGTCGAAGCTGATAGTCGAAGCATTCAATCAGACATGCCAGAACTGCTGGTATTCAATACGGACCTACAGCAGTACTACTTGACGGATAACTTTGTTCCAGACGCACTGGTGAACGAAGGAGCAATCGCGGAATTCCAGGCCCAGGATGTGTACGAAAAATATAAGCGCCTGGAGTCCTATCGGGAGAAGGAAAATGCAGAGACTGTTGACATTGTGCTTGTTTTTGGCCTGAATCAACAGAATCTGGCAGAGGCATTCCCGAACTATGTCGGCGATTATACGAAGTTCAGCCGCCACTATTCGGAAATTCTCAATACGGGGCCTTCTACCCCACCGGACCTAATCGGCTAGCGCCGCCCGCAGGTCATCATTGTCGACCTCCCAGCAGGAGAATTCTTCATCGTCAATGAGCACAACGGGGACGCGGTCGCCGAACTCCATGGCCAATTCCTGGTCATCCTCCACGCGCAAGACCTCCAGGCGGGCGCCGGCCTGCTCAATAATTGGAAGAATCTGCTGGTGAACGCGCACGCAGGAGCCGCAGCCCTCGCGGGTGACCAGGGCAACTGTATGAGGATTGGGCATAATCCTCCCTTTCCGGTGGTAGGCTACAATCTTAAGTACTAGAATACCCGCCAACGGAAGCCAGCAACGTGACCCAGTACAATCCCCAAACCCCCGAGGAATTTCTTGCCGCACTCGCAGCATCCGGCGGTAACCTGCGCCGATTCCTCGAAGACCGTCTGCTCCGCCCGCTCAATGACGAAGCCCAGCGCGAGGCCGGTGAGGCCGCCGTACGCGAAGCCCTCCATGAGCTTCTCGACGTCAACCTAGAAGACTTCCAATCCGGCCTGGAAAGTGTGCACGGCGCCTTTGAGGCCGCCGGCACAAAGCACATTACCGATGCGGAGGGCGAAGTCGTGGACGAAGGCGCCGCCGCCTTCTTCGATATTGACAATACCCTGGTCCAAGGCGCCTCCGTGGTGGTTTTCGCCATGGGTCTCTACCGCCATAAGTTCTTCACCATCCGTGAGATGATCCCTGTTATGTGGAAGCAGCTGCGCTTCCGCGCCACCGGCAATGAGAATGTCGAGGACGCAAAGTACGCCCGCGACCAGGGCCTGGCTTTTGTTAAGGGCCGCACCGTGGAAGAGGTTTATGCCCTGTGCGATGACATTGTGGAATCCAAGATGGTGGAGAAAATCTGGCCGGGCACCAAGGCCCTGGCCGAATCCCACATCAAGGCCGGGCAGCAGGTCTGGCTGGTCAGCGCAACCCCTGTGCAGCTGGGCCAGATTCTAGCCAAGCGCCTGGGCTTCACCGGCGCCCTGGGCACTGTGGGTGAGGTCAAGGACGGTAAGTTCACCGGCCGCCTGGTGGGCGATATTCTCCACGGCCCGGGTAAGAAGCACGCTGTGGCGGCCCTTGCCGCCATTGAGGGCCTGGACCTGTCGCGCTGCACCGCCTATTCCGACTCGGTCAATGATGTGCCCATGCTCTCCATGGTGGGCCGCGCCGTGGCCATTAACCCTGACCGCAAGCTGCGCAAATACGCTGAGCGCATGGGCTGGCAGGTCCACGACTTCCGCTCCGTGCGCAAGGCGGTGCGCTCCTTTGGCATGCCGACCATTATCACCGCAGCCATTAGCCTGGGCGGTTGGGGCACCTGGAAGATGTTCAACCGCTAAACCCGGGCATGAAAAAAGGGACATGGCCGGCAAAGCCGGTACCATGTCCCACCATGAGCTCGATTACTTACCGAGCTTACGACGCTGCACGCGAGTACGACGGAGAAGCTTACGGTGCTTCTTCTTGGACATGCGCTTACGACGCTTCTTAATGACAGAACCCATGGGGTTTATCCTCAATTCGTTCGAGCTTACATTTACCTGCAGGTAGTGTCTCTAGGGGCAAAAGTCCCCAAGACACGAATAGATACCATCATACCTAGAAAAACCTACTTATAGCAAAACTTCGCCGGGGTTTCTGAAAAAATACCTACATATTATTCATGTGCACAGCGGCGGCCGCACCGCCCAGGCCCAGAATAATTAGCAGGATGTACCACCACTTAAAGCTGGATCCACCCGCTTGGGGCTGGGTTTCTTCCTGCTTCGGCTCATTTTCCGCCGGGGCGGGCACATCATTAATGAAGGTCGCAATCTCACCCAAATAGTCCTCCAGGGCATCCTCCACCGATTCGGCGGTAGCATTGGCATCCGAGGCGGCATCGGCAAGCTTCTTATCCAAAGCCTCCAGGGCTGCGCGCTTCTCCGCATCGGTCAGGTGCGCCGTCTTGGCGGCCGTCTCCTCACGAGCCTTCTTAGCGCGCTCAATCTGGCCAATCAGGGCATCAATCCTATTGCGCATATCATTGAGCTTTTGCAGCTTCTGCTCATCGCTCAGGCTGGAATCCTGCTCAATCTCCGCAATGAGATTCTCAAAATTCTGCGCCTGTCCATCACTCAGACCATCCAGGTTCGGGCTATCGCCCTCCGAGGTGTCCTTCTTGGATGCGCTCTCCTTGGCCTTAGCCAGCGCCTCCTTATAGAGCCTCTCATTCTCCCTCTCGGCCTCCAGGGCGCCCTTCACCTTGGCCTCATAGACCGCAATGCCGGCACGCACCGTATTGGCCGTGGCATTGGCGGCACTATACTTGGCCACCAGCTCCTCGCGGGCTGCCACCACCACAGGGTCAGTGGAATCCGACTTGGCGATAGTCTCCTTGGCCTCAGCAATGGCCGCCGCCAATTGGCTAGCCTTGAGCTTCAGGGCCGCCAAGGCCTCAGCCTTAGTGGACAAGGAGCTATCAGAGTCCAGCACCCCTGTGCGATTAGCCTCCAGGTTCTCCTTCTGCCCCTGGCTCAGGTTCTCATTGCCCAGGGCCTCATCCGCCGTGGCAGAAATCAGATTTTGCACACCCCTGGTGAAATTAGCCATGGCCTGCTCAATCTGCTGCGGGGTGGAATTCGGATCATTGAGCACCGCATTGAGGGCTCGCTCCAGCTCCATGAGCTTAGCGCTCAAGCCACTGCCCCGCAGCGCACTCTGCGCATCCTCACGGGTCTTATCGGCCTCATTCACCGCGCTCTGGCGCCCAGTATCCGGCGCAGGGTCCGGCTGAGTCACAGGCTGCTCAGGCTGCGTTGCCGGCTGTTCTGGCTCCGGCTTTGCCTTGGCATTAGCCACGGCCTTGTTATAGTCCTCCAGGGCCTGGGCGAGGCTCTGGGTGGTGGCATTGGTGTCCTCGGCAGCAGCCTTGGCCTTGGCGGTATCCGCCGCAATGGCATCAAAATCGGCACCCAAGTCCGCCTGGGCCTGGGCAATAGCGTTCTTAATCGCAGCAATGCCCTTATCTAGCTCAGCAATCTCCGTGGCCAGGGACTCATACTGCCCCTTCTTAGTGGCCTTGGTAGTGTCCGCAGTGCCAATAGCATCCAGGCGCCCCTGCAGGGCCTTCCTCTGCGCAGTGGTGAAGGCCGTGGCATCATTAAGCGCCTTCTGCGCCTGCTCCTTGGCCTTGGCCACAGCCTCATCACTGGCCACATAGCCATTGGCCTCCGCAGTGCGCAGATACTCATCCATCGCAGCCTGAACACTCAAGGCCGTGGCATCCTTGGCCGCCATGGCTGCAGTCAGGCTCGCATTAGCCTGCCCCATATTTGAGGTTTGTTCAGCCGCAACATCATCCATGAGCTGCTTGGCTGCCACATTCTTGGCCAGCAGATCCTTAAGCTCCTGCTTAAAGGTCTCCTGGGCGGCATCCTTCACCACCTGCGGAATCCTAGCCTTCCATGCCGCGTCCTGCCCAGGACTCAAGGCACTGGAACCAACAAGGGCGGTGAGCTCCATCTCCAAAAGCAGGTCATCAATGGCCTTGGTGAACGTGCCCGTCGCAGTATCAACAGAATCCTTCGTGGCATCTTTGGCCTCCATGGCCGCCATGTGGGCGCGGTAAATATCATTAACCCGCACCGCTGGGGCACCCTTATCGCGCAGTTTATCGGTAGCATTCTTGCGGGCTTCCTTCGCCCTCTGAATTGCAGAATCAAGACTCTTTAGCGTATCGACGACCTCACGCACAGCCTCCCGCTTCTTTTCCTTAGAAACAGAGCTTTTGTGAATCTCGTCCGCACGGGAACTAAAGGCATCCTTCTGCGCCTGGCTTAGATTCGTGGCCTCCTTCAAAGCCTCCGTGACCGGGCTTCGGACATCCTCTGTATCAATTTCGTATTTAGTTTCCTTACTTGGAGTCTCAATAAGAGTAAAAGCAGGACTCTCCGCCATCATCGTCCAGTCGTCGCTATATTCACGTTTAACCTTAAATGGGAGATTCGTACCAAGAAGGTCAGTAGAGGCCTTTTCAAGATTCTCCAGATCATTAATTGGCCGGATCAGTGTAAGGACGACACCAATCCCGCGATAAGAGTCCTCCGACCAGAGGAACTCATTGGCGGCCCGACCATCTTTACCAGCCGACTTATCAAGCCAACCATGTTCCTTGTCATAAACCTCGAGGCCGACAGCAGCCCAACGGTCATCAACAATACGGTTGGCCCTACTGATGCTCATGACGCGGGGTTCACGATCAGCGTCTTTATCATCACGTTGTGGGACCATCATTTGAATACGCAGGGCCACACAGTCCCCAAGCTCCAAAGGCTGATTAGTCACATATTTGCCCTGAATACCTGGCAAATTTAAATCCCTCAGATAGGTCATGCGCGTGCCACGGTCCTTGTCATCACGGCAGAAGGAACCATCATCACGAATATGGACCATGCGCACACGGACAACAGGATGAAACAACCGCGAATTAGGCCCCTTGGTACCACTAAGCAATGACCACCCATTATTAATAGTGATAGGCTTGCGGCTCTCATCAGCGAGGGCCGTCGAGGGGACAGAAAAGAAAGACAAAACAAGCGTTAGCACAATGAGTAGGGGTGTGCTAAGGCGTCGATAGATTCTCATAGCAACCTTCATCCAACAAAACAATGCGGAAGCACGACTACTTAAAAAGTACTGCCGGAATCGTGCGTAAATCTATCCCTATCATATCATCTACACATACCACGAATACAAACAAGCCCCCTACTGACATGCATCAATAGGGGGCTTGCTGCTAAACCGGGCTAATCAGCCTGATTAATCGCGCTTACGCTTCAAAGCAGCGAAGAAACCAATACTCATCAGGGCCACGGCGATAGCCAAGAGGCCACCAACACTCGCACCTGTCACTGCCAGGTGACCGCGGCCATTCTGCTGCTCCACAGGGGCCTCAGGGGAGGCAACTGGGGTGACATCAGCCGCAGGGGCAGGAACATTACCGCCCTCAGTACCAGGGGTCACAGGCTCCGCAGGAGGAGGAGTGATCTGGCTATTATAAGGCCACACCAGAACCGGGATAATCGGCAGGAATGGAATAATAGCCAAGACCGGCCACCAAGGCTTGAGCGGATTATCCGCCTCAGTCACCGTAGTAGGCGAGGAAGGCTCAGCCGTAGTGGAGGATGGTGGGGTGATCTCATCACTATATGGCCATGGATCCTCCCAAGGCTGGGTGGTTGGGGTCACCGGGGTGGTTGGAACACCAGGCACATACTCATTAATAACAATGGTCTGGGCCTTATCATTCACATCCTTATGCTCCAGCTTCTGCTGAACCAAAGTGCCACCATTAGGAACCAAAGCATCCACACTAGTCAAAGTCTCAAAGACCACATACTTGTGATTAGCCTGGAGGCCAACACGCTCGAAGACAATCTTGGTGGTGCCTTCCGAAGCCTCAGGAACAAAATTATCCACCGTCTGGCGGGCAATCAGCTCCGTCGAACCATCAGAATTCACCTGCATCAACTCACCGGTAAGAACATAAGTCTTACCCGCAATCAGACCAGTGTAGAAGACATTATCAGTCACCTTCACATAAGCCTGATTGCTCAGCGGATTCACGGTCAATGCTGCAGCAGGGGCATCAGGGGAAGCCGTAGTAGCGGTCGCACTACCCATCTGCACCTGGGTGCGGATGGTTGCAGGCTTCTGAATCAGAATCGTCTGGGAATTATCCTTTGGATCCTTATGCTCATGCTCATCATAGATACCCGGAACCGCTGGGCTCGAGGTCTCAGGGCTTGAGGTCTCAGGGGTCTCCGCATCAGTGGTCGTAGTAGGAGCTGCAGAGGTCGTAGCCTCAGCAGTGCCTGGGCGGATGCGTTCCTTAGAAATCACATGCTCATAGACCACATAGCGGGCACCGGCCTCAAAGCCATCAACCACACCGAAATCAAGAGTGAAGAGACCGGAGGCGGACTCTGGGGTGAACTCATCGGTGGCGGTGATGGTATTACCGGAGGCGTCGATAGCCTCAGTAACAGTCAGACCAGACTCAGGACCAGTAACATCGCCCTCGACCTTCATCAAGGTACCAGTGACCTTATAGGTCGCGCCGGCAACCAGGTTCTGGTAGATGATGGTATCCACCAGGCGGCTGGTCGCAGTAGCGCCATTCGGGGTGATATAGGCTGGGGCCTCAGCACTAGCAACCGAACCATCCACGCTGGCCACGGTACGAATCGAACCCGGACCGGAAGGCAGGCGTGGAACAGTCACAGTCTGCGCAACATCATTAGGATTCTCATGGGTAACCACATGAGGACCCGTGGTGCCATCAGCATGGGCCACATAATTAGCGGAACTTGCAGTCTCGAAGGCCACATAGCTCACGCCTGGCTTCAGCTCCACATTGTGGAAGGTCACAGTAGCAGTGCCCTCACCACTTGCATCGGTCACAACAGTATTAGAACCGGAGGCAATAGTGTCCACAACCTGGCCATTCTCAACCTGCTGAAGCAGGCCTTCGAAAGTATAGGTTGCATTAGGCAGCAGACCCTTATAGGTGATGGTATCCACCACATCAATCGGACGGGAAGTGTAATTATCCTCATCCTCATAGGTGGCCAAAGCCTCAGCTGGGCTTACCTGCAGTGGCTGCTCCGCGCTGGCGGAAACCACGGTGCCATCAGTCTTGGTGTAGGAGACAGTGGTACCAATCTCGCCACCGGATACAGGGACAACAATGGTCTGCGCCAGAGCATTTGGATCCTCGTGGGTGAGAACCTGCTTCTCAGGGGTACCATCAGCACCCTCAGCGATTTCCTTCACGGACTCCGCACGCTCATAGACCACATACTTTGCGCCGAGTTCAAGTTCGACGGTGCCAAAGTCAATGGTCCACTTGCCGGAACCAGATTCGCTCACAGTCTGAGTGGTGGTGACAGTCAAGTCCTCACCATCGCGCTGAACTGGGGTGACGGCAGAGCCTTCAACCTTCATCAACGTGCCGGTCACAGTGTACTCGGCACCGGCAGCAAGACCGGTGTAGTCGATGGTGTCCTTCACGTTGCGTGGACCTGCAGCGGTCACCACAGCTGGGGACGTATCGGAACCGGTATAGCCACCATCCACGGTTACCGTGGTGCGCAGGGACGCATCGGCTGGGGCAACACCAGTGACAACCAGGGTCTGGGCGGTGTCATTAGGATCCTTGTGCTCGATGACATCCGGGTTGGAGGCAACCTTCTGCGTTGCGGTTTCGAAAACCACATACTTGGCGCCAGGCTCAAGGGTCTTCTCACCGAAGTCGATGACGACGGTGCCAGTGCCGGTTGCGCCGGTGTTGAAGTCCTTCGATGCCGTGGCAACTTCCTCAGTAGAGATAGCACCGGTGTCATCAGTGGTGACCTTCATCAAGGTACCGGTCATGGTGTAATCGGAATTTACACGAAGACTGAAGTAGTCAACAGTATCCGTAACATTGGCACTTGGGCTAGTCCATTTAAGTGCGGAAACTGGCGCATTCTCGGAAGCGGAAGTGCCATCAACAGAAACAGTGGTCTTCAAAGTGCCCTGTTCGGAAACCTTGAAGGTCTGGTTCTTATCTTCACGGTCCTCGTGAGTATAGGTCGTGGTGGTGGAATCCTGTGGGGATGCCACGTGGACGGCCTTTTCCTTCACGTAGTAGGTGACGCCAGGCTCAAGGGTCACTGGGTCAGTGAACTCAACCTCGGCAGTGCCGTTGAAATCAGTTACGGCGACACGTTCGGTCTTGGTTGCAACAACTGTATCCTCAGAAGCACTGTCACCCTTCTTCATCAGGGTTGCAGTGAACTCATAGGACTGACCTGGGGCAAGGTTGGAGTAGGTGATGGAGTCCTTGACATAGGCGGTAGCCACGCGAGGAACATCCAGGACGGTGCCATCGGCACGGTCGGTACCAATCCAGGTGCCCTCCGAGGTATCAGACTTGGTGTAATTGACAGATACCTTGGTCAGAATCTCACCAGCGGATGGGTTGAGAACCACAGCGGTCTGTGCAGTATCGGAAGGATCCTCATGCACAACCTTCTGGGTGGACTCACCATTATTAACAATCTTGGTGGTCGATTCAGCCGACTCGAAGACAACATACTTCACGCCAGCCTGAAGCGTCACGGTACCAAAATCAACAACAACGGAACCGTTGGCCGCAGCAGGGGTGAAAGTGGTGCTGGCAGTAATACCAGTGCTCTTAGCACCACCATTGGAATCAATCTGCATGATGGTACCGGTGACGGTGTACTCAACACCCGGGGTCAGACCCGTGTAGTCCACGGTATCCTTCACGGCAACAGCAGCATTGCCATCACCAGAAGCGGAATACACAACCACTGGCGCATCAGCAGCAGACTTAGTGCCGCCCGCCTCAACAGTGGTGCCGAGGCTTGGGTTTGGATTCACATTATAAACAACGACGGTCTGGGCCTGGTCAGATGGGTTCTTATGCTCCACAGTGTGGGTGCCCGTCTGCTGGGTGCCAGAATCATCGGTGTAAGTCACAGTGCCATTGGAGGTAGCAGTCTCATAAACCACATAGGTGTGGCCAGGAGTGATAGTTACATTCTCAAAGGTCAGGGTGACAATCGCACCATCATCCATAGACTCGGTGGATGGGGTGAGGGTGGTCTTAGCTTCAGCAACTGCGGTTGGGGTACCGGTAGTGACGTCCATAAGCTGACCGGTGATGGTGTACTCCTGATTACCGATCAGACCACGGTACCAGACCTTATCCACAACAGTACGGGTCAAGGCATCAGCAGAATCAGCGGAAATAATCGCAGGACGTGCGGTAATACCGGTACCATTAGAGGCCGCATCCGGGCTGGCGGTGGCAACAGTAGTCGCACCATCCTTCACGGATACACTGGTGCGGAGTTCAGCAGCAGGGGCGGTGGAATCAACCACCACAGTCTGAGCCTTATCCTCATCATCCTCATGCTTAATAACCTGCTTGCCGGTGGTGGAAGAACCATCCTCCGTAGCGTAGGTTACATCGGTGGTGGAGACTGCAGTTTCATAAACCACATACTTCTTACCCACCTCAAGGCCGGAAACCACACCAAAATCAATGGTCCAGGTACCACTGCCAGTACCGCTCTGCTGGTTCACGGTGACAGACTTAACGTCCTTATTATCCGTGACATTACGCAGAGTACCAGTTACGGCATAGGTGGTATCGGCAACCAGGTTTTGGTAGGTGATGGTATCGCTGACCTGTACACCAGTACGAGCTTCCTGACGAGTAACCGTCAGCTCCTTGGAGTCGCTAGCCTTACGGGTGTCATCACCAGTGATACCAACAGTGGTGGACAGAGTACCGGACTTAACTTCACCAATAATGAAGGACTCAGCCAAATCAGCGGCATCCGTACCAGAGGCCAAAACATCAGTCTTACCCTTCTCAGTGAGAGTGGTGTAGATGACGTAGGTGTGGCTTGGGTCCAGCTTGGTAACAGTACCGAAATCGACAGTGGTAGAACCGGCGGCGTCGGTAGGCTTGAAATCATGGGTGACGACATTGGTGATGGAACCACTAGCATTGGAGGCAACAACGCCAGAAGCGCTGGTCACAGAGCTAGAATTAGTCGCATCCATAATGGTTGCGGTGATCATATAGTCCTTGTCCGTGGACAAATTAGTATACGTCACAGTGTCGGAAACCTTCAGGCCCTTGGCTGCATCAGCAGCGGTGACCTCAACGGCCTTCTCAGAAGTAGAAGAAGTGCCATTAACAGAAACGACAGTGGAAAGAGTTGGGGCAACAATCTGGGCGGTAGCCAAAGAAGAAGTTGGCTTATCATCACCAGAAATCATGAGCATGGACTGCGCAGCCCACTTAGTTACCTTATTGCTGTTGGTCTGCTTGGAGACCAACTCCAAAGCAATCCAGTGACCGGAAGTCGAATCATACTGGTAGGACAGAGAAGGAGAATAGAGCTTACCGCTAACACGGCCAGTGCCATACTTCTTGAAATAGAAAGTATCGGAAGAAATATTGGAGGTGGAAGGATAAGACACAGTCACAGAGGTAGTGCCGGCAGGAATAGCCACAAAACCAGAGGACTGATCAGCAGCCTTGGAAGCAGTAGAGCTACTTGGGGACACCAAAGTCACACCACTTGGAATGCGCACCAGGAGTTCAGTGGCGCCAGAAACATTACCCAAGTTGAAGGTGGTCGTAGTCGTACCACCGCTGGTGGTGGACTTAGCAATAGTAGCAGTGATATCACCCGGCAGACCCTCAGAGAGAGAATCCTTCTCGCGGGCAGTCTCAATATAGGAAATCAGCAGACGAGCGAAATTACGCAGCGCCGCATTATCCGCATTCAAAGAAGCACCGGACTTGGTGATGCTCTGACCGGAGACAATAGCATTCAGGCGGAAATCATCCAGAACCGTATTCAAAGGCACGCCCTGCAGATAGTACTGCACAACAATCTGCGTCATGGCGGTCAGGAAGTAGGAAGGATCGCTAAAGACTGGGGCCGGACCAGTAATGGCACCAATCTCAGCAGTCTTGGTGGCATAGGCCTGAATATCAGCATTGGTCAGGCGGGAATCCAAAGTAGCATTACCAACACCGGAAGCCACAGCAGTCCACGCAGCCTGGAGGGCAGCAATCACCTGGGCAGGGTTGGTGATGGACGCATTATTGGCCTGAAGACCAGCGGTCTGGTAAATCTGGCCAACCAAGTAACCCAGCTCAGGGCGGTCATTATAACCAGCCTGTGGGGTAAAACGTGCCGGCATAGGAACCAGGTCACCCCAGGTGGTATCAGGGTTAAAGGAGGTTGGGGTCACACAGACCAGGTAACCGGCACCAGTGGAAGTTGGGCGGTAGAAAGCCACGGAAATACCGGCATAGCCAGTAGGGGCACCGGTGGTGTTCTTCTCCGCGCCCAGGTACTGGGAGTTCACGGTGGCGTCACTGCCGAAGTCATAGTTAATGGTATTACCCACGGTGGCACCGGTGGTCATGGCATTAGTGCCAACCGCATCGGTGGTGCCAGGGGTCTCGAAAGTACCATCATCCATGACATAGCGCGTCACACCAGAGGCCTTAGGGGTATCACCGATTGGCACAATCTCAGTGGCGCGATAGTAGAAAGGCAGCATGGCGGAGCCGCCATCAACACTCACACGATAAATCGGGCCCACGGAAATTTCGCCCTTTTTGGCGGCATACAGGGCTGGGAAGCGATTCTGGGCAGTGCTCTTGTCCAGAATGGAGAAGCCCTGCTGGGCTGCTTGCATATCGGTAGTTGGCAAGACAGCCGGGCCGGTGGCCTGGGCGCCTTGGTTGGTGACGTCGACACGCGTTGCGGCATGGGCCTGTGGGGCTGCGACCACAGAACCAGTCATCACACTCACCGCTGCAAGAGTGCTCAACGCACCCTTTAGCCAGCGTTTAATCTTCATGTTGAACTCCTTATTAAAGTGCAGTCAAATATTCAGTTATACAGACTTAACGGTTCATCTGTTGCTGTTGAATACCATAAGCAATGGCACTGCCAATTCCCAAAAGACCCAGGACAATCAGCAGAATCTGCCACCAGCTACTCGAACCACTACTGGTCGAGGCACGTGGGGTGGAAGGCTCCACAGTGTTATTCGAATCATTAGGATTCGACTGGGAACCATTCTCCGTGGTCTCCAACTCCTTACGGAACTCCTCCGTATCAGTTGGGGCGCTGGACTCCTCGGTGGCCTCAGTCTTGAGATTCTCCACCTTGAGCTGGTACTCCTCACGGGCCTGGTCCACCGACTGGCCGGTGGCGTCACCCTTAGAGGACTCCGTATTGAGCTTCGCAGTCAAAACAGCCAGGCGGCTAAGCAGCGCATCCTTGCCAGCAAGCTCATTCTCGGCCTTCACCACAGCCGCATTGGCGGTGATAATAGCGGTACCCAACTGGCCAATAGCCTTCTTCAGGGCATCGGCCTTAGCCAACTTCTGCTCTAGGGTGAGGGTATTATCATTCACAATGGCCTGAAGCTGTTCATTAATAACAGCCCTCTGTGCCTCGGAGAGAACATTCTTGTCATTAGCAACCTGGGCTTCAACCACGGCGTTTACCGACTTTGGAATGTCAGTAACCGCATTTTCCTTGGCCTCTTGCTGCTTCTCCTCGGTGATTTCTGCCAGGGACTTGCCGTTGAACTGGTCAGACATGGCCTTGTCCACGCCACTCAGGGTCTCGCCGGTGAGCTTGCCGGTATCAATCTCAGTAGACAGCAAACCGGAGGTATTGATCTTATCGGCGAACTCGACCGCCAAGGTGCGGTACAGTGCCAAGCGCGCAGCATAGTAGGCGTCTAGGCCAACGCTCAGATCCACGGTCTCCAGCTCATCCTTCACATCCTGAAGGGCCTGGTCAACAGCAGCGGCATTCGCTTCACCAACAATGGCGCGGGCCATCTTTGCCCACTCTTCCATGCCGGCCAGAACGCGCTTATCAATGCACTCGGCTAGGAACTTCTTCTTTGCCTCCCAGTCCTGTGCCGTGATGACGGCGGCTGCGTCAGTGCAGGTGCTATCCACACCGGTCTCATCCTTAAGCTTCTCGACGACCTCCAAAGCGGCCAGCTTATCTACCGCATTGGTATCTGCCAGGCTCACGGACACGTCCTCGGTGCCGGCAGTCGTATCGGAGGATGCGCTGGTTACCCACTGTGGGTCCTCGGCGGTGCCAATATTGAACTGAATACGGGCACGGACCTGATCACCCTCGGAGTAAGTAAAGCTCTTGCCCGCATCGGTGAATGGGTTCTTGGAATCATAAACCGCGCGGCCGGATGGGCCAACACCGATCTGATAGCGGATCTTGTCCTCATAGTCAGACCAGTTGGACTCGGTGATACCCGCGCCCAAGTCCACGGTTGCGGTACCGGTCTTGGTGGTGGCTGGAGTCGA
Organism: Corynebacterium sp.; assembly: GCA_030530985.1. GTDB lineage: Bacteria > Actinomycetota > Actinomycetes > Mycobacteriales > Mycobacteriaceae > Corynebacterium. Next base: position 35,376 of record JAUMTX010000021.1, read on the forward strand.
AGTAGGCTCTTCGGGGGTCGGTGGCTCTTCGG
>JAUMTX010000022.1 GCA_030530985.1 Corynebacterium sp.
CTATTTTTGTGCTCCCGCGGAAGTCCTAGCGGACTTCCTTGGGCCTAAAGATTGTGGTTTAGCGAGCTCGCTTGGCGAGGTGCTCGGTATCGCAGATCAATACCGACTTGCCTTCGAGGCGAATCCAACCACGAGAAGAGAAGGTGGCCAGTGCCTTATTCACGGTCTCACGGGACGCACCAACCAACTGGGCGATTTCCTCCTGGGTGAGATCATGATTCACACGAAGGACGCTGCCTTCCTGAACACCAAAGCGATTAGCCAACTGGAGCAGGGTCTTGGCGACACGGCCAGGAACGTCGGTGAAAATCAAATCAGCCAAAGCGGCATTGGTGCGACGAAGACGACGAGCCAAGACGCGAAGCAGCTGATCGGAAATCTCAGGGTGGGAAGCAATCCACTGGTGGAGAGTATCCGAATTCATAGTGGCGCAGTGAACCTCAGTCACGCAGATAGCAGAAGAAGTGCGTGGGCCTGGGTCAAAGATGGAGAGCTCACCGAACATATCAGAGGGGCCCATGACGGTGAGAAGATTCTCGCGTCCATCATGAGCGTGGCGGGCAAGCTTCACCTTGCCGGAGGTGATGATGTACAGACGATCACCAGGCTCACCCTCGTTAAAAATGGTGGCGCTACGGGGGTAACGGACTGTCTCCAATTGGGAGATCAATGCACGGACAGCAACAGGGTCAACGCCTTGAAAAATACCTGCGCGTGAGAGGGTCTCTAGCGACGCTTCCACTCAATACTCCTCTTGTTGTGGGGCATGCCATAAAAACTGACTACTACCACTCTACTATGTTCTTCGTCACTATTCACCATTACGGGTCGAATAACGCTCAAAACGCTCCATCTGCATGGCAAAAATGCCGAGTATTACGGGGGTGAAAAGTGAAAGGACAACAAACATATTTACCCATGATACAGTATGTAGCTAATGAACAAGGCAGTAAAAATCTCCATCGCGAGCATCATTGTGCTCACCGCAATAGTCATAGCGGCGGCAACAACTATGCTCAAGAGCGATAGCCCCGTACAGGTGGCGGAAGAGACAAGCAGTGTCGCGAATGTGGCGGCGCGACCAGACTGTCCAGAAGGCATCGACCTGCCATGCCTAGGCGGGGAGATTGTGCCGGCCGAACAGAAGCCAATGGTGATTAATGTTTGGGCCTGGTGGTGCGAACCCTGCAGGGAAGAACTGCCACTTATTCAACGCCTAGCCGAGCAGCGCAGCGACCTGACGGTAGTCGGCGTCCACGAAGACTCCAAGGCGGCCAATGGTGCAGCCTTCCTCAATGACATGGGTGTGGACCTGCCCTCCTACCAAGACAGCACAGGAGTATTCGCCGCGAAATATGAGCTTCCATCCGTGGTTCCAGTCACCGTGGTGCTGCGTGCCGACGGCAGCGTTGCTGCACGTCTAACCCAAAGTTTTGACACCTACGAAGAACTAAACGCGGCAGTGAATTCTGCGTTACAATAGAAAATTATGGCCAACGCCCACCTCATTGACCTGGTTATCGCACTTATCCTGCTGTTTTCTCTGTACTCGGGATGGGTTAAAGGCGCGATCATGTCAGTGCTCAGCACTGCCGGCATTGTTGCCGGCCTGATTGTTGGTGCTGTACTAGCCCCGAAGGCAATGAGCTACACGGCCAATACGGGCCTACGATTCCTCATTGGCCTAGGTGTCATTGTGCTGCTGGTGGGCCTGGGCAATATTGCCGGTGGATATGTGGGCAGCTATATTCGCGAGCACACCCGCTGGAGGAGTGTCCGATTTGTGGACTCCGCCATTGGCTCCGTACTCCAAAATATTGCGACCCTCTTTGTGGTCTGGCTGATTGCCATCCCACTGGCAACCACAGGCTCAAGCACACTGACCGCCTCCATTAGGGGATCGGCAATCCTGGGGGCTTTTGATAAGCTCGCGCCGGTCGAAGTACAACAGCTGCCGGCGAAAATCTCGGCCATGCTGGATGACTCCGGCCTGCCACCAATGCTCAGCCCATTCCAGGACATTCACACCACCGATGTGGCTGCGCCAAAAATCACCGTTGATGACCCAGAACTTGTGGAAGCCCTGCGACCATCGGTCATTCATGTCATTGGTGATGCCTCCCAATGTAAGCGCCGCCTACTGGGATCCGGCTTTGTGATTGACGATAACTACGTCATTACCAACGCCCACGTAGTGGCCGGCACAGAATCCGTCACCCTGGACACCACCATTGGCCTAAAGAAGGCCTCTGTAGTGCTCTATGACCCAAATGAAGACCTTGCAGTACTCTACAGTCCAAACCTGGGTATCGAACCCCTAGAATGGGCTGAGAACAGCGCTGCAACAAGCCAAGACACCATTGTGATGGGCTTCCCAGAATCCGGCCCATTCGAAGCAGCCCCAGGCCGAGTGCGCGAAAAACTCACCATTAATGGCCCAAATATCTACGCCACCAGCCGCGTAGACAGGCAAGTGTACACCGTGCGCGGAAGCATCCGCCAAGGCAATAGTGGCGGCCCAATGGTGGACTATGAAGGCAAGGTACTCGGCGTAGTCTTCGGTGCCGCAGTGGACGACACCGACACAGGCTATGTGCTCACCGCCGATGATGTAAAGAAGACCATTGGCGATATTGAAGGTCTCACCGAATCCGTGAGCACCCAAACCTGTGTGGCCAAGTAACTAGAGATGTGAATCCAAGAAATCCGCAATAGCGGAAGCAGTGCCCCGAGGATTTTCAATATACGGGGCATGGTGGCTACGCGGAACCTGGGCGACCTCAATAGGGCGCGTAGTATTAGCGCGCGCACACTTCAGCAAATATGGGGTCACACCAATAGCGAGCACAGGGCAAGTGACCTTAGAGGCACGCCACTTAATTGGCATAATGCCAATCTCAAGACGCGTAGTGCGCACCATAGCGCGATAAGCCTTATCCACAGCCACACCAGCCTCACGGCGGGCCACAGCCTTCTTAAAAGCCTCAGAGCCAATAAACCCACGGGAGCAAGCGTGGGACAAACCAGCATAAGAAGACATCCAAGGGAAAGTCTCCGCAAAAGGAAGACGACACAACAAGGCACGAGTAAGAGTGCCATAGTGGGCATAAGGGCGCAGGATGCAGGCGCGTCGGAAAGCTAGGGGATGGATGCCAGCGATGGACACAAGAGCATCAACATGCTCAGGGTAATTCGCCGCCAAAGTCCACGCCACAGAAGCGCCAGTACCAGCACCAACAACCACAGCGGAAGAGACGCCAAGGGCGCCAATAGCGCCAACAACATCGCCCACCATGCGGCGAATATCATAGCCACTCGGGGGCTTATCCGAGAGGCCAACGCCACGAAGATCGAGGGCAGCCACACGATAACCAGCAGCGGCAAGCGGGCCAATCACATCCATATAGTCAAACCACGCACCAAAAGAATCATGCAGAAGAATGACAAGAGGGGCCGAAGTATCATGAGCATTCTCAGTGCTCAGGGCCACATGCAGGCGTAACCCACGAGCATAAACATACTCGTGGGTAAAAGCCCCCTCAAAGGCGACAGTCTGTGGGGGCGTGGGCGCCGGATGCTGAAAGAAACGCACTACTTGAACATGCCGCGGTTTTCGCGGGCAAGATTCTCTTCAGCCTTACCAGGAACAAGCTTGGTGAGCTCCTTGGCGGAATTCACAGTCGCCTTAGGCACGCTAATGGAACGAACCTTCTTGACGCCAAGCAGAGCCAAAACAATGGCAATAAAGAGCATGCCGACGAAAACAATCAACAGCGCAGCCCACACTGGCATAACCAGAGCGAGAAGAGCCGCAATGAAAGCAAAGAAGAAGAAAGTGGAGAAAACACCCACAGCGGCGGCAACACCGAAATAGCCGGCGCCCCACACGCCGCGCTTAGCCTCAGCAGTGACCTCGGCCTTAGCAAGCTCAAGCTCAGCGCGGAAAAGGCTGGACATCTGGGCGGTGGCATCGCTCACCAACTGGCCGATAGAACCCTGACCACGGGCATCAGCATCAGTAAGAGGGATATTGTCCACGCGGGACTTAATATTGTCAGTGCCATCGGTGAAAAGGCCGTCGCTCACAAGTACTCCTTTTAGAAACGGGGTATAGTTCTCCACTATTCTATCCTTATATGACTAGTTCTTTAAAGCAGGCGCTCGGGGAAGCGCAGGAGGCAATTAACGAAGTACAGCGCCGACCTGCAGCTTTGCGGCGCACAGCGGAGTTGCAGGCGAAGTCTGGCTTGCAAGCAGCTTTGCTAGTGGAGAAAGCCGGATGGGGGTCGCACGCGCCGCTCTTTCTGGAGATTCCCAGGTTGGCTGAAGCATTCCGGCGGGCGCCTGGGCAGGCGCTGGCACAGGCGGATTTGCTGGCCGGTGGGCCTGGGGTGCCAGTGGCGGGGCGCTCTGAAATTGGTGCCGTGCTGGACCTGGCGGCGGAACACCCGGATAATGTGCTGATGCCGATGGCTGTTCATGCGGCAATCCTTCACCATGAATTCTTTGGGCAACGATCGGTGGCGGTGGCATTGGCGGTGGCGCGGGCCGGGGCAATGTCGACCGGATTTGACCCCCGTGGATTGTGCGTGCCGGAAGGGTACTATACACGCGATATAACCTCGTACAAAGCGTTAGTTTCCGCACCATTGGGAGAATCGGAACAGTGGGAAAAGTCCTGCATAGAGCAGGTGCATGCATGGAAGATGGGCGCAGGTATTGCTTTAGACCTACTATCCATGTCATAATAGGGGTGGCTAGGCCCCGATATACAGTGTGGCCAGCCCCCGGCAACCCCCCCTGCCGGGTAGCGGCCCTGACTATGCCCCCATACTAAACCAGGGCCGCTTTTTAATGCGTGTCCATACCCTCACAGGTGAAATTCCGGTTTAGACTAGCCTGCATGAAGAAAATTTCCATCGCTGCAATAGGTTTGGCTGCAGTATGTACTGTCTGGGGCGCGCCTGCGGAAGCAGCATCCTCCTTGTCTTCCGGATCTTCCGGCAGCAGCCAGTCTTTCTGGAGCATGATTGATAAGTCAGCTGTGGGTACCGATACGGGCCCATGTGCCTCCTATACTGTGGCGCTTCGTGCGCAGCGAGCGAAGGCTCGACAAGCCGATATGGATGGTGGTGTGAGCTCCAAGACCAAGGCTTTGGGTAGCTCCCTATCCGGTGGATTTGGGGACTGGGGATTCTTCAACCCTTATGGTTCCTCTGAAGGCTCCTCGGATGGATCCTCCGCACTCAACCAGGCATTCAACCCCTTCTATAACCAGCCATGGGCAGCGGGTATGCCAGGCCAGATGCCACTGCTCGAAGGTCACACTGAGGCTGTGAGCATGGTGACCGGTCCGGGCTCCGTATCCAATACCCACAAGACGTGGAATGTGGCCGGTACGGATTTGGGCTTTAGCTTCCTGGATGCCAGTGGCCGCACCATGCTGGTCTTTGGTGACACCATGGACTGCGTCTCCACAGGTGATGGTTGGCGATCCAATGTGATTCTGCGCACCGACGATGAAGATTACTCTGACGGTCTGAGCATTGACGATGCGCTGACGAATTCCGGTTACAGCACTAGCGGCACCGCCATTGAAGCAATTAGCTCCCGCAAGGATGCCAATGGTGTGGGTGAGCGCACCGCCATTCCAACCAGCGCCATCACTATTAACGGCACCATGTACATTGACTACATGTCCGTGCGCAGCTGGGATGATCCGGGCGAGTGGACCACCAACTTTGCGGGCACCGTAAAGTCCACCGATGGTGTGGTGTGGACCCCTGTTTATGAATCTGCACGTATGCAGTCCGATACGAACACTAACACCAATACCGAACTGGGCCGCTACTTTAGCCCATGGGCAACCAATAAGAAGGCTGCCAATAGCAAGCTGCAGATGTCGGACTTTGTGCTGGACCATAATGATGAAAGCACCTATGTGTACCGCTTCTCCACCCCATCGGGTCGTTCGGGTGCAGCTATCCTGGCGCGTGCACTGCAGAGCCAGTTCCCTAAGGAAAGCGCATGGGAATACTACGTTAATGGTTCATGGGTATCGGGCGATACCGGCCTGAATAATGCCACCTCGGTATTTGACGCCCCAGTTTCGGAGCTGTCCATCCAGTGGAATGACTACCTGCAGAAATATGTGGCTGTGTACCAGGTGAGCTCCGGCACGGCACAGGGCATTGTTATGAGGACAGCAGATAGCCTCACTGGTCCTTGGTCGGAACAGCGAATGCTGGTCGATGCGACCAATGTTCCGCTCATTTATGGTGGTTTCATTTTGCCACACCAGAGTGGAACCGAGTTTTATTGGGTCGGAACAACCTGGTCCACTTATAACGTTATTCTCTTCAAGACAAATCTTGATGAGGTCCTCGGAACTGTCAATACAAGCAGCCGCCCAACCTCCACAACAGAGGGTTATGACCCACAGTGGATGTCCGGTCTGAAGCTAAATGGCGAGGTAGACTACGGTATGATTGAGGCCGATAAGATGGAGGCGGAAGAAGCTGCTAAGGCAACAACCGAATAGGCCACAAATGCCTATACCATAAAACTCAATCAAGAAAATACGCCCTGATCCAGATCTGTGGATAACTCACGAATTCCACAGGCTTTTGGATCAGGGCAATTTTTTTATTTTGAAATAGTTCATGATTAAGACATGAGCACTTCAACCCTACCTATCGTGATAGCAGTCAGCGAGGAAAACCTCCAGGCTGAGCTGCAGCACATCATTGCCGCAACCGGCCGTGATGTGATGATGATGGCGCCTGCGCCGGACCTTGGAATGAACCTGAGGCAAGCGCACGCAGTCATGCTGGACTCCCCATGTGCAGCAATGATTGGGGCCGAGGAAATCCACCGTCTCACGGAAATCCACAGGCTCATCATTGTCGCCCCCGATATTGGCCCCTACGAGGACTATGGGCTGGAATCCTACCGCATCCCGGCAGAAGCCACCCGGCTACTCGAAAGCCTGGTGAGCCGACGCGGGGAAGGACGCCGCCACACCATTGGAATCTTTGGGGCCGTGGGCGGGGCAGGCTGCTCCACCTTCGCGGCAGCCCTGGCACTCAGCATCAAAAAGCATCACCCCATCCTCATTGATGGGGCAAAGCGCAGCGGCGGCCTGGACCTGCTACTCGGCATGGAAGATAAGCCGGGGGCACGCTGGCAAGACCTGAGCTTCAATAGGGGCAGGCTCGACCCGGGCGAACTCGCTTCGGCCCTACCCCAAAGAAATAACCTGCGGCTACTTACCCACAGCAGAGGCATCCTCAGTGGGGAAGCACTACCACTAGCAACGGCCATTGCGACCCTTTCACATACTGGCCGACCCCTAATCATTGATATGGGATCGGAGAACCCACAGAACCTGGGGTTATTGGACTTCATTGTGATGGTGGTGCCGCTTGAAGTACGGGCAGTGGCCTCCGCCCACCAAATGGTGACAATGATGCGCGCCCAGCATCACGAACCCCTGCTTGTCGGGGTTAACCGCACCTGGTCGGGGCTATGCCTCGAAGACCTCAACCAAGCATGCAATGTGGATGCTCTTGGCCAATATAGCTACTATGCCAAAATCGCCAAAGGCTGCGAAATGCTGGGCCTCATTGACACCAGGCTGCCGCGATCCTATAGGCAACTGCTCGAAGTCATTGGGGAGGAGGCCGGCTATGGATAAAAAGATCATTGTGGAGCAGGTGCAGCGCAGATTAGCTGCCAGCGGCGGAGAATACGAACCACAGAAAATCGCCACGCTCATCCGCGAAAGCGTAGGGGTGATCTCCGACCATGAACTCTTTGAAATCCTCCAAGCCATCCGCTACGACTCCATTGGAATCGGGCCACTGGAACAACTCATGAATATTCCGGGCCTGAGCGATATTGTGGTCAACGCCCCCGATGATGTGTGGATAAGCACAGGTCAAGGCATGGAAAAAGTCGACCTGCGATTCGACGGGGAAGAACAAGTCCGTGCCCTGGCCCAAAGACTAGCCGCACGCTGCGGGGTGAGGCTTGACGACGCCCACCCATGGGCGGACGGCCGCATCATACGCAAAGACGGCATTGTGCGATTCCACGCCCTGCTCAGCCCACCAAGCGACAGGGGAGTGGTCATGAGTCTGCGCATGCTGCGCCGGGCCAACCACAACCTGGAAGACCTGGGGTACCCGGCGCAAGTGGTGGACATGCTGCGCGAGATTGTGCTGGCAAAGAAAAGCCTCCTCGTGGTGGGTGGAACTGGATCCGGGAAAACCACACTGCTCTCCGCCCTGCTCGGCGAAGTCCCGCATAATGAGCGCATTATCTGCCTGGAAGACACGGCCGAACTCCAACCTCGGCACCCGCATGTCATCCACCTGGTTAGCCGTGGGCCAAATATTGAAGGCAAAGGCGCAATGAGCATAGCGACCCTGCTCAAACAAAGCCTGCGCATGCGGCCCGACAGGATCATCGTGGGCGAAATCCGTGGGGCGGAAGTCGTGGACCTACTCAGTGCACTCAATACCGGCCATGAAGGTGGCGGGGGAACAGTGCACGCCAACACAATCCACGAACTGCCCGCACGAATGGAAGCCCTGGCGGCCCTGGGCGGGATGGATGCGCGCACCCTGCACAGCCAAATGGATGCGGCAGTGGACGTCATTATCAATGTTAAAGACCGAAAAATAGCAGCACTAGGAGAACTCAACCATGGAAAAGTACAGACCATCTGGGAGGCGACATGAGCTACTTTCTCATAGCCACAGGCCTACTCATCTACCCGCGACCAGGGGATCGACTCAACCTGCCCGCCGAAAAATGGGTGGTGCGGCGCTGGCTCATACTCAGCCCCATCATCCTACTCATCGGCCTCAATATGAGCACCATAGTGGTGCTCATGGGCATTGGGTATATCGGGTGGAAAGCCTGGCTGGCCTATAAAGACATGGCCGATGGGCAGGCCGCCCGGGCCACCCTGGCCGAAATACTAGGAATCTTCTCTGGCCAACTACGCGCCGGCAATACCAACCTGCAACTGGAAACCACGGGGCACCCCGGGGTCATGGCCGCCATACACATGGCGGCCACCAGGGCGAGCCAGGGCGGCAATGTGGAAGATGTCCTGGCGGAAGTTCGCGTCCACCCGGCGGTGGATGAGGATTTACGAAGACTGGGGGTGATGTGGGGAGCGTCGATACGCTACGGAATAGCACTAGCAACGGTCATTGACCACCAAAGGCACGTACTCGACGCCTACGCACAACACCAACGAACCTATAAAGCCCAAGCTCAAGGCGCACTAATGAGCGCGCGCGTACTGCTATGCCTACCACTGGCCGGCATTGCACTCGGCAGCGCCATGGGTGCGCAACCGCTCAACTTCCTCTTTGGTGGGGGAATCGGCGGAATCATCCTCATTATTGGCGTGGGGCTCGCTGCCTGCGGGTACTGGTGGTCCCACAAAATCATTAGAAAGGCAATGCCATGAGTTACCTACTCATCGCGATTGGACTACTTATCCACACGCGGCCGGCGCGCAGAATCCTGCCGCACAAGCGCAAACCGCGGGCTGACCCGCAGAATGCGCTCGACATCGCAGCCAATATCGAGCTCTACTGCACAGCGCTCGAAGCGGGACTACACCCCGCAGTGGCTGCGCGAATCCTGGCGCGAGTCAGCAAAGAGAAGCACACCTGGGAACAGGTGGCCTACCTGCTGGAACGCGGCAACCACAACTGCTGGAGCCTACTGCCGGAGCACTATATTGGCCTGGGACGACTCATGCGCAACGCAAGCCACGGGGCGGAAATCGGCCCGGCGGGTGCGCGACTCGTGGCCGAAGTACGGCAAAAGGCCGAAGCAGAAATTGAAGCACGAAGCGCCAAAGCGGGGGTGCTCATCGCCCTACCGCTAAGCCTGTGCTACCTACCAGCATTTATTGTTCTTGGGCTTGTGCCCATCATCATCAATCTGTTCTAAGGAACAGGAAGGAGTAAAAAATGACTATCAAGGCGACCATGAAGGAAATCATGCGCAATGACGAAGGAATGACCACCATCGAATATGCGCTGGGCTGCCTCGCCGCCGCAGCATTCGCAGCCGTACTCTACGCCATTGTGAAAGGCGGAACCGTGCGCGACGCCCTGGAAAGCCTGATCACCAACGCACTCAACACCATGTAAGCCATGGTCACCGTTGAAGCAGCCACATCCATGCTCAGCCTCATGGTAGTAACCGCAGCCGTGATTGCAGCATGCATGACAATGGCGGGAATGATCGCGGCAACCAGCATGGCTGGGGTGGCGGCGCGGGCCTATGCGGTGGGGCAAAACTACAGCCCCACCCGGGGCAGTGTGACAGTGAGCGAAAGCGGCGGGTGGGTGACAGCCACCGCTGAAATCCCCGTGCTCATCGGCAGCGCCAGCGCCACTGCCACCTTCCCCGTGGAGGACAAAGACCAGTGAAAAACAGGTCAGACTCCGGCTATGCCACCATTGCGGTTGCCATACTCATACTGAGCTTCGTGGCAATCGCGGCGGTCATCACCATGTGGGTGCGGGTGCACCTGGCGGGGCACCGCGCCCAGGTGGCGGCCGACCTTGGGGCAGTAAGCGCTGCGCGGGCACTGGACTGTGAAGCCGGCGGGCGGACAGTGAGCGCCAATGGGGCAGCCATGCTCAGCTGCGGGCTTTTTGAAGGCGATGCTGTGGTGGAGGCACTAGTGACGGCCGGGCCCATCCGGGTATCACGGGTAGCCCGCGCTGGCCCAATCCAAGAGAGCATGCCCTAGGGCAATGGCCCCTTGCTTGGACAAGGGGTCATTATTATTGCCGCACTTCGGGGACTGAATACAGGCAGGACAACCCGAGGTGCAGCCACAATTCTCAATGAGAGTGACCGTGGCGGAAAGCCAGGTGGTCCAGAGCTCAAAACCTGTGTCGGCAAAACCCGCGCCGCCAGCATAGCCGTCATAAATAAAAATGGTGGGCAGCTGGGTTTGAAGATGCAGAGGAGTGGACAAGCCACCAAGATCCCAACGGTCACAGGTGGCAAGAAGAGGGAGCAGACCAATCATGGCGTGCTCCAAAGCATGAAGCGCGCCGGGCTGATCCTCCGGGGGAACAATATCCAGAATCAACTGGGGGATGGTGATGAAAACCGCGCGGGTGGTGAGAGTCTGGGCAGGCATGGACAGATCGATAGTGTCGATAATACGGCCGTGGAGGGTTTTAATATAGCCGGTGACCTGGTCGGTGACTCGGATAGCGCCGTGGTAGAGGCCGGGGCGATCGGGGAGATCCTCGAGAATGGTGACCTCTGTTGAAGAGAGCGGGCGGGTGCGCCACTCGGGGGAAGCGGGGCGCGCCAAAGCAAGATTATCCTCAAAGGAGAGATCCTCAATGAGGAAGGTTTCGCCCTGGTGGATATAGTAGGCACCGGGGTGGGTTTCGGCGGCGGCGCGGGCGGCATCAATGCTTCCAAGGACACGGCCATCCTCAAGATCGACAATGGTGATCTGGGTGGCGGACTCGCCACGGATAGAAATCTGCGGGTTGGCAAGGGAATACCAGGAATCCCCACGGCGGCGCAGATCCGGCAAAGAATCGAGGAAGTCCTCGGTGATATCAAAGAGCTCACAATCTGCAAGGGTCAGCGGACGCTCGGCAGCGGCACGAAGAAGATGCGGGCCAAGAATATGGGGATTATTGGTTTGGAAACGGGTATGCTCCAAAGGCTTATCCACCAGGGCCTCAGGGTGGGTGAGAAGATAGCGATCCAAAGGCTGATTGCGGGGAATAAAAACCACGAGGGAATGTTGACCGCGTCGACCAGCACGGCCGGCCTGCTGCCAGAAAGAAGTCACAGTACCCGGATAACCAGCAGAAATGACGGCATCAAGACCGCCAATATCCACTCCAAGCTCAAGGGCATTAGTGGAAATAAGACCAAGGAGCTCACCGGACTCCAGGGCGGACTCAAGATAGCGGCGATCCTCGGGAAGATAGCCGGCACGATAAGCCTTGACGCGGGGATTGGAAATGATATTATTCGTGACCTCCACACCACGGCGCGAACGCATAAAAACCAAGGTGCGGGCACCGGCAGCAAGAAGCTCCTTGGCCACAAGGGCAGTCTCAAGAACCAACTCGCGGGGAACCAGCTCGCCCTCAATCTCCTCCTCTGCAGGACGCCACAGAACAATATCCTGGGGGCCATGAGGGGACCCATCCTCCGTCACAGCACGCACAGGCAAACCAATGAGACGGGTAGCATGATCGGCCGGATTAGCGGAGGTAGCAGAAGCCAAAATAAAAGTCGGGATAGAGCGCGAAAGACGACGAAGACGACGCAGCAAAAGGGCAACATGGGCCCCAAAAGTACCGCGATATGCGTGGCATTCATCGACAATTACATAACGCAGGCGAGATAAAAAGGGAGCCCATGCAGAAGCATTACCCAAAATAGAAGCCTGTAGCATATCGGGGTTAGTAAAAAGAATCTGACTAGAGCGTTTTGCGGCATTACGAATAGCACTACGCACCCCCAAATCCGTATCGCCATCATAAGAATGGGCGGCAATAGGCAAAGCAGATTCACGAATAAGACGCGCAGTATTCTGAACCTGATCCACACCAAGCGCCTTCGTAGGAGTCAGATAGAGGGCAGTTCCATGCTCAGTGGCAAGCGAGGAAAGGACAGGCAAAAGATAGGCCAAAGACTTACCGGAAGAGGTGCCCGTAGAAATCACGGTATGCTGTCCTGACCAGGCAGAATCGGCGGCGATGACCTGGTGGGAGTATGGGCGGGAGATGCCACGATTAGCGAGGGCGTCGATAAGCAAAGGATGAGCCCAGGAAGGCCAATCGGCGCTGGTAGAAGGACTAGCAGGCCGGTGAAAAACATGGAGGGCTGTGGAATCGGGCAGCGCAGAACTCAAAAGATCGATAAATTCTGACCCGTAATCACTCGGGACGGGGGTAATCTCCATAAAAGTTCACCTTTCTGACCTGCGAAAATAAAATAATCGGGTGTGCTAACTACTAAATTTACCGAAAACGTGTCACACTATAAGTGGTCGTAGTTTCTTTGCGTGGGGCAGGTGCGCGTTAAAGGGATCAAATTTTGCGGGCTCCGCGCAGTACAACCGAGCTTAGCATTCGGCTATTGGGCTACCCACAAAATTCGACCCGACAGTGGTAAGTTACACTGTCGACTTCGAACGACAGGAAGTGTGCCCATGGCTACAGGAAAAGTAAAATGGTTTAACGCCGAAAAAGGCTTCGGCTTTATCGAGCCCGATGACGGAACTCCGGACGTCTTCGTGCATTACACCGAAATTCAAGGTTCAGGTTTCCGGACCCTCGAAGAAAACCAGCCGGTTGAATTCGAAATTGGCGAGAGCGCGAAGGGCCTTCAGGCCCAGCAGGTTCGTGCCCTCTCCTAAAACCTAACCTGGGCGCCTCCGTTCTTGGAGGCGCCTTTTTATATATTGGTATAGTAGGGATCTGTTGCACTAATAATGAATCGAGAGGTGTTGTACCCGTGGCTCCCAAGCGTCTAGTTATTGTCGAGTCCGCCACCAAGGCGAAGAAGATCGCGCCTTACCTGGGTAAAGACTATATTGTTGAGGCCTCGGTAGGACATATTCGCGACCTTCCGCGGGGCGCCTCCGATATTCCAGCCAAGTACAAGTCCGAAAAGTGGGCTCGCCTTGGTGTGGACGTGGACCATGGATTCGCGCCTCTCTACGTGGTCAGCGCCGATAAGAAGCGCAAAGTGGCTGATTTGAAGGCCAAGCTCAAGGAAGTGGATGAACTCTTCCTGGCAACAGACCCCGACCGTGAAGGCGAAGCTATTGCCTGGCACCTGCTTGAAGTACTCAAGCCAAAGGTGCCTGTGCGCCGCATGGTTTTTAATGAGATTACGAAGCCAGCTATTTTGGCGGCTGCGGAAAATACCCGTGACCTGGATGAGAACCTGGTTGACGCGCAGGAAACTCGTCGAATCCTGGACCGCCTCTACGGCTATGAAATTAGCCCTGTGCTGTGGAAAAAGGTCATGCCGCGTTTGTCGGCTGGCCGTGTGCAGTCCGTGGCAACCCGCGTGATTGTTGAGCGTGAGCGTGAGCGCATGGCCTTCGTTTCCGCCTCCTATTGGGATTTGGTGGCGCACTTTGTTGAAGGCCAGCCTTTCGACGCCCGCCTCGCAGCCCTCAATGGTGTGCGCGTGGCTGCGGGTCGTGACTTTAACCAGCAGGGTGAGCTGACCTCCTCTGATGTGGTTTTGGTGGATGAGGCTAAGGCTGCGGCGCTTAAGGCCGGTTTGGTGGGGGCCACCGCTGAGGTTTCCTCGGTGGAGGAAAAGCCATATACCCGCAAGCCATATGCACCATTTATTACCTCCACCCTGCAGCAGGAGGCTGGCCGTAAGCTGCACTATACCTCTGAGCGCACCATGCGTATTGCGCAGCGTCTCTACGAAAATGGCCACATTACCTATATGCGTACCGACTCGACCACCCTCTCCCAGGCCGGTATTTCTGCGGCCCGTGAGGCGGCGGCGCAGCTTTTTGGTAAGGAGTTCCTGAGCCCAGAGGCACGCCAGTACTCCCGCAAGGTGAAGAATAGCCAGGAGGCCCACGAGGCGATTCGTCCAGCCGGTGAGAGCTTTGCCAGCCCGGATTCCCTGCGCGGGGTTCTGGATGCGGAGGAGCACAAGCTCTATGAGCTGATTTGGAAGCGTACCGTGGCCTGCCAGATGGCGGATGCCAAGGGTACTACTGTGCGTGCCGAAATTATTGCCCCAAGCGGTGGGGATGACTGCACTTTTGTGGCCACCGGCCGCACTCTGACCTTTGCTGGCTTCCTGCGCGCCTATGATGTGGCGGATAGCGATGAGGGCGATAGCCCACGTCTCCCAATCCTGGTGGAGGGTGACTCCCTGGGTGTGATGGATGCTGATGCTGTTGAGGCGGAGGGCCACTCCACCAACCCACCAGCCCGCTATACGGAGGCCTCTTTGGTGAAGAAGATGGAAGACCTGGGTATTGGTCGCCCATCGACTTATGCCTCCATTATTCGCACCATCCAGGACCGTGGCTATGTGTACTCCCGCGGTAATGCGCTGGTACCAAGCTGGGTTGCTTTTGCTGTGGTCGGCCTGATGGAAAGCAACTTTGCTGCCCTGGTGGATTATGACTTTACCTCCAGCATGGAAGATGAGCTGGATGAGATTGCTGCCGGTGAGGAAGACCGCACCCAATGGCTTAATGCTTTCTACTTTGGTGATGAAAAGGCCAGCGATAAGAAGGCCGATAGTATTGCGCGCCAGGGTGGTTTGAAGAATGTTGTGGGTGTGAACCTGGAGCATATCGACGCCCGCACCGTTAACTCCTTGGCCCTATTCAAGGATGCGGAAGGCCGCGATATTTATGTGCGTGTGGGCAAGTTTGGCCCATATTTGGAGCGTGTCATTGGCAAGGATGCCGAAGGCAACCCGGAGTATCAGCGCGCCAACCTGCCGGATGCTGTCACCCCAGATGAGCTGAATCTGGAGGAGGCGGAGCGTCTCTTTGCCACCCCACAGAATGGCCGTGAGGTGGGTGTGAACCCTGCCAATGGTCGCATGATTGTGGCCCGTGAAGGTCGCTTCGGCCCATATGTGACGGAGACCGTCACCGATGAGGAAAAGGCCAAGGCGACTGTGGTGGCCGAGGAGGTTGTGGCCAAGGAGCGTGCTGAGGAAGATGCCCAGCGTGCTGCTGAGGGCAAGCGACCAAAGAACTGGGAAACCAAGACGGCTATTGCTGCTAAGGAAAAGCGCATTAACCAGGTGATTGAGGAAACCCTCAAGCCGGGTACTGCTTCTTTGTTCAAGAGCATGGAGCCATCCACCATTAGCCTGGAGCAGGCCCTGGCGCTGCTGAGCTTGCCTCGTGAAGTAGGCAAGGATGATGATGGTGAGATGATTACCGCGCAGAATGGTCGCTTTGGTCCATATCTGAAGAAGGGTAATGACTCCCGCTCCCTGGCCAATGAAGACCAGATCTTTAGCATCACCCTGGATGAGGCGCGCGCCATCTATGCACAGCCAAAGCAGCGTGGCCGTGCAGCTGCCAGTGCGCCACTCAAGGTGCTGGGCAATAATGATGTTTCTGGCAAGCCAATGGTTGTCAAGGATGGTCGCTTCGGCCCATATGTCACTGATGGCACCACCAATGCCTCCCTGCGCAAGGGTGACACCCCAGAAACCCTGACCGATGCGCGTGCCTGCGAGCTGCTTTCGGAGCGTCGCGCTAAGGAAGCGGCCGGTGGTACAAAGGCCACAAAGAAGACGTCTAAGAAGAGCTCTAAGAAGACAACAAAGAAAACTTCTAAGAAGACAAGCTCTCGGGCTTAAAAGGTGGAGCGCTCTGCTTGGGTAGGGCGCAAAGGCCTAGCCAACTGAGTCAAATGGCCACGGCCACGAAGCTCCACCGACTTAAGACGCACCCAGCGGGCACGCTCCGCCTCATTAGCCTTAACCAAAGTCTGAACAGAGGTAAGCACCCCGCCGGGTGTGTTTTTTGCTAGCTCCGTAAGACGAGCAGCCTCATTCACCGCATCACCAATCACGGTATATTCAAAACGCTCCGAGCCGCCAATATGGCCGGCAATAACACGGCCATGGGAAACACCAATACCGCACTCCAAGGAAGAAGAGAGAGCCTCCTGGAGTTCGCGGGCGGCAGTGAGAGCATGCGAGGGGGCGTCGATAAGCGGGGTAGGGGCACCGAAAAGAATCAGAGCCGCATCACCCTCAAACTTATTGACCACACCATGATTGCGGGCAACCACCTCGACCACAGTGGAGAAAAAAGCATTAAGAGCAGCCACAACCTCCTCGGGCGAATGGCTGGACGCAAAATCAGTCGAATCCTTAATATCCACAAAAAGAATCGCGGCGGCGCGGGACTTACCGCCCAAAACAGGATCATCTTCAATGGCCTGGGCGGCCACATCCGTACCAATATAGCGCGTGAGCAGGCGCTTGAGACGATGCTCCTGGGTTAGGCCCTCCATCATCTCATTAAAACCCGACTGCAAAGTGCCAATCTCCGAACCATCATAAATAGGCACGCGGGCGGATAAATCACCATGACGCACCTGCATAATCGCATGCTGCAACTGGCCAATCGGGCGGGCCACACTCGCAATCAACAGATAGGTGGTCAAAGCGGAGACAGGAATAAAGAAACCCAAAATCATCATGGAGGCCTTATCGGCCTGCACAGACTTCATAGTCTGCAACATAAAAATATCCATGGCGGGAATAAAATTCGTGGTCAACCAGCCCAAACCCAGGCGCAGGCCCACCGAAATCTCAATGGAACGATCCTCAAAAGACGAAGCCACCTCAATAGCAATCGGGCGAATTGTACGAAGAGAAATACAGTAGGTCAGAAAAGTGGAAATCGCGCCAGCCGAGGCAATGGCAATAAAAAGAACAACAGGGGAATTAACCCCCTTCTCCGCCAAAGGGCTAATACACACCGCGCCCAAAGACCACAAAACAGCACAAATACGGGCCTGGAAAGTGGGGATGCGCAGGACGAGGCGTCGTAAAGCATTAACAGAATAGAATTCGCGGCCAAAAGACCAGGCCAACGCAGGACGCAAAATCGCCCAGGTGGCAGTCAAGCCAATCACGCAGGCCAGAATGGCAAAAGTCAAAGGCGCAGCGGTCGTGGAATAACCCAAAACACCCAAAACAGCGATCAAGGTAATGACACCACCAACATTGACGCCCAAAACAGCGACCGCGTAAAGGAGCCAATAACCACGAACCTTCATGAGTACAAGGTTAGTAGGTATAGTAGGGGGTATGTCAATGGAGGGAACCGCCAACTACGGTGTATTTCTACGCCTAGCAAATGGCGCGGCGCTACGCCACAGCCTCTGGGAAGTCGCCGCCAACCAAGAGCGCGCAATGACCCACGCGTGGGTATTCACCGGGCCACCCGGCTCCGGGCGAAGCATCGCCGCCAAAGTCTTCGCGGCCGCCCTCCTATGCGAAAATACGGCCACCCCCGGATGTGGGGAATGCTGGGCCTGCAAGGCTGTTTTTGCGGGCACCCACTCCGACCTGCTCTACATCCACCCCGAAGGGCTCTCCATCTCCGTGGCGACCGTGCGCGAAGTCGTACGCCAAGCATCTTTGAGCCCCGACCACGGGCGCTGGCGCATCGTCATTGTGGAAGATGCCGACCGCCTGACCGAAGGCGCTGCCAATGCATTCTTGAAAACCGTGGAAGAACCACCGGCGCGCACCGTCATTATTCTGTGCACCCCAAGCCTGGACCCGCAGGACCTGATTGTGACCCTGCGCTCGCGCTGCCGCCATGTCTATGTGCCCACTCCAAAACCTGAAGAAGTGGAGGCGCTGCTCGGGCGCGAATTCCCCGATGCTGAGGCGGTGCGCCTGGCCGGGGCCATCACCGGTGGGCATATTGGCCGGGCGCGGGCATTCCTTGCCCACGTGGAAGTGCGGAAACGGCGTGAGGAAGTGCTGGGATTGCTCGCCTCCATTGGTCAAGGGGATGTGGCATTCCGGAAGGCGGCGGCCCTGACCGAATCCATCCGCAGCCAAGTCGATGTCATGCTTGGGGCCAAGGAGGAGGAAGAAAAAGCCAAGGTGCTGGAATCCTTCGGTGAAACAGGCACGGCCATTCGTGGCTTTAAGGCGGATGCGGCCGGTAAGGCGGCCAGTGCCTCGGCCATTAAAGACCTGGAAGATAAGCACAAGAAGCGGCGCACCCGCACCGTGCGTGACCTCTATGATTTGGCGCTCATTGATATGGTGGGTTTCTATCGGGATGTGCTGCTGCGGTCCAGTGTTGGCCCTTCGGCGGCGGTGCTCAATATCGACCAGGAAGAACAGATTGGCTTTTGGGCTGGGAAAATGAGCCCCGTGCAGGCCCTGGCTGCTATTGATGCGGTCATGCGTGCCCGTGAACTGCTGGCCTATAATGTGGGGCCGGATTTGGTGCTTTCCTCCCTGGTTGGGCGGCTCAAAATGGCGATTGTTTGCGCTTAAGGGCGTTGTCTATTAGGATTAACCCGTGCGCCGCCTTAGCTCAGTCGGCAGAGCATCTCACTCGTAATGAGAAGGTCGCGAGTTCGATTCTCGCAGGCGGCTCGGTTGTCATGTGTCAGAGAAACCCTCTGGCGCATGACTTTTTTCATTAGTGGGATAAATCATAACACCCGGGGTGGGCGCTGCGCGGTGTTGTTTTGTTTAGCTTTGTGGTGGGGATGAGCAGGGTAAAGAGGGGTTATACTCTTGTAGGGGAAAATATTCAAGCAGTGTGTATTTTATCCTTGCCGGGTGTGGTTGGCGGGACTACGCTTGGGGGCAGATGTGATTGGAGGTGCCGGCGATGGACTATGCCGGACGGTTGAGTGCGGTCAGCAAAAACTTTGGGGACCACACAGTACTAGAAGAAGCCAGTGTCGATATTCCTGCGGGCGAATTTGTGGTGCTGCTGGGGCCCAATGGTTCCGGTAAAACCACCTCGGTGCGACTTTTGACCGGTCTGCTGCGCCCCACCAGTGGGCGGGTGGAGCTGCTCGGGGAAGAAGTCAGCCCAAAGAATGCCGATAGGTTGCGCGCCCGCATTGGTGTGCAAACTGACGGTGGCCTCTATGATCGCCTCACCGCCTATGAGAATCTGGACCTCTGGGGCGAACTTTATGGGGTGGAGCCGGCAAAGCGCAAGGCCCGGATTGATGAGATCTTTGACTTCTTTGGTTTGGGGGAGCGGCGTGACACCGCGGTGGGTGCCTTTAGTAAAGGCATGCGCCAGCAAGTCGCCCTGGGCCGAGCACTCATCCATGAGCCGGAACTGCTCATTATTGATGAGCCGACCTCCGGCCTTGACCCACTCATGGCCGATAAGTTCCTACGCTATGTGCACAACCTGCAACAAACTGCTGGTATGAGTGTGCTCATGGCCACCCACCGCCTGGAAATGGTGGATGAAATTGCCACCGAAGTGGTGATTCTCAATAAGGGCCGCATTCAAATGCAGAAGTCCGTTGAGGCGCTGATGGGTGAGGGTCTGTGGCAGGTTGTTCTCAGCCCAGAGAACCTACCGCTACCAGAATTGGATGCCAATGTGCACCGCCAAAGCCTCGTCGCCGCCGGGCTGTGGTCACTTATTAATGCAGGTCACCACCTCTATGAGGCGACCGTGCCGCTTGCACAGCTCGCCGAACATGAGATTAGCGCCTACCTGCCACTACGGCGCTCAATTCGGGATATTTATGCCGCCGTGATTGAAGGAGAAGACAATGAGTAGGGCCAAGGCAATGCGCGCGGTCATGCGCAAGGAGCTGCTGGACTTTCGCCGCGACCCCAATACCTTCATGCCGATGTTTATCTTCCCCGTGGTCTTCGCGCTTGTGGTGCCGCTGAGCATCATACTGTCGTACAAGGACAGCAAACTTGGTGAGCACATCAACGACCTTTTGGGCATGATGCACGGCGGTCCACATTTCTTTGATGATACAACCCTCAATGGGCTCGCGATCTTCTTCAATATGCTGCTCATGCCGATTTTTCTTTTTATTCCGATTATTGTCGTGGTGAGTATCTCCATCGTGGCCTTTGCCGGTGAAAAAGAAAATCGCACCCTGGAAGGGCTGCTGTTTACGCCGGCCTCTAACCGTGATCTGATTGGCGGTAAACTCGCCGCCAGCACCTGCATGGCCGTGGCCTTTGGCTGGGTAAGCATCCTACTTTTTGTGGCGGTTGTCCTTATCGGCGGGCACGCGGTCTATGGGGTGTGGTTGCTCGATATTCCACGATGGATTATGCTGGCCATTTTTGTGCTACCCCTGGTTAGCCTTGGTGCAAGCATGCTTTGTGTGTGGGTATCGCTCAAGGCAAAGACCACGAAATCCGCCAATTCCATGAGCATTATTGTGGTCATCCCCGTGCTCTCCATGTTCTTCACCCAGGTCACCGGCGCCGTGAACTTTGGTGTTGTGGGCATGCTCATCCTGACCCTCGTACTGGCGCTTCTCGACGCCATCGGCATTGCGCTGCTCTCGCGCTTTGATCGGGAGAAGTTGCTGGCCTGGTATTAGGCAAAAACAAGAGCCGCCCAAAATGAACGGCTCCAGATACTCCTTCAACACCTGGTTGATGAGCTAAATTCTATTATACCAAAACCCTGCTAGGCAGGTGTTTGATAATGGAAGAATCGCTGGGATAAAATTCTGCTACTAGCGCCGACATGGGCGCTACTGAGCGCGCAAGGAGTGCCCGATGGACTCCAAAAAGACGATGTTTCTCATCGCCGGTGCCGTTATTATTTTGGAACTCATTGGCGGCATGCAGGTCTACCTGGGTCAGCTCATTATGCCCATTATGGGTGAGGAGCTCAATGCGCGTTCCTACTATGGCCTGATGAATGGCATTAGCCATATTGCCGGCATGATTGGTCTTCCCATTGGCGCAATGCTGCTTGGGCGGGTGCGCTTATCGCGCCTACTCATGGGGGCGACAATCATTCTGATTATTGGCGCGATTACCTGCGCCACGGCGCAGAATGTGTGGATGTATCTGACCGGTTCGGTGATTCGCTCCCTGGCGGGTTCGGCCATGGCTATGACTTCCATCGGGGCGGTGGCCAAGGGGCTCACCGGCCGTGCCCGTCAGTTGACCCTTGCCTTTAGCTCAGCAAGCTGGGTGATTTCTTCCCTTGTTGGCCCCATGTATGCGGCCTGGGTGACGCACTTGCTTTCTTGGCGTTGGGCCATGCTGATGTATCTTCCGCTGGTGCTTGTCGCGCGCTTTATTATTGCTCTCAATCTTCATACTGAGAGTGCAGAATCGGAAAATCCGATTCCTTATTCCTCCATGCCACTGCTCATTGCCGGCATTTCGCTGACTATTCTTCCAGTGAGTGGCACATGGAGGATTCTCTGTATTGTGGGCGGTGTGCTGCTGCTTGCGCGCGCCACAGTGATGCTCATGCCGAAGGGCACGTTTAGGAAGAAAACGCCGCGTCGATCAGCTCTAGCGGGCATGTTCTTTCTCTCCGGTGGATATTTCGCTGCCGATACCCTCATGGTTTACACGGCCCATGATCTTTTCGAGGCCGGCCCAGAAGTAATTGGCATGATTCTCATGGGCGGTGGCCTTGGCTGGGCAATCCTGGGTGTGATCTGCGGAATTAAACCAGCCCGTAGCGCACGGGCCTACCGAATCCGCGCCGTGGTGGGCCTGGGTCTTATTCTTCTGTGCATTGTGGGCACCGCAAGTCTGCTCTTTAGCGACTGGGAGCCAGCCTCGACAAAGATTCTCTTTGTCAGTCTGTGGACCATTGCCGGCATTGGCATGGGCCTGGTCTACCTGGACACCCTCAATATCTTCTTTGAGGAACCCGACGTGCCCGATGGAATCTCCATCGAGGAAATGGCGGCCTCCTCCGTCATGGCGGAGAGCCTATCGGATAGCATATTTGGCCCAATGATTAGCTCCATTGTGGCCATGGCCTTCCTCACCCCAGGAACTATCTCGGCATACCCATACCACGTTGCCTGGGTGCTCTCCGGCCTAGCAATTCTTAGCGCCCTCTACTATCTGAGCAGGGCGCAACCGCCAGCCACGAAGATGGTGGCTTAAACAGTTTCGTTGGCAGGGCTGGATGGGCTGGTCTGGCAGAGCAGCGCATCCACAGTGCGGTAGTCATGAACGCGGGAGCGGATAATAATCCACAGGCTCACAGCACAGAGCAGGGCGGCAACACAGAGGGCTGGCACGCGGCCAATCAGCTCGGAGGAAAGATAGCCGGCCACAACAGCACCCACAGGCTCAATGCCCCAGGTGAAGGTGCGAACCAAACCGGACACACCGGCGAGGCGCTCATGAGGAATCAGGGCCTGGCGGGCGGTGCGGTCAACAACCAAACCCATAATGGCGCAAATACCAACCAGGATGAGACCAAAGGCCACGGAGAAAACAGAGAACTTACCAAAACTCATGGCCAGCGCAACAAAAGCATAGCCAATGGCGCCCATGGCGTAGGTAATAATCAGGGAGCGGTAGGCGCCCAGGCGGGCAAGAACACGGTGGGTGACCAGTGGGGCCATAATGCCAACAGCAATGGAAGGCACAGAGAGCAGACCCAGCTGCCAAACAGAAAGGCCAAGATTCTCTAAAGCAAAAGGAGTAAGAAGGGTACCAATAAAGCCCCAGGACATATTGTAGAGACCAATGGCCAGCATGAAGTGAACCAGCAGCGGATACTGACGCAGCAAATCCAGGTTGAACTTCAGATCAGCCAGGTGGGCAATGCCACGGTTGGGGGCCTTAATACGCTCCGTGCGCACAGCACGGCAATCCTCAGGGCGAACAAAGATCGCCAAAGACACAGAGGCATATAGATAACTCAGCGCATTACCGGCAATAATGAAATAACCACCGAAGCGTGAATAGGCCACACCGGCCAAGGTACTACCAATATCGGAGGTCACTGCGGAGGCGGACTCCACAAGGGAATTAGCCTTAGTAAGATTCTGCCTAGCCACAATACGTGGCGTGATGGACACAATCATCGAATCATAATAATTCGACGCCAAGTCCGTAATGAGCATCAAAGCACCCATGAGGACCAAGGAAAGATTCTCCGTATAGGCGGCCCATGCAAGAACACCCATGGTTGCTGCACGCAAGAAATTACAGGCATGCATCGCCCAATAAGAAGTAGTGCGGTCAGCAATCGCACCAATACTCATGGACAGAATAGAAGGGATAAATCCGGCGGCACCCAGCAACAAACCAAGCTGGGAATCGGGGACCTCCATAATCTCAACGGCAAGCACCGGAACAATAAACCAGAAAGATGCCGTACCAACATCTGAGACCACATCGCCGGCCCAGAGGTTATAGAATTTGCGCATGGGTTCGCCTCCCTTCGAAGGGTAGAAAAACTACATAGAAAATTAGATCTTACACAAAATACCAGGAAATCTTACACAATAAATTACACCCCGCAAAACTGCCGTTCCAATGCTGGTCACGGCGCTAATGCGGGGGTAAAAATGGGGGTAAAAATATGCTAATTACAGCGGTACAAGTTATTTAGACCACTTTCGGATGCAACACTTGTGCAATTAGATTGAACCCACTCAGAAATCTCGCTGGAAGCCGAATTATTATTACGTCCCAGAAGAACATAGTGCACGGCACCGGAAGCACTATCAGCCTGCAGCTGCTCAAGGGTGTAGTTATTCATCTTGCCGCTATAACCGCCGACCATAATAATATTGCCACCGGCAAGAACATAGTCACTGGCAGTGCTATAGCCAATAATCACCATGTCATATTCCGAACCAGGATCATTGGCGCGCACCCAGGCAAGAGCCTGTTCGGCAGAAATCTCACTGGAACCCGACGGTGCAGAGGAGCCACTGCTCGAGCCAGCATGACGGGAGCCGCTAGGCGCAGAACCGGAAGGCGCAGAACCAGTAGGCGCAGAACCGCCGCGACCCGAAGGTGCGGAATTACCGCCACCGCCCATACCGGACATGCCATTAACAGGACCGGCAACAGGGCCACGAGCATTACCACTGTACTCATGAGTACTAGCAGCCACAGCCCAGGCGGCAGGAGACACCACCGCAGAAAGAAGCATAAGGACGCCCGCAATAAGGGCAAGAATGCGGCTTGGGCGGAGGGCGTCGATAAGCAAGAAGAGGAGGGTGAGAATGCCGAGAACAATCACCACAGGCACAGTCCACTGAAGGAAACCGCTGTACGCGAGGCTAATATGCACAGCCCAGCCGACCGTGGAGACCAGCATCAAGGCCAAGGCGGCGCGGGCAAACCAGCCATTGCGCAACTCCTGGGCGCAGGCGGCCGCACCATTGACCGTCAAAATCACCAGGGCAGGGGCAAGAATAACCACATAATAATTGTGATTCACCTGGCCAGAAGAGAAAGCAACCCAATAAACCGCAACCCACACAGCCGCCATCAGCGAGGTCGCGCGCAACAAATCGGTGCGTGGGGCGCGGCGGCGCAACACCAACACAGCCACCAAACCAATTAGCGCCGAGAAATAAAACCAACCGGCCTGCGAAGCCTGATCAGTATTAACCAAATAACCAATGCCCGTTGCGGAACTCGAAGAATCCTCATCATAACGGCCCAAAAGATTATAAACAAAGACCGTTGACCAGGCACTATTATCCGTAGAACCATCAATCCAGGGGCGACTGCCCGCCGGGACCACAGTAGCCATCAGAATATACAACAGTGACGTAACGACAGTAAGCACACCCGCGGCCAGAAGATTCAGCAGACGACGCGGCCAGGACAAAGGCACAACAAAAAGATACACAATAGCCAAAGCAGGAAGAATACCCCAGGCCTGCGCCATCTTTGCGTGGAAAGCCATGCCAATAAAAAGACCCGCCAAGAGCAACCACGGCAAAGAACCATCACGGCCAATGGAACGCGTCCACGCCCACACCGCGCACAAAGTCAACAAAGTATAGAGCGTATCCGAAATTTCCGTATGGGACAGGGCGCTAAGAATCGGCGTGACCAACATCAACACCGCCGCTGCCAAAGCAAAATACTCACTCACATAACGGCGCACAATGGCAAAAACCACAAGGCCACAGAGCAAAGCCTCAATCACCCCGGGCAGAAGCACCGACCAATCATTGAAACCAAAAATGCGGGCGGACAGGGCCTGAATCCAAAAAGCGCCGGGAAGTTTATCCAAAGTCACCGTATTGCCATCCCAGGAACCCCAAATAAAGGCCTCCCAGGAATGGGACATGGAATAGACCGCCGGGCCATAATAGGCGTGAATATAGCCCAACTTAATGCCCCAGGCATACACACCACCGGCAAGCAGCAGCGCGCACAGCAGAAGAATGCGGGGCAGGTGGCGCGAGGGAACAGTCTGTGTGTCGTTCATAGCAACCACGATACGAGGCGGAACTGAATAAACCCTGGGTGACCCCTGACTGTAGAAATGGAGCATGGTTTAATTGGGTTATGCTCATTGATGCCCTTAGGGAAGCCAGCACATTCACACACCAAGAGCGACTCGTCGCCGACTATATTTTGGAGCACCTGGACCAAGTAGAAAAGTTCAGCATCGCCGATATAGCCAGCGGCGCATTCACCAGCCAAGCCACCGTCGTACGCCTGAGCAAAAAAGTCGGCTGTGAAGGCTTCAAGGACATGAAAACCCGCCTGTTGGTGGAAGTAAACCAAAAAAGCCGAATAGAAAAAGTCCTGGCCAAAGAACCCATCACCGGGGAAAGCAGCCCACGAGATATCGCCAGAACCATCCCTGTTTTATACGATAAAGTCATAACCAATACACAAATCAGCCTGGATGAAGAACTCCTCTACGACGTAGCCGCGAAAATTGCGGCGGCGGATAAAATTGAATTCTACGGGGCCGGGGTGACCTACTACCTGGCGCAGGCAGCCGCCTTCAAAATGTCCACCCTGGGCAAAGAAGCCGTTGCCTGTGGGCGCATCAACCACCACTATGTGGCGGCACGACGCCCCGGAAACTATGTGGCCATTATGCTGAGCTTCACCGGCGCCAACCAACTAGTGGCCACAATGGCCAAATACCTCAAAGAACATACCGATACCTATATTCTTGGGGTCGTGGGCCCACACTATGGCAAAATCACCCACTACTGCGATGGGCTCATTGAAATCCCCAATAGGGACTCCGTAGTCAGCCTGGATGTAATCTCCTCCTATGCGGCAAGCAACTATGTGCTGGATGTGCTCTTCGGGCTTGCACTCGCGGCGGACTATAACCACCCCTTGGAAGCAGCCCTAGGTATGCCGGCTGATACGGAAAAGCACGCGCCGGGCGATGAAGAAAACTTTCAGCCCTAGGGCGCCCAGGGCGAAGGATTATGAAAGTCCGCTCCAAAGTTCGAGGTTAATGCTGTATTGTGACCCTTGCGCGATTAGCGTGGATAGTGAAGAAACATTCACTAGTCAAGAAAGAGGGTCACAGTGTCAACAGCACAGACCAGCCAATACAGCGAGCTTGCCCGCGCGATTGTGGACAAGGTCGGTGGCGCTGATAATGTCAGCGGCTTGGTGCACTGCATTACGCGCCTGCGCTTTAGCCTGAAGGACGATTCACTAGCGCAGGATGATGCGCTCAAGGCAATGAGTGGGGTAGTCACCGTTGTGCGCAGCGGCGGTCAATACCAGGTTGTCATTGGCAACCATGTTGCCGATGTTTATGCGGAAGTCATGCCGCTGCTTAACCTCAGCGGCGCTGAGGAACCAGCTGCCCCACAGGGCAATCTGCTCAACCGCATGATTGATATTGTCTCAGGTATCTTCCAGCCCATCCTTGGCATTATGGCTGCCTGCGGTATGTTGAAGGGTTTCAATACTCTCTTCATTACCCTTGGTTGGTATAGCGATAGCTCCGGTGTGGGTATGATTGTGAATGCTGCCGGCGATGCGCTCTTTACTTTCTTGCCACTCTTCCTTGGCTATACGGCCGCAAAGAAATTCGGTGCCAAGCCAATGATCGGCCTGGTTATTGGTGCCGCCCTGTGCTATCCGGCTATTCAGGCCAGCGCCCTGTCCGCCAGCAATGATGAGCTCTACACCCTCTTTAGCGGTTCCTTCCTTGAATCCCCTGTGTACATGAGTTTCCTGGGCATTCCGGTAGTGGCCATTGACTATACCGGCACTGTCATTCCCGTGATTTTGGCTGTGTGGTTCGCGGCGCACTGTGAGCGCTTCTTTAATCGCATTGTGCCGGATTTGGTCAAGTTCTTCTTTGTGCCAATGTTGACTGTCCTGGTCACCCTGCCTATTGCGCTGATTATCCTCGGCCCGATTGCCACCTATGGTTCGGATCTGATTTCTGAATTCACCTTGAGCATTCGCAGCATTAGCCCGCTATTGGCCGGTGCAATTGTGGGTGGCACCTGGCAGATTCTGGTTATTTTTGGCATGCACTGGGGCTTTATCCCTGTCTATATTAATAATGTGCAGACCATGGGCTATGACAATGTGATGATGCCTTTCTTCGCCTGCACTTTCGCCACCGCCGGTGTGATTGCGGCCCTGTTCTTGCGCAGCAGCGATAAGAAGATTAAGGAAATGTCCATTCCGAATTTCATCTCTGCGATTTTCGGCGTGACTGAACCTGCCATCTACGGCATGCTCCTGCCGCTGAAGAAGCCTTTCGTTATTTCTTGTATTGCCGGTGCTATTGGTGGTGCATTCTATGGGCAGATGAATTTCCGTAAGTTTATCCTCGGTGGCATGGGTATCTTTGAGTTGCCAAATATGATGAACCCGGATGGCACCATGGGCAATATTATTGTGGCCTTGATTGGTATGGGCATTTCCATGGCTGCGGGCTTTATCCTCACTCTGATTTTCTACCGTGAGAAGCGGGTACCGGAACCTGTAGTAGAAGAAGTGGCCGATGAGCTGGTTGTGCTCAGCCCCATGGCTGGCACTGTGAAGCCACTGTCCGCAGTGGAGGATGAAGTCTTTTCCTCCGGGGCTATGGGGCCGGGTTGTGCCATTGAGCCTTCAAGCTATGAGGTTCACGCCCCTGCGGATGGTACGGTCAAGGCGCTCTTCCCAACTGGCCATGCTATTGGCCTGGCCTTGGATAATGGCCTTGAGGTTCTCATCCATGTGGGTATGGATACGGTTCAGCTTAAGGGTGAGGGTTTCACCAAGCATGTTAAGAAGGGCGATAGGGTAGTGGCCGGCCAGCTGCTGGTGAGCTTTGATGGTGAGATGATTGCCCAGAAGTATCCGCTCATCACCCCGATTATTATTACTAATAAGGAGAAGCTCGCCGCGGACCGGGAACTTCACCTTCCATTTAATGCACAGATTCAGAGCGGCGATGTTCTGATGAGTCTCACCAAGGAGGAACACACACATGGATAAGAGCAATTTCTTGTGGGGCGGCGCCACGGCGGCGAACCAGGTCGAGGGCGGCTGGCAGGAGGGTGGCCGTGGCATGGCCATTGTGGACACCCTTCCGCACGGCCCGGAGCGCCTGCCAATTATGCTGGGCAAGAAGAACTGGGAGGAGCTGCCGGAGGATACTTTCTTCCCGGGCCGTGAGGCCGTGGACTTTTACCACCACTATAAGGAAGATATTGCGCTTTTTGCGCAGATGGGTTTTAAGGCTTATCGCTTCTCCATGTCGTGGTCGCGTATTTTCCCTAAGGGTGATGAGAGCACCCCGAATGCCGCTGGCCTGGAGTTTTATAGCCGCGTGCTGGATGAGTTGGAGAAGCACGGCATTGAGCCAATTGTGACTATCTGCCATTTTGATATCCCTATGCACTTGGTGGATAACTATGGTGCGTGGTCAAACCGCGAGGTCATTGGTTTCTTTGAGCGCTATGCCCGTACGCTTTTTGAGCATTTTGGTGACCGCGTGAAGTATTGGATTACTTTCAATGAGATCAATATGCTCATGCATCTTCCTTATATGGCGGCGGGTTTGCGCGGCACCGCGGAGCGCCCCTTGACCAAGGAGGATCAGTACCGTGCGGCCCATAATCAGCTGGTGGCTTCCGCTTTGGCCACTAAGGCTGCTAGGGAGATCAATCCTGACATGAAGATTGGCTGCATGCTTGCTGCCGGTGTGGTTTACCCTTATTCCTGCAAGCCTATCGACGTCTGGACCGCTCTGGACATGGATCGTGAGAACTACTTCTTCATTGATGTTCAGGCGCGCGGTAGCTACCCGGGCTATGCCACTGCGCTCTTTGAGCGTGAGGGCTATGATTTGGGCATTACTGCCGATGACCTGTCTGTTTTGGCGGAAAATACGGTGGACTATATTTCCCTTTCTTACTATAACTCCCGTTGCATTAGTGCTGAGGGCCGTGCTGAGATGGGGGAGGGTAATGTCTTTGGTTCCACTAAGAATCCTCATTTGGAGGTCTCTGAGTGGGGTTGGCCTATTGATCCTTTGGGCTTCCGCATCACCCTGAATACTTTGTCTGACCGCTATAACCTGCCGCTTTTGGTTGTTGAGAATGGTCTGGGTGCCAAGGATGCTGATGAGGAGCACATTCAGGATGACTACCGCATCAATTACTTGTCTGCCCACATTAAGGCCATGCTTGAGGCCATTGAGCATGATGGGGTGAATGTTTTTGGCTATACCTCCTGGGGTTGCATTGACCTTGTCAGTGCCTCTACTGGTGAGATGTCTAAGCGTTATGGTCTTATCTACGTGGATCAGGATGATGCTGGACAGGGCAGTCGTGCCCGCCGCCCTAAGGCTTCTTTTGAGTGGTATAAGCAGGTCATTGCTAGTAATGGTGAATGCCTGAAGGACAAATAGTGGATAATTCTTAGGAAACTTAGAATCTTAAGAACAATTCGGCTTTGAATATGTGTGTGGCGCCCCGATTGGGGTGCCACTTTTCTGTATTTTTCATTAGTAAATCTGCTGGTATGAACTAATTT
Organism: Corynebacterium sp.; assembly: GCA_030530985.1. Classification (GTDB taxonomy): domain Bacteria; phylum Actinomycetota; class Actinomycetes; order Mycobacteriales; family Mycobacteriaceae; genus Corynebacterium. Next base: position 30,517 of record JAUMTX010000022.1, read on the forward strand.
TGCTGGTAAATATGTGCAGCAGTCAAGCTATGTGATCATGTGATTCATATTACGTCTTATTTATTTCTTAGATTCCCGAGTCATATCTTCATAAGGCTGCCAGCCGCCTTAAATCTTGGAATATAGCACCTGACCTGCATAAAAAGTGGCTATGATGGGGTTCAAAACTACCCAAAAAACACACTCGGAGTACCTAACTGTAAGCGTGCGACGCGCCGATGCTAAGAAAATTTTAGAAATAAAAATACCTGGTCACGCCCATATTTTTCTACCAATTTAAGTTAAATCTTAGTTTCGTCTTGACATTGGTGTAAAACAAGATTAAGCTTAATCTCAGTTTCAAGGAACATTGAAGTAGTAAAGAAAGGTTTTGTTCCCTTATGAATTCCAAGAAGGTTTCCCTCTTCGGCAAGATGGCAGTATCTTCCGTACTGGCCCTCTCCACCGCTGCAGGCGTAGTGGTTGCACCTCAGATGGGTGCAGTTGCTAATGCTGCTACCGCTACCTATGCTGAGCGCGAAGTTAATGTCGAGTTCGGCAATGGCAGCAACATGCTGTACACCATGAACATCAAGATTGTTACCACCCTGGTTGATGAGAATGGTAACGAGTCCCCTACCGGTACCCGTGTTAAGGCTACCTATGTCTACCACCTCACCAAGGCGCCTAATGAGAAGCCTTACTTGACTGCTATTCAGCTTGTCCCAGTGAACTTCAACGGTATGTCTCAGGAGGAGTTCAAGCAGGCGCTGACTATCGTACGAGGCCAGGTCTACAATGGCGAAGAAAATAACATCAACGCCATGTCCCCTATTGGCCCAGAATATAAGAACTACCAGCAGGTACTCAACAGTGTTGTAACCGGCCAGTACACCCAGAGTAGCGATGCTACTAAGCTTCCAATTGGTTTCACTGCTATTAAGAACAGCACCAATGAGGGCGATTTCTGGGTTGTCAATGTTATCGCTGATGCCGACAAGTTCAATGAGAACTCTTATGTTGACCTTCACGTTAAGGGCCTCTCCCCTTGGAATGACCAGGCTTATTCTGGCCTGAATATCCAGCTGAAGGGTGCTAATGAGGCTAACACTGGTATCTACCAGGCTTCTAATAACGAGGCTGGTCTCAAGGTTAACCAGTCCATGGCTTCTGCTGCTGGTGGTAACAACCTGAACCTTGCTACCGACGTCATCAAGGCCGCTAAGGAAAACGAGGCTGCTCAGGCTGCTGCTAAGGCTGCTCTTGAGGATGCTCAGGCAAATGCTTCTAAGGTAATCGACAAGCTTCCTAACCTCACCGATGCTGAGAAGCAGGCTGCTAAGGATGCTGCTAAGGCTGCTGGTGACATCGCAGGTGTTATCGCTGCTGTAGCTGCTGCTGCTAAGAAGGACATCGACGAGAACCAGAACCTCACCGATGCTGAGAAGGCTGCTGCCAAGGCTGATGTTGACGCTGCCGTCGCTGCGCTTCCTACCAACGCTGCTCCTTCCGAGGCTGCTCTGACCACTGTTGTTCAGCCAGCTATCGACGCTAACTCCGCTGATGAGCAGAAGCTTGCTGATGCTAAGGCCGCTGCTAAGAAGGACATCGACGAGCTCAAGAACCTCTCTGACAACCAGAAGGATGCTTATAAGAAGCAGGTTGACGCTCAGACCACCGTTGATGGTGTTATCGACGTAGTAGCCGCTGCTGCTAAGGCTGACATTGACGCCAACAGCAACCTCAACGACACCGAGAAGGATGACGCTAAGAAGGCTGTTGACGAGGCTGCTGACAATGCCAAGGAAGGCAACGGCGATGTTACCGACGTAACCAAGCCAGCCGACAACGCAGGCACCAGCACCGGCACCAACACCGACGCTGACTCCCTCGCAGCTTTCAAGGATGCTGCTAAGGCTAAGATTGACGCCCTGGGTCACCTCACCGATGCTCAGAAGGATGCTTATAAGGCTCTGATTGATAGTGCCAACACCATCCCAGCTATCATCGACATTGTCGCTGTAGCTACCAAGGCAGACATCGACGCTAACAGCACCCTGACCAGCGATGAGAAGCAGGCTGCTAAGGACGAGGTTGACCAGGCTGCTGCTGACGCTAAGCAGAATGCTGCTAATGGCAACACCGGCACCGGCTCCCTGGACAACGTAGTTGCACCAGCTGACAAGACCGGCTCCATCTCCGGCGACACCGCTGAGCTCGATAAGCTCAAGGCTGATGCTGTTGCTGCCATCGAGGGCATGGAGTACCTCCGCCCAGGTCAGAAGGAAGCCTACATCGACGGTGTAAACAGCGCTCGTACCACTGCTACCATCATCAGCATTGTTCGTGAGGCTGCTCGCACCAACGTTGACCAGAACCCAACTCTGACCGCTGATGAGAAGGCTGCTGCTAAGGCTCAGATTGATGGTGCTGCTACCATCGGTGACCTCGAGGCTTATGCCGGCACCCAGCACGGTTACTCTGACGGTGAAGTTACCAACAACAACACCACCACCATTGTGAACCACACCAACGGTTCCAGCTCCTCCAAGGTTCCTTGGTGGGTATACCTCCTCACCATCCTCGGTATTGGTGGCGGCGTGGCTAGCTGGGGCTATGTCCACGATGCTGACTTCCGTGCAGTAGTTGACGGTGCTATCGCCAACTTCCAGCGTGCAGTTGACAACGCACTGGGTATCCGCCGCTAATAGCTGTGATACAGTCACAGGGAATGTGACATAAACCTTTCGCCCCTCAGGGATTGCCCCTGAGGGGTTTCTTCTTGCCCAGATTAGGTTGTAGTCCAGCTCACAGATTTGCGCAGAGCGGGTAATTGCACTGATATGCTCAGCCTCTTATGGGGAGGGCATGAGTATTTTCCCAGTTAGTCCGGGCTTCTTGTAACATATTAATTATTGTGACAGAAATCATTAAATTTTTTAAGGGAAAAGTGGGGCTATAAAGCGCAAAATCATAGGGATCCGCACCTTTGGTGGAAGCGGATAGGGGAGGTGTGCGTGATGTGAAATATAGCATTTACCTGCAGTTTTGTGCGCATAATATTTTTGCAACAGGATTGTTTCATAAATTCTGAGAAAAGCGCAGCTGCGCGCGTTGCATAGTTTATGAGAGTGGATTCAGGGGTATAACTGCTGGTTAATGGCGGTTCATGCAATATTGCATCGGGGTCATTGCGCGTGTCTGTTGATAATATTCATCAGGGAGGTTAAGCTTTTTATAAGTTTCACGTTAATAAAATTGAAGAAAGGCTTTTCCTTCATGAAGGATTCTAAGAAGTGCACCTGTCCCCGTTTCTTGGAGTTTATCTTTGAGGAGTGGAGATGCCTTTTG
>JAUMTX010000023.1:0-1218 GCA_030530985.1 Corynebacterium sp.
TACTTGCGGGCCCTTACACACAGGGCAAAGTTGCTTTCTCACAGCACAAATTTAACGCACCTGGAAACACAATTTTTAAAGCCCCAAAAAAGCAGCATCTACCAGCGGGAATAATGCCAAATCATCAACACATTCCCGCCGTTATTTAAAAACCAGCAGAATTTTTAAAACCCCAAAAAACCTACAACTACCAGCAAAAACAGCTCAAATCATCAACACATCTCTGCCTATAGCCCGATTATCTACTGTGAAGGAAACCCCGACATAGAAAATGGCCCCCTGCCGAAACAGGGAGCCAAAGGTACTACTAGCTAGGTGCTAGAAGTTGTGCTTAGCGACGAATGCCGAGTGCACGCTCGATATTAGCGCGAGCATCATCAACACCACGCTGGAAGTTGGCGATAGCACCGTCAACTACTGCACGGAAGTCAGCATCGTGGACGTAGCCCCAACCGAGGACACCGCCACCAATGCCGAGGATGGTCAGCAGGTAGACCCACCAAGGAATCTTGGAGGAGCTGGAACCGCTCTTGGTGCCATCAGTGGATGGGGTCAGAGCGTTGCGGGTCTCGTCAACCTTGTCGGAGTACTGGTTCAGCTCAATAGCGGAAACAGTGCTGTCACCAGCCACAGCTGCATCGTACTTAGCCTGGAGGGCTGCGATGGCGTCATCGTAAGCCTTCTTCAGCTCAGCAGAAGCACCGGTGTAGTTGGCACCTTCGCGAACAGTAGTAGCCTCATCGAGGAGCTTCTTTGCACGCTCAAGAGCGGACTGCATGTCGGTATAGCGGTCAACAATGTCGCCGATGATGCTTGCGTCGCCGCCGTTATTGATGGCGTCCTTAGCAGCATTCTTCTGATCTGGGGTCAGGTTGGTTGCATTGTCGATAGCCTTACGGCCAGCCTCACGAACGATGCTGATGATGGTAGCTGGGTCGGTGGTCGCATCAATACGATCCTTATAACCCTGCTTCTCCTCATCGGTCAGAGTGTCGAATCCGTCAACTGCGTCCTTACCAGCCTTCTGAGCCTCGGTCTCGGTGGACTTCGCAGCATCAGCCTTCTTAGCAGCATCTACGATGTTCTTGATGTCGGTACCGTTGGTAGCCTCATCAATCTGCTTCTGGTAAGCGTCCTTCTCCTCGCGGGTCAGGTTAGGAAGTGCCTCAATCTGAGCCTTAGCAACAGCCTTAGCTACGTCAATAGCCTTAGCATCGT
>JAUMTX010000023.1:1318-32630 GCA_030530985.1 Corynebacterium sp.
CAGCAGAATCCTTATCGGAATCAGTAGCCTTATCATCAGCCTTGGCCTTATCAGCGGCAGTAGCAGCATCTACGATGTTCTTGATGTCGGTACCGTTGGTAGCATCATCAATCTGCTTCTGGTAAGCGTCCTTCTCCTCGCGGGTCAGGTTAGGCAGGGCCTCAATCTGAGCCTTAGCAACAGCCTTAGCTACGTCAATAGCCTTAGCATCGTCGCCTGCGTACTCCTTCTTGAACTTATCAGCAGTCTCAGATGGGAGACCCAGTGCGTCGATAGCAGCATCACCGGCAGTCTTGTCGCTGTCCTTAGCCAAGTCATTTGGCTTAGCAGTAGCGTCATCCTTGTCACCGTTGACGTTCTTAGCGCCCTGGACGATGTCGTTGATAGCGTCCTTAGAAGTAGCAGCCTTAACCTGATCCTCATAGGACTTACGCTGAGCATCGGTCAGGTTCTTAAGCTCACCAAGCTGAGCTACAGCAGAATCCTTATCGGAATCAGTAGCCTTATCATCAGCCTTGGCCTTATCAGCAGCCTCAGCCTTATCCAGGATTTCCTTTACAGTCTTAGGATCCTTAGCCTCATCAATCTGCTTCTGGTAAGCGTCCTTCTCATCAGGAGTCAGGTTCTCAAGAGCCTCAATCTTTGCCTTAGCAATGACCTTAGCAACATCAAGAGCAGTAGCGGCCTTCTCAGCCTCAGCCTTCAGATCATCAAGCTTCTGCTGACGAACACCATCCTTCGGGGTGGTGCCGGTAGTGTCAGTTGCAAGGATATCGATGACAGCAGCCTTAGCTGCGTCCTTGTCTTCCTGGATGGTAGCGGTTTCGCCCTTGCCATCAGACTCAGCACCCATGACCTTATCGATGTTGGTTGCAGCAGCAACAATAGCGTCAATGTCAGACTTCTTGGTAGCTGCATTCACAGCTGCGACGTAGCTTTCGCGTTGCTTATCTTCAAGGTTGGTGAGTGCGCCGAGCTTCGCAGCTGCAGCGGTCTTATCTTCCTGGGTAGCCTCATCAGTGCCGTTGACTTCATCAATCAGGCCCTGGAGAACGCTATTACCGTTGGAATCCGATACAGGGGAGCTTGTGCGCCTCTGATCCGTAGGAAGATTCTGGACTTCCTTCATAACATTCAGGAGGTACCCATTTGCGACACCAGCCAATGCCTCACGAGCAGCGCCCGTATTGGAAGGCTGATACTTTGCATTGATCAGATTCCAGATATTCTTCCATGGGTTGCTCGCAGTGGTCTCAACGTTATTCATTGCAGACCAAAGAGCGGAACCGATGTCATCCTTATTTTCTGCCCAAGAGTTGCTTGGGAATGGGGTACCAGGTAGCGCACTGAATGCGAGTACTGGAGTTTCGCCACTCTTAAGAGTTGCGCCCTTGATATTGACCTCTACTTCATCAATCTTGCTGGATTGGTCATTCTTACCCAGGGCTACGTTGCCAGCGTTAGCACCAACAATCATTCGGCTACCGGCAGCGCCAGAGCTGTTTGCACCACCGGAAGTCGCTACAACATTATTGATAATTGCACTGCCATCACCGTCGCTCAACTTGAATGGGTAGCGGCTATCCTGCAGGTTGTTGTATGGGTTATAGACTGGGGTGTACTGGCTATAACGGCCATCGCCAATCAAAATAGTTGCCTTGGAAGCATCGTACTCAATACCGGAGATCTTGAGCTCTGGGTTAATCATTGTCAGAGACTTAAGATTCTTGTATACAAGCTTGAAGTCGTAAGTACCGTCGTCATTCTTGGTTACATACAGGGTACTTTCAGCAAACCCGTTTGCTGCCTTTTCATAATGAGACTTGGTGACAGCCTCTGCATGTGCAACGGCAGCCATCTGAGGAGCCACTACAACGCCAGCAGCAGTGCTGAGGGCGAGGGTGGAGGCTACGGCCATACGACCGAAGCTACGGGAAATACGTCCCTTATTGTTCATCTAAACCTAGTCCTTTCTTGACGAGCAGATGAATTCTAATAATTGTCTTGTTAAAGTTTAAAAAATTTTAAGACTTCTGTCAAGTAAGCGTCAGGGCGCGTGGCGATATTTTTCATGGCTGGGACAGTTTTACTTTAACTTAATGGCGAAAGTTTTCCCTTTAGCTGGTTGTTTATATAGGTGAAACAACTTAGGATTCATTAAGGTCGCAATCATGATAGCAACTGTGAGTCGTGTTATTTTTCACTCCTTTGCTACTCTGACAAATGCTTTGCCCGCGCCGCCATCGTGTAAAATCAAAGGGTATGTAGTAACGGTTTGCCCCGAACAGGGCTAAGTTAAAGTTAAGGAAGTTGAGGAGCAGATGGCTGCCGAACACTGTGGTTCTTTTGTTCTTGGATCCATTGGACGCACCTGTAATGGCGTGGATGTTGCCAAGCTGGCAGAAAAGCTAGGTTTGAAGTATCGACACTTAGTGGAGGGGGAAGCCACGGTGCGTGCCGTGGTCAATTCTGACCCATTTGCTGGCGGTGAGGTACTCCTTCGCGGTACAGGGTCTGTGGATTTCGACTTCCGTGCGGCAGCAGCACTGGGTGTGCCAGTGGTGATTCTTGTTGGTGAAAGTGGTCTGCGCTTGCACCTGGCACGTGAGCGTGCACGTGAGTTGGGGGCAGTCATTGCGGGCGAGGTTACTGCAGACGACTTGGCTAATCCAGAGGGTGTTGAAGCAGTCGCCCGCATGGTGGCAGCACATTCCTCCGTGGAGCGTGTCATGAGCCCAGCCACCTTCGAATTCTGGCTCCTGCAGCGCGCGAAGGAAAATAAGCGTCGTATTGTTCTGCCAGAAGGCAATGATGATCGTATCCTGCGCGCCGCCGATATTCTTCTCCACGAGAAGATCTGCGACCTGACCATCCTTGGTGATGTCGAGGCAATCCAGGCCCGCGCGGAAGAACTCAACCTGGACCTGGCAGGGGCAACCTTGCTGGATCCTGCCACCGACCCAGCGCGCGGCGAGTATGCCCAGAAGTTCTATGAGCTGCGCAAGGCCAAGGGCATGACTGAAGAAAAGGCAGCGGAGATGATGAATGACGTCTCCTACTATGCCACCATGCTGACCTACACCGGTGCCGTTGATGGCATGGTCTCCGGTGCATGCCACACCACTGCTGAGACCATCCGTCCAGCACTTCAGATCATTAAGACTGCCCCAGAATCCTCCGTGGTGAGCTCCGTCTTCCTCATGGTTCTGCAGGGTAAGCTGTGGGCCTTTGGTGACTGCGCGGTTAACCCTAACCCAAGCCCAGAGCAGCTTGCAGAGATTGCTGTAACCAGTGCTGAGACCGCCGCAAAGTTCGGCATCTCCCCACGCGTGGCCATGCTGAGCTACTCCACCGGCGCTTCCGGCTCCGGTCCTGATGTTGAGGCCTGCGTGGCCGCAACTGCTCGCGTGCATGAACTCGCCCCTGATTTGGTGGCCGATGGCCCACTGCAGTTCGATGCTGCCGTGGACGCTGGCGTGGCTGCATCTAAGATGCCTGAGTCCCCTGTGGCCGGTAAGGCGAATGTCTTTATTTTCCCTGACCTGAATTCGGGTAATATTTGCTATAAAACTGCGCAGCGTACCGGCGGTGCTTTGGCGGTTGGCCCGATCTTGCAGGGTCTGAACAAGCCAGTCAATGACCTGTCCCGTGGTGCGACTGTTGCCGATATTGTCAATACGGTGGCGATTACCGCTATCCAGGCTGGTTCATAGAAAGGAAATTCGTGGCTGGTCTTGTCCTAGTCCTTAATTCTGGTTCCTCTTCCATTAAATTCCAGTTGGTGGATCCAACTGCTGATGCTGATGCCGCACCGGTCGTCTCCGGTTTGGTGGAGCAGATTGGTGAGGCCACTGGCACCATCACCATGAAATTTGGCGAGGAGGTGCGCGGTGAAAGCTCCGCCACCTTGAGTGCCGTGATTCCAGATCACGCTGTTGGTTTGGACCGCGCGCTGGAATTCATGTCCGAGTGGGGCTTTGGTCCTGCCGATCTGGATATTGTTGCGGTGGGTCACCGCGTGGTTCACGGTGGTCGTCTCTTTAGCACCCCGGAGGTCATTACCCCGGAGATTATTGAGCTGATTCGTGAACTCATTCCGCTGGCCCCTCTGCACAACCCAGCAAACCTGGTGGGCATTGAAGTGGCCCGCCAGATTCTGCCGGATGTCACCCACGTGGCTGTATTTGATACTGGTTTCTTCCACGCAATGCCACCGGCTGCAGCACTCTATGCGATTAATGCTGAGGTGGCTGCCGCCCAGGATATTCGCCGCTATGGCTTCCACGGCACCTCCCATCAGTACGTATCCTCCCAGGTACCTGCACTGATGGGTAAGGACCTGCTGGATATCAACCAGATCACCCTCCACCTGGGCAATGGTGCCTCTGCCGCTGCCATTAAGGGTGGTCGTGCGCTGGATACCTCCATGGGTATGACCCCACTGGCCGGTCTGGCCATGGGTACCCGTACGGGTGATATCGACCCAGGCATTGTGCTCCACCTGGCGCGCAATGGCATGAGCATTGATGAGATTGATGCCCTGCTGAATAAGCAGTCCGGCGTCAAGGGCATTGCGGGTGTCAATGACTTCCGCGATATTAAGCGCCTCATTGATGAGGAAAACCAGGATGCCTGGCTTGCCTACAATATCTACATTCACCAGCTGCGCCGCTATATTGGCTCCTATATGATTGCGCTGGGTGATGTTCATGCCATCACCTTCACCGCTGGTGTGGGTGAAAACTCGGCCGATGTTCGTGCCGATGCCCTGGCCAACCTGGAAATGTACGGCATTATCCTCGACCCTGAGAAGAATGCTGCTAGGGTCTCTGGCCCACGTGAAATCTCCGCTGAGAATTCCAAGGTCAAGGTCTTTGTTGTCCCAACCAATGAAGAGCTTGCCATTGCCCGATATGCATATGAGCTTGCCTCACGTTGATCGGGCAGCCGTCTTTGATGAAGCCTTCGACGCCGCCCGCGAGTCCTATGTCCATGTGGACTGTGCTTGCGGGGACGACGAGGGCTCCGGCTCTACCCTTCTAGACTCCATGCTGGCTAAAGCCACAGCTAGGCATGAAAAACTCCTGGCCGAAGCTATCGAAAAAAGCGGAAAACCAGAGGCTGAGTATAGGTATATTACAACACCAGAAGGTGGCTTCTACCAGGCAATTCTTGATTAGTATCAAGCTTGAAGTGTTTTGACAGGATCCTCTAATGTTGTCATGTCAACATTAATCTCATGAACTCAACAGAGAAAAAGTCATTTATTGCTCGCCCATCTACTTGGATTGGCCTCGTAGTCGCCATCGTGGTTGTCATCGCCGCAGGTTTCGGTGGCCTCAAGTGGTACACCGCTAAGGAAAACTCCTCTGCAGATGCAGCCTTTGAAGCAGCCTCCTCCGGCACCGCCCTTGAAGACCTCAACGGCAGCTGGACCATCGCCGAGGGTTCCCAGGCTGGTTACCGTGTTGGTAAGACCCAGGCTGGCCAGGAAGTAGTTGTCACTGCCCGCACTAGCGATGTGACCGGTGAAATCACCATCGCTAATGATGAGCTGGCCGCTGGTTCCGAAGTTACCGTTGACCTGACCACCGTAGCCTCCGACTCCGCGCAGCGCGATGAGCACTTCCGCACCGGCATCCTTGAAACCGACACCTACCCAACCGCTACCTTCACCACCACTGAGGCAGTATCCGTAGAAAACCTCAAGACCGATGGTGTAGCTACCGTCACCGTCCCTGGTACCCTCAACATCCACGGTGTAGAGAAGCCAGTATCCATCGAGATGAATATCTCCAATAACGATGGTGTCGTCACCGTTATTGGCAACAGCACCCTGACCTGGACCGACTTTGGTGTAACCCCACCAACCATGCCAGGCATGGCTGTTCACGACACCGGCGATATTGAATTCTCCCTCACCCTTGAAAAGTAAGGGTTAGAGTTTAGTTTTCTGAACTCTCCACAGTACTCACTGCCCCGGCGGCCGTCCTGGCCCGCTCGCGGGCAGTTTCTATATCTTCAGCAGTAGCCAAAGCAAGGCCCATGCGGCGCTTGGTGAACGACTCCGGCTTACCAAAGAGCCTAATATCCGCCTCAGGAACAGCCAGGGCCTGGGCCACACCACGGTAGCACACACCCTTAGCATCACGGCCACCATAGATCACTGCGGATGCACCGGGGGAGGTTAGGGTGACATCTATAGGCAAACCAAGGACGGCGCGGGCATGAATCTCAAATTCAGAAAAACGCTGGGTGGCCATGGTGACCATGCCCGTATCATGAGGACGAGGGGAAACCTCAGAGAAATACACATCATCACCCTTAATAAAGAGTTCCACGCCAAAGAGGCCACGGCCACCAAGAGCATTGGTAATACGGGCTGCCACAGAGCGTGCGGTGAGCAAAGCCATATCGCTCATTGGGGCTGGCTGCCAGGACTCCACATAGTCGCCGCCCTCCTGGCGGTGACCGATAGGCTCACAGAACCAGGTGCAGACCTCGCCATCCTCAGGGTTAATGGAACGCACAGTGAGCAGGGTGATTTCATAGTCAAAGTCCACAAAACGCTCAACAATGACGCGGCCCTGGTTCACACGGCCACCTTCCATGGCATAGTCCCATGCGGCCTTGAGGTCAGCCTCGCTTTTGAGCACCGACTGGCCCTTACCGGAAGAACTCATTACCGGCTTGACCACACAAGGGTAGCCCATCTGGCCGACAGCAATCTCGAATTCCTCATAGGTGGAAGCAAAAGCATAGCCACTGGTTGGCAGGCCCAATTCCTCGGCGGCCAGGCGGCGAATACCCTCACGGTTCATGGTGAGCTGGGTGGCGCGGGCCGTTGGGATAACAGTGCGGCCGGCCTCCTCCAACTCTGCGAGGGCATCAGTGGCCAGGGCCTCAATTTCAGGAATAATAAAATGCGGATCCACCTGGCGAACCAGGGCCTTAAGCTGCTCAGGATCCGTCATATCCAAGGTATAGGCGCGGTGTGCAACCTGGTGGGCAGGGGCGCAATCATAACGGTCGGCGGCGTGAACCTCCACGCCTAGACGCTGAAAGGCGATAGCGACTTCCTTGCCCAGCTCACCGGAGCCAAGCAGAAGAACACGGGTCGCCGAAGGGCTAAGCGGGGTGCCAATAGTCTCTGGTGTATACATGACTTTATTTTAGCGTGTATTGAGGAGTATGTCCCGCACCTGCGCATACTGCCCCACTTCTGCCATAAAGTCAGGGGCGTGGCAGGAAATAATCGCCGAACCGCCAGTGGCGAGATAGTCGCGCAGGCGGGAGTGGAAAGCCGGGCGGGTGGCCTCACCCAGGTGCACATCCGGCTCATCGGCAATAAGCAGCGGCGGGTTGTTGGTGAGGGCGAGCTCCAACTGCAGGAGGCGCTGCAAGGCTGGGCTGAGATCCAAAGGGTGGGTTTCCGCGTCCAATTCACGTAGTAGTGGAATGGTGCGGGTGCTCACTGTTTGCTCAATGCTGGGGTCAATGAGCTGGTCAAGAGAATTCTGCACCATATAGCCGGTGGGGATTGTGGTGCCAGGAAAATAGGAGTCCAGGCCGACTAGGGCGCGCATAAGTGTCGTTTTACCTGCGCCATTATTACCGCGCAGCCATAGAACACCCTGCTGGGGTACCTGGAGGTGAACGGGGCCCACGGTAAATTCTGGGTCCTTGGCTTTGAACCACAAGCGGCGGGGGCGATAGCCACGGGAGCCCTCAATGGGGCCAAGGTCAAGGGTGCCGGTGGAAGCAACTGGCTCGGGAGCAATCCAGGTTTCTGGGGCGCCTTCTTCCTCGGTGGTGATACTAATAACCTCGACAGGAATTGCATGAAGGAACTCGCGCACAAGGGTGCGGGTGGTGGCGTCCAGGCCCTCATAAATATCCTCAACAATGAGCAGGCTATCGGCCACAATAGCCACGGCCGCGAGGGCCAAGCGGCGGGTTTGACCACCGGAAAGCATGGCGGGATTCTTGGCCATGAGGTCGGTGAGGTTCAGGGCGCGGGCCATATTCTCAATGCGGGTGCGGATGTCCTCAACGGGCACACCGCGCTGCTCCAGGGGGAAGGCAAGTTCCTCTTCCACAGTGGATCGCAGCAATGAGAGGTGGGCGGCCGGCTCGGTGGTGACCAGCACGGACCCGGGGTTCTCGGCATAGAGTTTTTCACCGAGACCCCTGGGGCCTTTAATATTGCGAGGTTCCATAGAAAATCAATACTAAAACAATGAGCACCAAAAGCAGGATTCGCAGTGCCTGCTGGGCGCGAGTATCTGCCACCGGGTAGAGAATCGTACGGGGACCGGGTTTAGTAATACCCGAAATCTCCAAAGGAATACCCCGCAGGGCCGACATATAAAACATGCGGGAAATCAGGGGGATGACCACAAAACGCATGGTATTGACTGGGCCGCGCATACTGCGGCCACGAATCTGATTGGCCTCACGGATGCGGGTGGTGAGCACAGCCACCTGGGGAATCCACTGGATGGACACACCGGCAATATAGGCCACAGGTGCGCCGAAGGGGATTTTCTCCACGCATTTAAGGAAGTCAGAGAGCTTGATGAAATTGCTGGCCGTGAGGACCACCATAATCATTGCCATATAGCGGAAGGACAATTGGGAGGCCAGCAGCAGACCTTCACTGGTTACACGCCACCAAATCCTGTGGTCCCCGTGGGCATGCCAAATGAGGAACATGGAAATGGAGCTGGACAAACCCAAGGCCACTCCGGAAAGCAGCACAGTGGGTGTGCGAATAATGGCAGCAGCAAGCAGGATGATGGCACCATTGACCACAAAACTTGTGCTCTTAAATGCAATCACCCAGACCAGGGCTGCTGCCGCTATGACAGTGAAGGGGTGGATTTTCATCGAGAGAATTTATCCAAAACTCGACGAGGAAGGGAGCGCACCACGGCGAAGGTGACCAGGGTAATGACCACCTTATCCACCGGGTCGGAGAGGGCCGACTGGGCGACCACCGCCATGAAATTAGGAAGACCCAGGGACTGGAAGAAGGTCACAACAGCACCCGTGCCGGCACCGGCCGTACCACCGTAAATGAAGGCGGCCACAGGGGCTGAGAGGGAACCAATGATGAGGCCCATGAGGATACCGGACAGCACAGCCCACCAGATTTTACTCAAGCCACCCTTGGCAAAAAGCAGGCCGGCAATCAGGCCGACAGCCGCATAAACGGCGGCGAAAGGAAGAATGGTGGAGTTAAAAGTGAACCACACAAAGCAGCCAATGGCACCGGTGGCCATGGCGGCAACAGGACCAGCAAGGGCAGCAATAACTAGGGTGCCCAAGGAGTCCACATAGATTGGGATACCCAGGCGGCCAACAATTTCACCCAAAGCCACATTGAGAACAACAGCGGCTGGGATCATGGCCAGGGTCTGGGATGGGATGCGTGGGATAGTGGCAACAATAAGGCCGATGGTGGCCACGCCATAGCCAACCAAAGCAATGGTGGCAGCAGACTTTGCATTCTCGCTGCCCCATTCAGGCTGGGTGGCCACAAGATAAATCCAAATAATGGCCATCAAGGCAAAAGAGCAGCCAGCAATAGTATTTGATACAGTCCGGGACATAGGTAGATCTCTCCGTTGTTGAAAGTGGGGATTTCTTGAACCTATGTCACCTCGGTTCAGGCACTAGTTTAAAGGCAGGATAGGGCGCGCGCAAATTCCCTATGGGCAGCCTCCACATCAGCCGAGCGTGTCAGCTTGCAGTTTGGCTCCTTCTTCCACACCCCACCAAAGTCCGCAACAGTGGTGCCGCGAAGCAATGGGGATTCGGCCTCAACATCCACTGCTACCAGGGTTGATTCATATGGAATCTTGTCCAGAGCAATCATGCATGTGAGGAGATCGTGGATCTGTGCACAGTAGCCCACACCCACAGATTCGTGGAATTCAAAATAGAACTTGAGAGCATCACCAAGAACCTCAGCAATGTTCTTTGGTGCAACCTGGGCGAAGCCTTCCCAATCCTCCGGGGTGAAAATACAAGTTTCAGTGACCTCGAGACCACAGACCTGGATAGGGCTATCAGTCTGGCTAAAAGCCTGCTTGGCGGCATGAGGATCCACCCAGCTATTCCACTCGGCAGTAGGAGTGGTATTGCCCTTATACAGGTAAGCGCCACCCATCAGTGCCACATGGGGCGCTGGATTGTGACCATAGGCTGCCAGGTTAGTGGCAGGACCAGTCACAATAGCCAGGTCGGCACCACAGTTCTCCCAGATGCTCTGCCAGTCATAGCTCAACTGACCGCCGGCAGTGGATGGGGTGACCGCATAGCCCAGGCCGGTAGGGCCATGGGTTTCAGGGGTGGTGACCAAATCAAGCACCAAAGGCTCCTGCTTGCCCACAGCAATAGGCACCTCTACCCCAAGGAGATCCAAAAGGTAGGCGCTATTGCGGGCACACTGGGTGGCTTCCACATTGCCACTGGTGGTGGTGATACCAACAAGCTCAATCTCCCCGGCCTTATGCAGGCCAGCAAGATAGACAACTGCCATGGCATCATCAATGCCGGTATCGCAGTCAAGAAGGACCTTTGGTGCTGTCATGATGAAACTACGCTTCCATTACGTCGTGGAGAACAATGGTCTGGTCACGGCCAGGGCCGACACCAATATAGGAGATGCGGCAGCCGGAGAGTTCTTCCAGGCGGCGAACATAGTTCTGCGCCTTCTCTGGGAGTTCCTCGAAAGTGGTGCAGCCGGTAATATCCTCATCCCAGGCTGGCATCATTTCATAGATTGGCTTGGCATGGTGGAATTCCGACTGGGTCAGTGGCATTTCATCATGGCGCACACCATCAACCTCATAGGCCACGCAGATTGGGATTTCACCAATGCCGGTGAGCACATCAAGCTTGGTCAGGAAGAGGTCAGTGAAGCCATTGACGCGAGAAGCGTAGCGGGCAACCACAGAGTCGTACCAACCACAACGGCGCTTACGGCCAGTATTCACGCCGACCTCGCCGCCGGTGGTCTGGAGGAACTCGCCCCATTCATCGAAAAGCTCGGTTGGGAATGGGCCGGCACCAACACGGGTGGTATAGGCCTTAATAATGCCCAGGGAGCTAGTGATGCGGGTTGGGCCCACACCGGCACCCACGCAGGCGCCACCAGCAGTTGGGTTAGAGGAGGTCACGAATGGGTAGGTGCCGTGATCCACATCGAGCATGGTGGCCTGGCCGCCCTCGAAAAGCAGGTGCTTGCCGGCATCCAGGGCGCGGTTCAGCTCAAGCTCGGACTCAATAACCATTGGGCGCAGGCGATCAGCATAACCAAGGAAGTACTGCACAATCTCCTCGGCAACAATGGCCTTGCGGTTATACATCTTGACCAGAATCTGGTTCTTTACATCCAGGGCGGACTCAATCTTCTGGCGAAGAATGGACTCATCGAAAACATCCTGGACGCGAATGCCCACGCGGGAGACCTTATCGGCAATAGTTGGGCCAATGCCGCGACCGGTGGTGCCAATGGCACGCTTGCCCAGGAAGCGCTCCTGAACACGGTCAAGAATCTGGTGGTACGGGGCCACCAGGTGCGCATTGGCGGAGATACGAAGACGGGAGGCATTGCAGCCACGGGCCTCAAGGCCATCAATCTCCTCAAAGAGAGCCTCAAGGTTAATAACCACGCCATTACCAAGAATTGGCACAGCATTCTCTGAGAGCACGCCGGCTGGCAGAAGCTTCAGCTCATACTTTTCGCCACCAACAACCACGGTGTGACCAGCATTATTGCCACCATTTGGCTTAATAACATAGTCAACCTGGCCGCCAAGAATATCAGTGGCTTTACCCTTACCTTCGTCGCCCCACTGGGCGCCGACAATCACAATCGCAGCCATACACTGCCTTTCCGTTTCCCGGGGTGCATAATCCACCCCATAGTTTACAGCACCAGCGCCGTAGATTATCCTTAAACACATGCGCATCGTTCGCCTTTGGTGTGATAACACCCCTGCCCCCGATGAGCAGTGGCAGGTTCTCGGCTCTACTCCCCCACGTTCCGCACTCAAGGAACTCAAGGCTATGGCCCTCGACTGCCTGGGCCCGGATACTACCCCCACCCTGGCTGAGATGGCCGCCGACCCGAACCTTCCGCATTTGGGCATGCCGGCACCGGCGCCGCAGCACCCACAGGTGCCACTCCGCCTCATTATTGCGGGCACGAATGCTGGCATTAATAATGTGATGAGCTATCTCATGCGCCAAGACATTCTGTGGCCAGAATTTGGCATTATTCCCCACGAGCCCGGCTTCATTGTCACCTATTTGGCAGCACTAGGCGTCACCGCACGCACCCCCGAAGAATTCTCCGACCCAGAACTCACCGCCACACCGAAGGTGTGTCTGCGCGATGATAATGGCCGTATTATTCTTGGTGGGCTGCGCATTACCGACTGGGATGGCGCACCGATGACTGGTGAGGTGATTGTGGATAGCGAATCCCTCTTTATTAATGGCGCGGAGAACCAGGCTGCCAAGCCTCGCCGCTTTAGTTTTTTCAAAAACTTTAGCCGCGGCCCGCGCTATATGGGCGCTATCTGTGTACCATCCACCGATCACCCGGAAGGTCTTAGTGCCACCGCAATGATTGACCCAAGCCCGGAGAATCCCCGTGTGTATACGGGCCGTGCCCTCCAGGTGGGCGGGCGAAACCTACGCATTGAGGTGGATAATATCTCCCGTGAGCGCCCCGTGGAAAAAGCCACAATCTATAGGCATCTGCGCGATCTGCAACTCCTTATTGTCTAGTTGTAATTACTTAATCGAGTTTCTTCGGTTGAGGTGGCTCTAGCCCGCCTGCTTGCTGCGGCTATTAATCCGCGCCCAGGTTTTGGCCTTGAGGATTTTTCGTAATCTTTGGAATTCCTCCGGCACCAAGGTGTCAAGACCATACTCCCTACCCAGGGCCTGGAAGAGAGTGCCGGTTGGGTGGGCGGCCACGTCGACCCGGAGATGATTATCTTCATACCAGGCTGCGGTTTGGAGGTCATCGAAAAGCTCAAGGGTGGCTTGGCCATTGGTCAGCATCTTATGGTGGCGCTGGCAGACAGGGCGCACATCCTCCAGGTTGGTGCGCGGCAGATCCTTGTAATCCACCAGGTGGTGGAATTCCAGGCAGGCCTGCTCATTGCAGCCCGGCACCACGCAGCGATTAGTCTGCACGCGCCAAATCATGCGCACCGCCTCCGTGGCGAAACGCGAATTGGAGATGCTCTTCACACGGCCCTTGAGATCAGTGACCAGGAGTCGCTGATCCTCACCCCATTGCAGAATCAAATCATGGACCTGCACGGCATCATACTGCTTGCCCTCGCAGGTCAGACTCCACTCCGGGTGGGTAAGGAGAGTATCCAGATTGCACACAAAATTGAGGCGAATCTTGGCAGTGTCCTCCCCGCGGCGAATCTGCTCAAGCAGAATGCGGTAGAGGGAGTGACCATCGCGCGCCTCCTTGGGGGCCTTGCGCACCGGATCCGGCAGCGTGCCGTACAGACGGCGGATGCAATTCTTCAGCACCAGTACATCGGCATCGGCAATGCCTTTAAGGGTCAGGGTGTTATAGCCCGTGCGGTCTTTGCGGAAAGTGGCGCGCAATTCTGACTTATCCCAGAATTCCTTGGGCTCAGGGAAATCGCCCGCATCATTATTCTCGCAATCCACCGCTGCTGGCGCATTGTTTTGAGCGATATCATCCAAATTAACTACTGGATGCTCAAGAACAATGCCTTGTTCCTTGCGCTGGCAGTACTCCTGCTCCACGCGCGCCTGTTCGAACATCTCGAAATCTGTATTATGTTGCTTTACAGCCCCGCGCAGGATGCACAAACCGCGATTAATATTCGAAAAATCTATGCCGCGTGATAGCTCCGCAAGCAGATCGAGCTGGCTTTCTTTAATCTTGCCAACCCCAGGATTCTTCCAGGAACCCTTGCACTTGCGTGCGAGAATAGCAAACTCGTAGACAGTGGCTGGGCGCAGCCCTAGGCCTATAACCAGGGGCCCAAGCAGCGCATGGGCATAGACCCAGCCGGCATAGAGAAGCATCAAGACCTCATGGCGACTCGCGTTATAGTCCCTGGCAGCAGCCTTGATATAGTCAACATTACTCGCCCCTTTAAACATGGTGTACATGCGAAGGGCAAAATCCTGGCCAGTTTCGGCACTCATTGGATGTCCTTTCGTAGATAGGGTTAAATTGATCCCATCGTACCGAACAAATGAACAAACATAAATGTGATACCGATAACAGTTTTTGGGGATATTCACAAAATTCCCCAATCTCTACTAGGATATGACTATGGAGAAACTTAGCTTTAACCGTGGCCGAGTCGCCACCAAGATCCTTGCCACCATTGGCGCCGCTGGTCTGGCGGTTGCGGGCCTTGCAGCCTGCAGCTCCAATTCGAGCAGCTCCGCATCCGAACTTTTCACAGTTTATGGTTGCGAACCAGAGCGTACCCTCGTTCCAGCTGACACCAACCAGGTGTGCTCCAACCGTATTATCCAGAACATCTTCGCCGGCCTGGTCTATGTTGACCAGGATGGTAAGCCACAGATGGACCTGGCCAAGAGCATTGAGCTCGAGGGCGACCGCACCTACCACGTAACCCTGAAGGACGATCTGAAGTTCTCCAATGGTGAAGCCATCACCAGTAATAGCTTTGTCGACGCATGGAACTATGCTGTTGCCAATAGCCAGATGGCCGCCGATTCTTTCAAGATCATTGAGGGCTATGCTGAAGGCGCCGAGTCCATGAGCGGCCTAGAGGTCATCGACGACCAGAACTTCACCATCACCCTGGCTGAGCCACAGACCGACTTCTTGCTCGAGCTGGCTTACCACTCCTTCTTCCCACTTCCAGCCTCCGCTTTTGAGGACATGGATGCATATGTGGCCAACCCAATCGGCTCCGGTCCATACAAGATTGATTCTTGGAACCACGAGACCGATATGACCGTTGTTCCAAATGAGAACTACGACGGCCCACAGAAGCCAAAGAATAATGGCTTCACCTTCAAGATGTACTCCAAGCTCGATGCTGCCTACACCGACCTGATCGCCGGCAACCTCGACGTTCTGGAGCAGGTTCCTAGCTCCGCACTGGCTACCCTCAAGGATGACCTGGGTGACCGAACTGTCACCAAGTCCGCTGGTATCTCCCAGTTCATTGGTGTGAAGGAAGACCAGGCACACTTCGGTAATGACCAGGAAGGCCGTCTGCGCCGCCAGGCTATCTCCATGGCTTTCGACCGCGACCAGATCTCCGAGCAGATCTTTAGTGGCGTTCGTGAGTCTGCTAAGGAGTTCACCGCCCCAGTTGTGAGCGGTTATGATGCTGACCTCGACACCGAGGGCGTACTGAGCTACAACCCTGAGAAGGCAAAGCAGCTCTGGGCAGCAGCCGACGCTATCAACCCATGGTCCGGCCAGCTCAAGCTCAACTACAATGCTGATGCTGACCACCAGGCATGGACCACCGCTATCGCTAACCAGGTCGCTCAGACCCTTGGCATCGACGCTGTGGCTAACTCCTACCCTGACTTCAAGTCCATGATTTCCGATGTTCGTAGCTCCGGCCTTGACGGCTTCTACCGCACCGGTTGGACTGGTGACTACCCATCCATGGGTAACTTCCTTACCCCAATGTTCACCACCGATGGTTCTGGTAACAACGCCAAGTACTCTAACCCAGCTTTCGACGCCCTGCTGACCCAGGCCGCCACCTCCGGCGATGTTGATGCTGCTAATGAGCTCTACAACCAGGCCCAGCAGATTCTCTTCACCGATATGCCACTCATCCCAACCTGGTATGGTGCTATCACCGGTGGCTACTCCACCAATGTGAAGAATGTGAACTTCGCTTGGAATAGCTACCCAATCTACACCGAGATTCAGAAAGCCTAAACTTCAACCTCAGGCTTGAGAATTTTTCAAAAAAATTATCCGCGGGTCCGATATGGACTCGCGGATTTTCTTATGCCCTGGGGGCTACTTTTCTTCCTCAGCCGAAGGTAGTGGCTCGGCACTAAGCGCTTCCTCCAACTGTGGGGAGACACCCTCATAGATGTCCGGGGCCACGTGGGGATGCTGGTTGACTGGCTTGAGGTGGCTCTGGGCCTCCCTGCGGCTCATACCGGTGACAACCATCAGATCCACGGTGAGGCTTCGGGTCTGGGCCAAAATGGCCTGTGCGGAAAGACCACGGCCCTCAGCAACCTCGAGGCCCAGGTGGGCGCCAAGAATCTTGAGGCGGGACTCGAGCACCGGGATTTCGCGCATCTCATCAATATCGCCATCGGTGGTGTACATATCCTGCAGGCGGTGGGCGATGGTGGCGAGCTCCTCAATAATGGCCAGCTGGTCGCGGGAGACATGCTCCCCGTCCTCCACAAGGATGAGGGCACGGCGGGTCAACACACGGGTATTGCGCATGGCATTATCCACAGGGTTCAAAATACGCACGAGGTCATTGACGCGCTTGCGCTGGCGCCACAGCAGTGGGGAGACCATCATGGACTCATGGCCCTCCTGGGCCTTGGCCAGCATCATATTAATACTGGCCTGGCAGCCACGCACCTTGGCCAGGGCCTCACGGATAACTGTTGGGTCATTGGCCATGAGACCGGCGTGCACATCCATGAGGGAGGTGTGGATGAGACCAAAGACGCGGGAGACCTCGAGGCGGGCACCCTTGAGGGGACTGGTTGGAATCAGGGCAATAACCAGCACACCACAGAGACCACCCACCAGGGCATCAAACATGCGCTCACCGCCACCACCGGAACCTGGTGGAAGAATGGTGGCAATCAGCACCGCACCCAGGGCAGCCTGGGAGAAAACAATGACTGATTTATCAATAAACAGAGCAATGGCCAGGGCGATCATCACCATCACTGGCATCTGCCACAGGCCGGTGCCCACATGGTTGACAAAGAATGAGCCAAAGCCCACACCAATGGCCACACCCATATCGAGCTCCAAGGCTCGACGCAGACGACCATCGCCGGTAATGCCCAGCACAATAACAGCCGCCATCGGTGCAAAGAATGGCTCCTCATGCCCCATCACATTATGCGCCAGGAAGTAGGCAAGGCCAGCAGCCGCACCACCCTGGATAATGGAGCGCCATGAGGCGCGCACGCGTGTGACGCGTGAATTAATCAGCTCTTGGCCGCGCAATGAATCCTCCTGAGAATAAAAAAGTACCCTCCCACCTTAGTCGGTGGAAGGGTATGTAGCAACAGACTACTTATTGAGGGTGTTGCCGATGGAGTGCAGGTCGCGGCAGGACTCGATAACACGGTCAGCCATGCCACGCTCAGCCTTCTTGAGGTAGGAACGTGGGTCGTAGACCTTCTTGTCGCCAACTTCGCCATCAATCTTGAGGACACCGTCGTAGCCAGCGAACATGTGGCCAGCGATTGGACGGCTATAAGCGTACTGGGTGTCGGTGTCAACGTTCATCTTGACAACGCCGTAGGTCAGAGCCTCTTCGATCTTTTCCTTCTCGGAGCCGGAGCCACCGTGGAAGACGAAGGAGAATGGCATGGAGCCCTCTGGGAGGCCAGCCTTCTTAGCAGCAACCTTCTGGCCCTCGAGGAGAACCTCTGGCTTCAGAACGACGTTACCTGGCTTGTACACACCGTGTACGTTACCGAAGGTAGCGGCGAGGATGTAGCGGCCGTTCTCGCCCAGACCAAGAGCGTCAACGGTCTTCTCGAAGTCCTCTGGGGAGGTGTAGAGCTGAGCGTCGTGCTTAGCCTCAACGCCGTCCTCTTCGCCACCGACAACGCCGATTTCGCATTCGAGGATGATCTTAGCTGCGTGAGCCTTAGCCAGCAGTTCCTTACCGATCTCGAGGTTCTCGTCGAGAGGAATAGCGGAACCATCCCACATGTGGGACTGGAAGAGAGGAGCCTCGCCACGGTCAACGCGCTCCTGGGAGATAGCGATCAGTGGACGAACGTAGGTGTCCAGACGCTCCTTCTGGCAGTGGTCGGTGTGCAGAGCAACGTTGATGCCGTAGTACTTAGCAGCCTCGGTTGCGAAAGCAGCAAGAGCGGTAGCGCCCTTAACCATGTTCTTCACAGCAAGACCGGAGCCGAACTCAGCACCACCGGTGGAGAACTGGATGATACCGTCGGACTCGGCCTCAGCCAGGCCCTGCAGCACGGCGTTGATGGTAGAAGAAGAGGTGCAGTTGATGGCTGGAAGAGCGTAGCCGCCCTTCTTGGCCTTGTCGAGCATCTCTGCATAAACTTCAGGGGTTGCGATAGGCATGTTTAATCCTCACAAATAGTTCTGAAATGATCCACAGTCCATTATGCCCCGATTATTCCCATCACGCCTGAAAAAAATTGAAATAGTGACATATCCCACCTTTTTCGTTAGCTTTAGGTAACACTTCTAGAACATGCACGAATACCAAGAGTAGAGTTGGCGGAATGGATATATTAGCTATGGGTCCGCAGTTCCTTGACCCCATGCACCTATTGAGCGCCAATTCTCCTTTTGGCGATTTTATTTTGCCAGGTATCTGGTTGATTGTTTTTATTGAGTCCGGTTTGCTCTTCCCACTGCTCCCGGGCGACTCTTTGCTTTTCACCGCTGGCCTTCTTTCCCGCCAGCACGATGCTTTTGCCCCTATTTGGCTTATCCTCCTTGCCCTGCCACTGGCCTCCTTCTGCGGCGACCAGTGCGGCTACTGGATTGGCCGCAAGTTTGGCCAGCGCCTCCAAAACCGTCCCGATGGCAAAATCATCAAGCAGTCCTATATTGAAGAAGCCCACGCATTTTTTGAAAAACACGGCCCAGTGACCGTGATTCTCTGCCGCTTCGTCCCCATTGTGCGCACCTATGCCCCACTGGTGGCCGGCATTTCACGCATGAACTACCGCCTATTCCTGCCATTCTCCATTTGCGGCGCCATCCTCTGGGGCTGCGGTGTCACCCTGCTTGGCATGTGGCTTGGCCAGTACTCCTTCGTGGCCAATAATATTGAGGTCATCTTTATCCTCATCGTCCTGGTCTCTATCCTCCCAGGCATTATTACCTTTATTAAGAAGACCTTGGCCGCACGAGCCGCACAGACGCATTAAACTCGCTCCAACCACACTGCAACCACGCTGCAACCATGTTACGATGGTTGATGATATGACCGGTACCGCTGCCATGACGATGTCAGCCCAGGGCCGGTCCTTGTTATATCTTGGGGTTTTATTTCCGGGGTTTATTCCCCAGAAATCTTCGCCGCACCCTCAACCAGCATCCAAGCTGAGAGCTGCACCGACAGGTCACGCTCCGCAATATGGCTGCTGCTCAAGGAGCCATTAAAGGAAGCCCCCACCATGGTGGTGTTATAGGGCACACGAGCCTCACGGGCCCACTCCACCGGGAACATAGGCAGGCCATCAACCTCCACGCGGTGCTTCCACACAGACTCCGCGCTAGCAATAACCATCTTCTTGGCTAGGCGGCGGGTGGTGTCATTCGCGGCGCCGTCGATAGGCAAATCGGTAGCGACCTGTGTGAGGAAATGGGCAAGAATGCCCTTGTACAGGCCACCATCGCCGCCGCCCGTATCCCAGGCAATAACGCCCGAAGGACCAGCCATGTGGCGGGCCACGGCGCGCACCATATTCCGCAGGCGCGCAATATAACGAATCGCCACCGCGGCTTTTTCGGCCTCAACAACAGACCCAATCGGCGACTGCAGCCCATGGTATTCAAAATGGCGCAGCGCAATTTCCAAACAGACGCCAATCATAATGCCCTGGCAATAAGGGTGAATATCCGGCACCAATTCAGGGCCGTGCATGCGCATACGCACACCATCCATAATTAAACCCTGATCGGAGAGCAACTCATCAAAAATGCGCTCCGTAATGGCCATGGCATCCTCAACCAGGCCCATATTGACCGCGTGGGGGCGGTGCGGATCCGGGCTCTTGGCTGCGCGCGCCAAATACAGAGCCACCGGCGCATTGGTGGAAATATTATAGAAAACTTCATTCTTGCGCCACGGAATCAAACCAAGACGCTGATCGGTGCCGGCCACCACGGATTCCATCAAATCCTCAGCCACCGCGGCAAAACGCTCACAACCAGGAAGCAGGGCGGCGCGCTGCATGGCCACCGCCAACCACGCCCGATCATCCAGGCACTTATTCTGCTTCAAACCGCGAAGACTGCGCGCGCGAATACCACGCAGGGTCGCCACAACTTTTTTGATTTTTGCCTTGGAAGGATCCCGCAGGGCGGCATCCACCAGGCACTCAACATACTGGCTTTGCCACCAATACTGCCAGCGCACAAAGGCCTCATCCTTTGAGGCCGCCGGCCAGGCAATCAACCCAAGATTCGTCCCTGGCATACCCCATACTGGTTTGCCATGACGTTCATTAATTGCATTCTCAGCGCGTTCTGCCCGGCGCTGCCACGTACTCACATCCAATATGATAGCACCTGTATCACGAAATCCCGGCCGAATTTTTCAAAAAATTTTAGACCGACTGGGAGAGGTCCGCGTGCTGGCGAATCCAGGCGTGCATGGCGATGCCTGCGGCCACACCGGCATTGATGGATCGGGTGGAACCAAACTGGGCAATAGAGCAGGTCATGCGGGCCTCTTCCTGGGCCTCGGCACTCACGCCGGGGCCTTCCTGGCCAAAGAGCAGAAGGCAGCGCTCCGGCAGTTCCGTGCGCTCCAGGGGCACACAGCCCGGGGTATTATCAATGGCCACCACAACCAGGTCGTGTTCCTTGGCCCAGGCAACCACCTCGGCCACGGTCTCGTGGTGCATCAAGTGCTGGTAGCGGTCGGTCACCATGGCGCCACGGCGATTCCAGCGGCGACGACCAACAATATGTACCGTGTCTACCGCAAAGGCATTGGCGGTGCGCACCACAGTGCCAATATTGGAGTCATTGGTGAAATTCTCAATGGCAATGTGCAGGCTATGGCGGCGCGTATCAATATCGGCCACAATGGCCTCGCGGGTCCAATAGCGGTAGCGGTCAATCACATTGCGCGTATCACCATTGGCCAAAAGCTCCGGGTCCCACTGCTCCCCCTGGGGCAGCGGCTCACCCGGATGTTCCTCGGCCCAGGGCCCCACACCGACCGGGTGCGTGAACCACTCCGTTGGCCCAGGCTTGTCGACGGCTCCGCCATCGACAAGGTGCTGATTATTCGAATTAGGCAAGACCCAAATCCTCTAGGCCGAGCACGTAGCGGTACTCAAGACCCTCGGCGGCAATAACATCAGCCGCACCGGTGGCACGGTCCACAACGGTGGCCACACCAACAACCTCGGCACCGGCCGCACGGCAAGCAGCCACAGCGGTCAGCGGGGAGTTGCCGGTAGTGGTGGTGTCCTCAACAACGAGGACGCGCTTGCCTTCAATATCTGGGCCTTCGATCTGGCGCTGCATGCCGTGCTTCTTGGCTTCCTTGCGCACTACAAAGGCATTAATTGGGCGGCCTTCGGCGTGCATAATGGAATCGGCCACTGGGTCGGCACCCAGGGTGAGGCCACCAACAGCCACATAGTCCCAGTCAGCGGTGAGTTCGCGCAGCAGCTTACCAATTAGGCGGCTGGCCTCATGGTGGAGGGTGGCGCGGCGCAGGTCCACATAGTAGTCGGCTTCCTTACCGGAGCTCAGAGTGACCTTGCCGTGAACAACGGCCAGTTCCTTGACCAGTTCTGCCAGACGTGCCTTATCGGATGCAACCATAGTTTCTTTCTCCAATTTTTTGAAAAATTTTAGTCGAGTCTAGTTTACCTGTGCTGGTTCAGATCCATCACGCCCTCTGGTGGGGCTGGTGGTTCATCGTGGGGTTCGCTGTCCTGGAAGATTGGGGAATCATCCGGCTGGGTGCGCACAATTCGGCGGCCGTCATTATCGCCGGCGCGGCTGGCGGCTAGGTCGTCGGCAATGCTGTCGACCACATCGCCACCAAGGTCGCTATCCAGCAGGGTTTCGCCACCAAGGTTGAGGCTTTGGGCGCGGGTTGGGAATTCCACTGGGTAGGCGGGGCGCATGACCTGTGGTCGGCTGGTGTCGGATTCGAAGGTGCTGAGTTCTTCCTCGGCTTCCGGCACGGTCATGGGCACTGGCATGGGCCTGGTTTCCAATGGCTTTTCTACACGACGCGCCGCGCGTGGTGGCAGTACATGTGCCACATCAGCGAAGCGTGCCAGTGGCAGCCAGGTATTCTCCCAATCCTCAATGGTGGATTTTTCACTAAAGGTGGCAAGCACCCATGGCCCTTCGGCCCACACCATGCTTACTGCTTGTGGAAGCTCCTCCACCACATCCACCAGGCGGCTATCCCCTGGCATAATGACGCGGGCTGCCATGGAATCTGTGGTCGCAATCTCGAAGGTTGGTGCTTCGGCTGGAATGGCGCCCACATTCATGAGTTCCACACCGAAGTTTTCATTGAAGCTTTCGCTATCGGCTACCAGCCCGGCGCGGGTGAGGCGTAGTACTTCCCCGCTTGGGGTTTCGCGCCTCATGGCCATGACGGTGGTGTTATTGACATCGGCCAGGATCATTTCATAGTCCTCGGCACTGCCTTGCACCACATTGACAATTGGGGCGCCGCTGGCCGCTGGGCCAAATAGCCACTCGTCCATGAGGTCGCGGTCTTCCTTGAGGTATTCAAAACCGTAGCTTTCCGCCCAGGCCTTCCTGCGCCTCTTGCCCATGCCCGGCAGGTTAAGCAGGGCCATGCTTGGGGAACGGTGAGAGGTCGCCGGGGTTTCCTCAACCTCGTCAACAACTTCGTCTGCGACCTCGTCGATGTCTTCGTCCTCTACGTAAGTTTCTTCGTAGGACTCTTCTTCGACCTCGTCGACCTCATCATCAACGACGGGGATATTGCCGGTGATGCTGGTCCACTCTTGGTTATCGAAGTAGGGGTCTTCCGGCTCGGCCAGTGGAATATCGGCGAATTCCTCCTCCACATCCACATCGACCTTGACGGGGATTGGATCGCAGGTGCGGGTTGGAATAATGGCGACCTCTTCAGGCTCCTGCTCAGCAATATTCTCTGGCAGGGACTCTGGGGCATCATCCTCCACCGATGGGGTGGCCTGCATGGCGGCTTGCTTATTGGCCTGATCCATGCGCAGCAAAATCACTGCTGCAATGAGGCAGATAATAGCGACTACGGAAGCTAGAATAATCATCACTCACTAGCGTACCCATCGGCAGCGATAAAGCCGGGTATAACACACGGCTAGTCCTTTTTGAGCTTGACAAGCACCCCATAAAAAATACCGAAAGCAATGCACCAGGATAGGCAACAGAAAATGCTGCCCATATTCAGCCCGGCGCCGATTCCAACATCAACAACCAGGTCGCGGGCCCCACGGGTGGGCATAATTTTTGAAAAATTAGCCAGGGCTTCCGGCATATAGGCCGGGTTCACAAGCATGCCGCCGGTGAAGGAAAGAATGAGGAAGAGCAGCTGGGCCACGGTGACCACGGCCTTGACGGAAAGCACAGTGCCAAGAATAATGCCGAGCAAGCCCCACATGATGGCGGTAAGCAAAGTGGCGAGAATGGCCAGCACTATATGGGGAGTCAGCGTCATGGCTGTGGTTATTAGCCCAAGGGCAATCATGAGGGCAGTACCCACAAGGATGAGGCCCAGGGCACCACAAAGCTGCGCAAAGGCGCGGGGGAAGATGGTGGCGGGAAGAATTTCCACATAGCGGGCAAAGCCGGTGGACTTATCCTGGGCCACTGCGGTACTAAAACCAAAGAGGCAGGTGGAGAAAGTCAGCATGGCGACAAGCTGCAAAATATTTTCTGCCGCAGCCAGATCTGAATTGCGCACCTCACTATTGGGCAGCACAAAGAAAAGGAAGCACAGCACCGGCACAATCAGGTTGCCAAAGAGGGCCATGGGTTCGCGGATGGTTTCAATATAAACCAGGCGGAGGTTCTCAATCTGAATTCTGGTGCTCATCTCTAAGCCTCATTTCCATTGCTTCTTCCAGATTCCAACGGCGGGCCTGGAAGTCCTCGAACTCAACTGTGTTCTCCAGCAACGCCACCAAAATCTCGCGGAGGCGATGCGTGGAAATCTGAAGGGTATTCTCATCGCGCACCCACTGCCCCAGGGCCGGATCCATCCCGGCAATAAATGCCTCAGCGGCTGCCGCATCGGGCAGACTGAAGCGAACCACTGTGGCCTTGGATGTATTGAGGAATTCTTCCTTAGTTGTGTGGGCTACACGGCGACCCCGATCCAAAAGCAGGATCTCATCGGAAAGATACTCGACCTCATCAAGATAATGTGAGGTCAAAAGAATAGCAGTGCCTTTGCGTGCTTCTTCTTGAATGGCAGTCCACATGCGGTGGCGGGCCTTAGGATCCAGGCCTGTTGTTGGTTCGTCGAGAAGCACAATCTCGGGGCTGCCGATGAATGCAAGGGCGACACTCACGCGACGCTGCTGGCCACCCGATAGGTTCTTGAGCTGCTTGTCTATGAACTCGCCAATATCCCAGCTTTCCAGGAACTCTTGGCAGTAGGCGTCACGCTCGGCTTTGCTCTGGTCGGCCGGCGCGAAATAGGTATAGACATAGCGGGCAAGCTCGCGTGGGCTCAGTATTCCCGGCAACTGCAAGTGCTGCTGCACCACACCAAGAACCTTACGGGTCTCAGGCTTGCGCGGGTCTTTGCCGCACAGCTCGACCGTGCCCGCGCTGGGAACGCTCAGGCCCGCCAGCATATTAATCAAGGTGGACTTGCCGGCACCATTGGACCCCAGGACACCAAGGATCCTGCCCGCCTGCAAGTCAAAACTTACCTCATGCAGGGCCGTGAAATCACCAAAATTCTTGGCCACGCCCTGGCAGGAAATTCGCGGCACCACGGTTCTCACCTGGTTCGGAAATATGCAATAAGCAGGAAGATGAGTCCTGCTATGACAAAACTCATGGCTGCTACAGTCATGGCCTGGCCAATATGCTGCGTATTGAAATAATTCGCCAAACCACCAATAACTGCCACGACTACACCAATACCCGCGGCACGGCTTGCTTCACGCTGCATGAAACTCACCTTCTTTCGTTAGTACAAACGAACCACTTTTGATTTATTCTAAAACGTGCTAACGAATAATACAAGCCCCTGTCCAGCAGCTCGGCAATATTGCTACGATCCGTTTACCAAACGAATTATTAGTGGTAAAATCGGATCAGTATGTAGCACTGCAGTAACCCCTGCAGTTCCACTAAGGAAGGTGAATCATGACCACGAGACGCGGTAATCTAAATCTGCGCGATGGCTTGCTTTCCACAGGGTCAGCCTTGAGTATTATTGGCCTCCTTGGAGCCTTGATCGCGCACTTCTCCCCCGTTTTTGAGGGGGTCGGCTTTGTAGAGTTCCTATTCCTCGCCACCGGCGTGGGGATTCTGAGCTCCATGGTGATCTACGACCTCTTAACACGGCAGAGGCCAAAGTTCGCGAAAATAGGCACCGCACTAAGCTTCGTACTCAGCTTCACGCTGGTGCTGAGCATCGGAGCCCTGTTCTTTTAACAGTTCTTCTAAAAAAAACAAAAAATTCCGGAAGGTAGAAATACCAACCGGAATTTTTTTTGAAAAATTTACTTCTTAGTAATCGTCAGGGTCTCGGACTCTGGGCTATCCAGGGTCACGCTGACAGTGTCACCATCGCGGACCTCGCCGGCCAGGAGCTTCTTGGCGAGCTGGTCGCCAATGGCCTGCTGGATAAGGCGACGCAATGGGCGGGCACCATAGGCTGGGTCATAGCCGCGCTCGGCAAGCCAGGACTTGGCCTCATCGGAAACCTCAAGAACAAGGCGCCTGGAAGCAAGGCGGTCGGAAAGACCACGCAGCTGAATATCGACAATGCCGGTGAGCTGCTCTGCGGAGAGTGGCTCGAAGATGATGACATCATCAAGACGGTTGACGAACTCAGGCTTGAAGGCATGCTTGACAGCATCCATCATCTGCTCGCGGGTACCGCCCGCACCCAGGTTAGAGGTGAGGATCAGAATCGTATTGCGGAAGTCCACGGTACGACCCTGGCCATCGGTCAGGCGACCCTCATCAAGGACCTGGAGGAGAATGTCAAAGACATCAGGGTGGGCCTTTTCGACTTCGTCGAAAAGCACAACGGTATATGGGCGACGACGCACGGCCTCAGTGAGCTGACCGCCCTGATCGTAGCCAACATATCCTGGAGGGGCACCGACGAGTCGGGCAACGGCGTGCTTCTCACCGTACTCGGACATGTCGATGCGGACCATGGCGCGCTCATCATCGAAGAGGAACTCGGCCAAGCCCTTAGCAAGCTCGGTCTTACCCACACCAGTTGGGCCAAGGAAGAGGAAGCTGCCGGTTGGGCGATTAGGATCGGCCACACCCGCACGGGCACGACGCACCGCATCGGAGACAGCCACCACAGCATCCTTCTGACCAACCACACGGTTAGCCAGAATATTCTCCATATCCAGGAGCTTCTCGGTCTCACCCTGCATCATCTTGCCAGCTGGAATACCAGTCCAGGCAGAAACAACCTCAGCAATGGTGTCCGGGGTGACTTCCTCCTCGAGCAGAGCATTGGAAGAAGATTCCTTATCGGCAGCAGCCTCAATCTCCTTCTCCAACTCAGGGATACGACCATAGCGCAGCTCGGCTACGCGACCATAGTCACCCTCGCGCTCCGCCTTATCGGACTCAATGCGCAGCTCATCGAGCTCCGCCTTGAGGTCACGCAGGTGGTCGATGCTCTGCTTCTCATTCTGCCAGCGGGCAGTGAGCTCATTGAGAGTCTCGCGGGCATCAGCCAGCTCCTCACGCAGGTGCTCCAGACGATCCTTGGATGCCGCATCGGTCTCCTTCTCCAGAGCCATTTCCTCAATTTCAAGGCGGCGGACCTGGCGGGAGAGCGCATCAATTTCCTGTGGGCTGGAGTCAATCTCCATGCGCAGGCGGGATGCTGCCTCATCGACCAAGTCAATGGCCTTATCTGGCAGGAAGCGGCTGGTGATATAGCGATCCGAGAGGGTCGCTGCTGCTACCAGCGCGGAGTCCTGGATGCGCACACCATGGTGGACCTCATAGCGCTCCTTCAAGCCACGAAGAATACCAATGGCATCCTCCACACTTGGCTCACCAACATAGACCTGCTGGAAGCGGCGCTCAAGGGCAGCATCCTTCTCAATATACTTACGGTATTCCTCCAAGGTGGTGGCACCAACCAAGCGCAGCTCACCACGGGCAAGCAGTGGCTTAATCATATTGCCCGCATCCATGGCGGACTCACCTGTGGCACCGGCACCAACAATGGTGTGAATCTCATCAATGAAGGTGATGATCTGGCCATCGGCCTCCTTGATTTCATCAAGAACAGCCTTCAAGCGCTCTTCAAACTCACCACGGTACTTGGCACCAGCCACCATGGAACCCAGGTCAAGACTAATCAGGGTCTTGCCCTTCAAGGACTCTGGCACGTCACCGGCAACAATACGGCGGGCAAGGCCCTCCACAATAGCGGTCTTACCAACACCCGGCTCACCAATGAGCACTGGGTTATTCTTGGTGCGGCGGCTAAGAACCTGGACCACACGGCGAATCTCTTCATCGCGGCCAATCACTGGGTCAATCTTGCCCTCACGAGCACGCTTGGTCAGATCCGTGGAGTACTTCTCCAGGGCCTGGAACTGTGCCTCAGGGTCCTCGGTGGTCACCGTGCGGCTACCACGAACAGTCTTAAAAGCCTCCTTGAGGGCACTATTGGTGGCACCTGCATCACGCAGCAGCTCACCGGCCTTCTCTTGGCATTCCGCCAAGGAAGCAAGAAGCACCTCTGTGGATACATATGTATCACCCAGCTCCCCTGCCAACTCGGTGGCGCGGGTCAGGGCATTCAAGGCCTCACGGTTAAAGTTTGGGTTGCTCAGGTTACCGCTCGCCTTTGGGTAACCCTCCACAATCTCCGTGGACTTTTTCAAAATTTCTGCCGGATCCACACCCAGTGCCTGAAGCACTGGCTTGGCGATACTATCCTCCTGGGAAAGCAGGGCCTCTAGAAGATGACCCGGGGCAATCTCTGGGTTACCTAAAGCCGATGCCCTCTGCAGGGCACCCTGTACTACTTCATTGGTCTTTGTCGTTGGATTAAAGTTTGTCATTTTTTTTAAATTCCTTTCGTCCTTGAGTCTGTGCGACTCAATCTCTATCCTATACAACGCACCAAACTTGAGTCTATTCCACTCAACCCAAAGTTTTTTGAAATTTTTTGAAAAATTTTCTGGCGGCTGAAAATTGGCGTTTCGCAATTGCCCCTATACCTATACATATAAGGAGTAGCGCCAACTGCAGTTCGCTTCGCGGCATAGTGGACAGTGGTTTAAAGGCAAGGACGAGGAATAGTATTGCGGCGCGGACGACTAGGCTTCGTCGGCGTAGCCGGGTGAATTGCGACCGCACTGCTTGGCCATCTACGTGGCCATCTACGTGGCCATAGTACTGGGAACCAAGTACTATTCCCGCCAATCGGGTGAGGCCACCTAAGTGGATTGGCGCGGCTGCGGGGCGAGCAGAAAAATTTTTCAAAAAACTAAAACCACAATCCAGCCCTCTTCTTCCCGGCCCTCCCATCAACGCAACCACTAGCACCGACCCGCCGACCACAAGCCCCGAACACCACCGCACCCGGCCACCAAAATTTTTCAAAAAATCGAAAGGTGAGGATTTAGCCGGGGCCGGGGCGGGGGAATATAATAGAAAGGATCGAATGGATCTATAAGCGCACAGCTAGCCAGCTCAACGAAGGGACCAAGCATGCACGCAGGCGACCACGCTCAGAAGCCAGGCCAGGCCACAAGGAAGGCCGGCCGTAAGGCACGAGTTTTTGGGCGCACAGCACTGTCGACACTCCTGGGTGTGGCAACTGCAGCACCCATAGTCGCGGTTCCTTTTAGTATGCACGCGCAGGCCTTCGCTGATACCATGCCGGCGGCGGCCACTGCTAATACCAGTGAATCCTTGATGAAGAGTGATGAGACGAGCTGGCAGCAGGGTGGCCTTATTTACCCGCAGTACCAGGCGGGCACGACCTATGGCAGTACTGGCCAGGATGCTGATGTGGAGGTAGTCAGCCACCCAGATATTACGATTAGCTTCTACTATGCCGAGGATGAAGACGCGGCAAAGTATTATCCAAAGAAGACTGCCGGCTACCACATGTACTTCACCATTTCGGATCCGGAGTCTTTTGTGCAGCCTTCGGGCAGCAACACCTCGGTGGTGCTCACCAGCCCATCGCTTTATGGCCGTGATGTGACTGCGCGTAGGGTCAGCTATAACTCGGCAAGGACTTCCTCCAGCACTATTGTGGATGGCACTCTGAGTGGCGGGTCGGGAAGTATCACATCCTTTTACGGCCAAAGTGCCACTATTGGTCAAGGCACCAGCAGTAATTCTGACTGTTCGGTGGATGATGACAGCTATGATTCGCGTGTGGACTGGTGTATCCCAGCAAACCAGGGCCTGCAGATCACCTTTGTGGATCCTGTTGTGGCTAAGGACTCGGTCCTGGGCTTTAGTGTGCTCAAGCAGGGTGCCGATGGCCAAAATAAAACCCGCTACACCATGGCCTCAAGTCCACGTCTGTGGACCCTCTTTAGTCGCGCCGTCAATGAATACTTTGAGTCCAGCAAGGGCAAGATCTCCGAGGAGTTCAAACCGGAGGTAGTGGATAAAATCCAGGAGGCCTTTGCTAATGTCCTTGCCGCCGAGGAGAGCCCAAGCTCCGATGAGGCTTTGGAAACTTTGGGTGATATGCACCTGGTTTTGGATGCGTCGGAAAGCAAGGGGGATGAGAAGCTTAAGAATGTGGGGACCACAAAGGCCGTATTGGGCCAGCTTATTGACGTCTCCAATATTGAATCGGCAACTGCGGCGGAGCTGCGCCAAAAGGTAGCGACGCTTACGGCCGACTCGACTATTTCCGATATTTCCAAGATTACCCAGACCGTGTCGGAAAAGATGGACACCGCGGAGGAAGAAGGCACAGAGGAAAAAAGCACGGCGGCGCAGGCCAAGGAACTGCTGCGCACCATGTCCTTCATTAGCCTTGCTGACTACAATAAATATGTCAGCCAGGTGGATAGCGCTGCCGATAATGCAGCAATTCTTGGCATTATTAAGGAAGCCTTGAAGGCCAGTATTAAGGCCGAGCATTCCTATAATAATGACACCACTGTGTCGAGCAAGAATGAGGCGACCGACGAGGATGTGGATGCACTCACCTCTTTGGATGAGGCCACACATGGCAATTTGAAAAATTATTATGGCAATGGCGCCAATTTGTTGCAAACTGCGCTCGGCATTATTGCAATTATGACTACCGGGGACGCCTATAAGGGCACCTATGCGGATTCCGAAAATGCTGCGACACGGCGTAGCGAATTGGAGAAAGCCGTGGCAGATGCCAAGGCAAAGATCAATACCGCCCCACAGGCGGAGCTCTCCGCACTGGGCTCCAGCCTGGCCAATCAGGTGTCCAATTTTGTTGCCACCCAGAATTCGGCATTTGCAACAGAGTGGCGCACCATCGTAATTTCGATGAGCTTTATTAGTGCAGAGCGCCGCGCTGAATTCTTCGAAGCGAATTCGAAGAAAACGCAGGCCGAAATTATGCAAAATCTGGTGAGCCTTTTTAAAGAAAATATTGCTGCGGGCAATAGCCAGAAGGTCCTGCCAGTTAACTCACCACTGGATGCCACTACCTTTGGGGACGACACTACCCCATCAATGGACTTGTTCACTAGTGACGCTGCGAATCAGTACCGTCACCGCTGGGCCGGTGCTGCTGCCGTGTTGATTGAGAATGATGATGAATATCGTGCGGCATCCCCATATACCACCTCTGAGGAACAGTACCAGAAGGCCTATGTTGCTGCGCTGACCACCCTGAAGGCGACGGTAAAGGATCAGAGCACCGATAGGGAAAATGCGCTGGAAACCCAGGTCCTCAATGTGTTCACTGCGAAGAATAATGTGGCCGCCAACCAGGTCAGCGAACCAGTGACTGTCACCATTGACTCTGATATTACTGATGAGCAGAAAGCACAGGCCCGCGCTTTGGTGGCGCGCATGTCCTACTTGACCCCACTTCTGCGTGAAACTGTGGTCTCCCTGATTGATGATACGTTCTTTATGAAGGAGCTTGTTGCGCTGCTTCAGGAGATTTCGCGTATTAAT
>JAUMTX010000024.1 GCA_030530985.1 Corynebacterium sp.
CAAGCGTTAAGAAGTTGGAATATCCTGTGTAGCTTCTGTGCTCATTTGCACGGAGGTCTCTGTGCTTGTTGTTGCAGAGGCTTCCTTCTTATGGGCAAAGAGCCATTCGCGAATGGTGGAGTCAGTATAGGCCTCAACCCAGGTTGCCGTATGCTCGGTCATTCCTGGTGCGGCTAGGTCTGGAAGAGTGCCTGCACCATAGAAAAGAGCAGCCATGGACGGCTTGGCCGCAGCCAAATCCCGAGCAGTTGAGGAGTAATCATCCTGGCTTGCAGCAGTACTGCTTGTGGCTGTGCCACCATTGGCATTGACCATATCCGCAATGGCATTGACAGAGAGGAAACTTTGCTCATCACCAGCGGAACTACTAAACCACATGGAGTTTTTCGCAATAGGGATGAGGGCCTGTGGATCCCAATGGGTGGATACCAGGTAGGTGGCTGCAAAAAGCTCTGGGCGGGCAATGCTCATGGCCAGAATGCCCATGCCGCCCATAGCTTGGCCGGTGCCATAAATGCGGTCGCGGTCAATGGAGTAGGTATTGCCCAGGAAGTCGATGAGATTTAGCAGAGCAGTAATCTGTGGGAAAATCTGGAAGGAATCATCCGCAATGACCTGCTCGAAGTGCGGGGCCAGCACGAAACACGGGCGGTTGCGCTGCTCAGATTCCTCTGCAAAGCGCACAGCACCGAGACCCTGCAGCAATGGGATGCGAGAATCTGGCCCCAAGCAGGAAGAATCCGGAAGGAATACAACGAGGGGGAGAATCTCACCAGTGGATTTAGCGGCCTCAGGAATATAGAGGTTATAGTCAAAGCTCAGGCCTGTTTGGCTATCCACATATCCAAAGGACTCAAAGTCTTCCACAGTTGTATAGGTGACATTTGTGGTGGTGATGGAGGAATTATCCGTGGCATCATTAATCTGTACAGAAATTGGCTGCTCAAACTTCTGACCAGTAGGATCAGTGGCAATTACCTTGGTGTCCACATCGGCTGGATCCAGGCTCAGGATGATATAGCGGCCATTGGATGGGGTGGACGCCTCCACAGGGCTTGAATTGGTATACA
The DNA here is from genome assembly GCA_030530985.1 of Corynebacterium sp. Lineage (GTDB taxonomy): Bacteria > Actinomycetota > Actinomycetes > Mycobacteriales > Mycobacteriaceae > Corynebacterium. The sequence continues at coordinate 1,071 of JAUMTX010000024.1, forward strand.
CCTTGGAGATGGTGTGATCCGGGATAGTAAAGCGGGTGGAGCTAATGAGCTGGGCTGCGAGCTCTTGTTCAAATTCCAAAGCAACGCCGGTGAGATGGAGACCATCGCCCATGACATTAGTAATGACGCGAGCAGAGATTGCGGAGCCAGCCGTTGCCTCAACAGCCTTGCCATTAACACCAGCAGCCTTGCCATCCTCATGAACCTGGCCCGCGCCACAGGCGCTCAGAGTGCTGGCGCCAAGGCCGAGCAGGCCCAGGCTTCCGGCGAGCTGAAGGAATGAACGACGGCTAATCGGAGAAGAGTTGCGGAATTGCTTCACGCCGACAATTATAACTCTAAGACAACAAAACTGGGGCAACAAAACAGTTCGTGGCTGACGGGTCGACCTATGGGGAAGCGCTCGCAGATCTTAAAATGTCATAATGTACATTATAGGATAAAAGAGTTAAAAGTAATGGTGAGCCAGTATGACCTGAACTCACCATAATGTCCTCAATATTATTTAGGACTCTTTCTCCATTGTTACGAGCACATTGAGCTCGCCCTGAGTGTCAATCTTTGCTGCGACGAACTCTGGAGTGTCCACGCCGAACTCTGTGCGATCAAATGGGATTGTCGTTCCGATAATCACGCGGGTTCCTGTTCGTAGGACCTTGAACTCACTCGTCACCTCTTTGGTGGTATCCATGATGGTCAGGTTGCCAGTCACGGTTACCGTTCCTGAGGTGCCATCCTCCGGGATGCTGCTCAGATCCACTGGCTGGGTCAGCTCGAAGGTCGCCTCTGGGAAATCATCCGTGTGAAGAATCTTCATACGCACATTAATGTCGCGCTTTTGCTGATCGGTCTGAAGCGTAGTCATATCTACTACTACCTTGGCGCTCACCATCTGGTTATTCTCCACAATTACGTCACCTGTGACGTTATTAGTAGAACCGGAGGTGTCTAGAGATTGGCCAGGCAATAATTCATGGAAGGTATATCCGACCGAAGTCTGGTTCGGGCCAGAACCAGAAATCACCTTCCACTCACCGTTCATATCAGTGGTGGCTGGCAGCGCCTGAGTATCATCCAGGCTTGCGGTCTTCACACCATGATTGTGGAAATAGCCGTACGTAACTGCACCCAAGCCAGATAGCGTCAAGACGACAATCGCGGCGATGACAATATAGATAAAAATGGGCTGACGAGTTTTCATTCTTTCCTCTCTAACATTTTCACTATACTAGGGTGCGCCTCGATTTTACGTGTGATTTGCACGAGTTCCTGACACATTTCGGTCATTTCTTCGGGCTCAATGCCTTCACGGCAGGCAGTCTCAATATCCTCCGCTTGACAGCGCAGCTCAAAGAGCCTGTCTAGTAACATGCGAACTTGCTCGTCGGTGACATTCTCAGTTCGCCGACGGGACTCATAGGCACGCTGACGGCAGGAATGACTGCAATAAGTCTTAGGACGGCCACGACCCGTGGTATTCAGGGCCTTACCGCACCATTTGCACTTGAGCCTACGGGGCTTGGGCAATGGCGCAGAGGGATCCCAGACCACACCGTAGTCATATTCCTCGTCAGTGACACGAACACCGATTGGGCGCTCGAAGTCCTCACCTTCAACCTTGAGGACGTCATGGGTGCCCATTCGTGCTTGCTTGAGTTCCCGTTTTGCTTCCATATGGTAATAGATTAGCCGATCGTGTAAAATGGTGCGAATACGAAAGCAATAAGAAAGGATGAGTATGGCAGATCGTGTCCTGCGTGGCTCCCGCATGGGTGCCGTTAGTTATGAAACAGATCGTGACCATGACCTCGCACCTCGCCAGATGGTTAAGTACCGCACTGAGTCTGGTGAAATCTTTGAGGTTCCTTTTGCACACGACGCTGAAATTCCCGTTAACTGGCTGTGCAAGAACGGCCAGATGGGCGTACGCGTAGAAGGAAATAATGAGGCCGTTGAGGAACAGAAGCCTCCACGTACCCACTGGGATATGCTTCGTGAGCGCCGCTCCATAGAGGAATTGGATGCCCTGCTCGATGAGCGTATCGAGGCACTGCGTAAGCGTCGCCGTGCAGCCGCTAAGCTCCTCAAGGAGCAGCAGGAAGCTGCAGCTAACGCCGCTAAGTAGGTCTATACTTGCTTTAGCCCAGTCCACTCGGACTGGGCTTTTCGCATATGAAAAACGCCTCCCACCTCAATCATCTAGAGGTGGAAGGCGCCAGTAAGAGTTTCAGTTACTTCTTGAAACGCTGCTTAATCTCGTAGCCAATCATGGTGTTGGCAACATCATAAACATTCTTGACCTGCTCCTTGCGGTGGTTAATACCCCACTTGGTTACTTCCTTGAGGGAAGCAGAAACGAAGGAGCCATCGAGCTTGGAATAGCCGATTTCGCGCTCGGTGAAGGTAATTGGAACCTCACGAACATCGAAGCCTGCGCTCACTGCACGCCAAGCCAAATCAACCTGGAAGATATAGCCAGCATTGGAGAGCTCATCCAGATCCAGGGACTCAACCAGCTCACGGCGGTATGCGCGGTAACCAGCGGTCATATCGGAGAGACCAGCACCCAGGGCCATGGAAATATAGATATTGCCACCCTTGGAAAGAACCCAGCGCTTCTTTGGCCAGTTAACGACCTTGCCGCCCTTGATATAGCGGGAGCCGATAACCAAGTCTGCACCCTTGTCAATCTCCTCAAGCAGCAGGTGAAGCTGCTCTGGAGCGTGGGAGCCATCAGCATCCATTTCGCAGAGAATCTCGTAGCCCTGCTCCAGGCCCCAACGGAAGCCTGCAACATAGGCGCCGCACAGACCGCCCTTACCATCACGGTGAAGAACGTGGATGTGATCATCCTCAGCAGCGAGCTTATCGGCGGCCTCACCCGTACCATCAGGGCTATTATCATCAACAACCAAAATATGGACGTCTGGGGTGGCCTTGCGGACGCGTCCGGTGATCAACGGAAGATTTTCCAACTCGTTATAAGTTGGGATGATCACGAGCGCACTTTTGCTCATCTACTTTCTCCTGTACGAAAAGATAACTAGGGATAACAATCCAATAATACTCAACAACCACTCTAAATAATAACTGATACGTGCGGCTAGAGTGATATCCGCCCTCAGTGGCAGAGTCTCTGTCAAGCTAGCAGGCTGGAAAATACGGACCCAACTGAGGACATTTCCATCCGGATCAATCATGGCAGAAACGCCACTAGTAGCGGCAACAACCACGGATCTATCAAATTCTTCAGCGCGGAAACGGCTAATAGCCAGCTGCTGATAGGTCATATCAGAGAAACCGAAGGTCGCATTATTGGTTGGGGACACCAGAATCTGGGCGCCATTATTGACCGCGTCACGGGATCCCTTATCGGAGGCAATCTCATAGCAGGTCAAAACACCCACAGCCACGTTGATGCCACTGGTGGCGGCTCGAAGGTTGACCACACCATTTCCGGTGCCGGCCTTAAAGTCAGAGGCTAAATCAACAAGATCCGTAATCTTGCGGAAGAAGGAGCGCCACGGCATATACTCGCCAAAAGGCTGGAGGTATTTCTTATCGTGATACTCTCCTGGCCCCGTACCTGGATTCCAGACCTGTACACGGTTACGGTCGCCCACCTCATCGCGGGTGAGCTCACCAACGAGGATGGGGCCACCCATGTGCTCGACGGCCTCCATAATCCCGTTGTAGGCGGCCTGGTCTTGGAATGGATCCACATCGGAGGCATTCTCTGGCCAGACAGTGAAGTCGACCCCTTCTGGGTCGGTAGCCTCAGTTTGGCGGACATGGTTGGCCAATACTGCCCTGCGCTGCGCATTATAATCCAGGCCCATGCGTGGCACATTGCCCTGGATGGCTGCCACAGTCACAGTGCCCTTATCCAAGCGCTCAGCGCGGGTATAGAACAGGCCTGCTTGAGAGACAGCGAGGATCAACACGAAGCTCAGCAAATACATGGCTGAGCTTTTGAAGCGTCGAGAGAAAATCCTGCCAGTCCACAGGATGAAAATAATGCCGAGGCCAACTGTGGCGAAGGTGACCAGGACTGGTCCGCCAATGGGCGCTAAGGACATGAGTGGACCTTGAACCTGGCCCCAGGAAAGACGAACCCAGGAGAAGCCACCGAAAGGGAAACTACTGCGTGCGGCTTCAACCGCCACATACCAAAATGGAAAGAACCACACGCCGTGGCGGTGGCGCAGCAAGATGACGGCACCTGCACCAAATACTGCGTTATAGAGCGATAGGAAGACGCAGAGCGCAATATAGGGCATATTGCCCACCAAGGAATTAATCCACGGTAAGAGAAGCAGGTAGAGGGTCATGCCCTGGGTGAAACCCAGAATGGCACCACCAAGCACGGTGGGTTTGGTAAAAGACCATGGGCGGGTGACCAGGTAGAGGCCGCCGGCACCAATAATGGCGCAGAACCACCAGCCGGTTGGCTCATAGGAGAGATACATGAGCGCGCCGGCGATGCCTGCGTGCAGGAAACGGGAGATGAAAGTCAGAACATGGGTGGCCTTTGTTGGCCTACCCCTCCCGGAACCTACAGAAAGTGAAAGTCGCTGCAGCTTGAATGCCATTAGGACTGGTACTTATCCGGATCCTGTGGGTTGGTATTATCACCGAAGGTGCCGAACTTCTGCTGCTGCGCACGGTTGGTATAGCGCACCGCATTATTCATGAAGGTGGTACTGAAGTTTTCCATGCGGGCATAGAGCTTCACAGCAATCATGCGGCGGATAATCTTCCTGGTTGGTGGGAAGACACAGAGGAAGCCGCCGAGGCTGGAAAGGAAGCCTGGCAGCGCAATACCGAAGCTACCAATAACCGCCAGGGTGTAGTCACCAACCAGAGCACCCGGGTTGCCCCTACCTGTGAGGGCACGGGCGGCAATGCTACGCATCTGCAAGGCACCAATAAAGATGCCGAGGAAAAACAGTGCGAAGAGCGCCAGCAAAGCCCAGCCCACACCAATAAGGCGGGAGACCACATAGAAGGCCAGAACTTCGAGGATGAAATAGAGCAGGAGATAAATAGGTTTAATTTTCATATTGAATCAAGGATACCGCAGTACAGGTGGCCTTGCTATACGACACTACTCCCCTTGGCGGCCTTCCAGCTCACCCTCAGCATCCAAATAGACCTGGCGGAGCAGGTCTGCATGCTCTTGGCTTTGGTTCTCCCACATGCCACGATCGGCAGCTTCCATGAGTCGCTCAGCAATATCACGCAAGGCCCACGGGTTGGACTGCTGGAAGAACTCGCGGTTCTCCGGGTCACCCACATAGGTGTCGGTGAGCTGCTCATACATCCAGTCATCCATCACACCAGTGGTGGCGTCATAGCCGAATAGATAGTCCACGGTGGCACTCATTTCAAAAGCACCCTTATAGCCGTGCTTCTTCATGGCATTAATCCAGCGGGGGTTGACCACGCGGGCGCGGAAGACACGACGGGACTCCTCAAAGAGAGTGCGGGTGGTGACTGTTTCCTGGCGGGTGGAGTCACCAATATAGGCCTCCGGATCCGAACCAGTCAGTGCGCGAACAGTGGCCACCATGCCGCCGTGGAACTGGAAGTAGTCATCACTATCGGCAATATCGTGCTCCTTGGAATCCAAGTTCTTTGCTGCCACCTGGATTCGGGAATACGCCTTCTGCATGGCCTCACGGGCAGGAATACCATCACGGTCACGGCCATAGGCATAGCCGCCCCAGGTCGTGTAGACCTCCGCAAGGTCAGCATCGCTGCGCCACTGGCCACTATCCATCAGCTGCAGGAGCCCGGCGCCGTAGGTGCCTGGCTTGGAACCGAAGATACGAAGCACATGCTCCTCTTCCCCACGGTTCTTGCGCACATAGTTCTGCTCCACCGGCTCATCAGCATTGGCTGCTAGCTGGATGGCGTCGTCAAGCAAATCAATGACATGTGGGAAAGCATCACGGAAGAAACCAGAGATACGCACGGTCACATCAATGCGTGGGCGGCCGAGTTCCTCAAGCGGGATGAGCTCAAGGTTGGTTACGCGGCGAGAAACCTCATCCCAAATTGGTTGGACACCAAGGAGTGCGAAAATTTCGGCAATATCATCGCCACTGGTGCGCATGGCGCTGGTGCCCCACACAGAAAGACCCACAGATTCAGGGTATGCATCCTCATGGTCCTTCTGGTAGCGCTCAATGAGGCTATCGGCGAGAAGAACACCGGTCTCCCAGGCCAGGCGGCTAGGTAGTGCGCGTGGATCCACCGAGTAGAAATTACGGCCGGTTGGCAGCACATTGATAAGACCACGCATGGGGGATCCCGAAGGGCCTGCAGGAATAAAACCACCATTGAGCGCATGGAGAACTGCGGTGATTTCACCAGGTACCTGGGCTAGGCGTGGGATGAGCTCCAAGCAAATGAAGTGGAGGGTTTCACGCAGCTGCTTATTATCGCCGGCAATCTCATCGGCCGCGGCGGTATCCCACTGGGCCTGCTCAAGAATGGTGAGAATCTCCTGGGCCTTGGTTTCATACTCATCAGTGGCCCGGCGCGACTCGCTGCCGTCCTCACTCATACCGAGGGCTTCGCGCAGGCCAATGACTTGGGTGTAGCCGCCCCATAGCTGGCGGGCGCGCATAATGGCTGCCACAAGTTGGATGAGTTCCTCACCCTGGCTGGCACGGCCCAGAATATGCAGGCCACCACGGATTGCTACGTCTTTGATTTCGCAGAGCCAGCCGTCAATGTGCATGAGCATATCATCGAAGACTTCCTCATCTGGGCGTTCCTTCCAGCCCAGGTCCTTGTCCATATTGGCTGCGGTGAGTAGAGTCCAGATTTCTTGGCGGATGGCTGGCAGCTTGGCTGGATCCATGGCCGAAATATTTTGGTGCTCATCAAGAAGCTGCTCAAGACGGGTGATATCACCATAGGTTTCGGCGCGTGCCATTGGTGGGATCATGTGATCGACCAGGGTGGCGTGGGCGCGGCGCTTAGCCTGTGTGCCTTCACCCGGATCGTTAACCAAGAATGGGTAAATGAGCGGAATATCAGCAACACACTGGTCAGGATAGGAATTTTCATCCAAGGCGGCACCCTTGCCTGGTAGCCATTCCATATTGCCGTGCTTGCCCATGTGGACAATGGCATCGGCCTTGAAGACTTCGCGCACCCAATAGTAGCTGGCCATATAGTGATGGTTGGCTGGCAGATCTGGGTCGTGGTAGATACCAACTGGGTTTTCACCAAAGCCACGTGGTGGCTGGATCATGACCATAATATTGCCGAACTGGAGGCCCGCAATATAGATTTCCCCGGTATCAGGGTTGACATAGTGGGTGCCTGGGGCCTCGCCCCAATGCTCCGTCATTTCCTCGCGCATGGCCTGCGGCAGGCTATCAAAATAGGTCTTGTATTCTGCGGCTGGCACCTTGGTTGGGTTATTGGCCATGACTTCTTCAGTGAGCCATTCGGGATCATAGCCACCGGCATTAATGATGGCCTCCATGAGTTCATCACCGGTTTCTGGGTGTGGTCCAACCTGGTAGCCGGCCTCCTTCATGGCATCGAGCAGCGCCAAAACAGAGGCTGGGGTGTCAAGGCCTACAGCATTGCCAATGCGGGCATGCTTGGTTGGGTAGGCGGAGAGCATGAGCACAATGCGCTTCTCGCTATTGGCCTTGTGGCGCAGCTTGGCGTGGTTGAGGGCAAGGCCGGCGAGGCGCTGGCAGCGCTCAAGGTCCGGCACATAGCGGTTAAGGCCCTCTACTTCTTCCTTGAAGCTAAAAGGTACGGCGATAATGCGGCCGTCGAATTCGGGCACGGCAATTTGGCTTGCGGTGTCCATTGGGCTGGTGCCGTCATCATTATCCTCCCACTCCTGGCGGGAATTAGTCAGCGCCAAACCCTGAATAATCGGGATATCCAAAGCGGCGAGGGCTGCGTTATCCCATTCGGAATCCGCATTGGAACCGGCAGCAAGCACGGTGGTGATGAGGGCATCACACTGGCCGAGGGTGGTCAAAAGATCCTCAGGGGCTTGGCGCAAGGAGGCCGCATAGATGAGGCGGGCACGGCCACCACCGGCCACAATGGCATCTGCCAGGGCCCTAACATAGGCCGTATTGCCGGCCACATATTGGGAGCGGTAGTACACAATGCCAATCAGTGGCGCATCAGCGTTGTCCTCACCATGGTCGGTGGCTTCCCAGAATGGCATGACCTTAGGTGGTTCAAAGCCTAGGCCGGTGAGCAGCAAGGTATCAGAAAGGAAGTTGTGGAGCTGCTCCAGGTTGAAGGCACCACCCTCAGCCAAATACGCATGGGTCGTAGTCACTACACCGGCAGCAACGGTGGATTCGGCAGTCAGGCTTGCATCAACAGCGCGCTCACCGGAAACAAAAATGACTGGCTTGCCACTGGCAAGGAGAGTATCTACACCATCCTGCCAGGCGCGAAGACCGCCCAGGATTCGAAGAATAATAATATCCGCCTGGCTGATAAGCTCATCGAGCTGGCCAGGGATGAGCCTCGTTGAATTGGCATAAATATAGCCGCCGGCGGAATCGGCGGAGAGCAAGTCGGTATCTGAAGTGCTCAGCAGAAGAATCATGGTGGCCTTTCCCGGGGGAACCCGCGCCCCGCTGGATAAAAATCGACAAAAGAATTCGAGAACAACAAAATGGGGTCTGGCTTTACAGTGGCGCGACCGCAGCGGAATTTCACCGCTTTCCCTTAATACTCGATACTATAGGAGATGATGAACCCGTCCAAAAATATAATTGAAGCTAAAGTTGAAGCTAAAGATACTGAAAAGGACCGGGATAGGTCTGACCAATGCCCCGGCATACATAAACTCCACCATGCAGCAGATGGTGCCATTGGGCGCCTGCGATTCCCCGGTGGTCGACTCAGCCCAGCCGACCTGGAGAAATTAGCCACTATCGCCAAGGAACACGGTGATGGTCACGTGCATGCAACAATGCGTGGCAATGTGCAGATTCGTGGCATCAAGGACCCAGAAGCCTTCCCCCATGCAGTAGAGCAAGCCGGAATTCATGCGCACCCAAGCCATGAACTGGTCCGAAATATTATTGCCAGCCCCTATACCGACCCGGAGCTTATCCGCGCACTGGATGAGGCCATCTGTGCCGCCGAGCAAATAGCAAGCCTCACTGCCCGCACCCTCTTTGGTATTGACAGTGGCCAGGGAGATATTCTTGCCGAAAAACCTGACTTTTGTTTAAGCCCCCACGGCCTTTATATCGCCGGCACCTGGATGAGCAAAGCCGATTCACAAGCGGGCCTCAATGCGGCTGGTATTGAAGAACTCATTGCGGCAGCAACCCACTGGGCACAGAACCGTGGCAACTACTGGCGGGTTGCTGAACACCCCGACTTCCTTAGCTCCTGGCAGCACTCCAACGGAATCAACCCGGATGATGCCCCGAATGATGAGACGAATCTTGATACGAGGCATGAACAGCCCCTTATTGGTTGGTTTGATCGGGATGGCCACGTGGATTTGGGGGCAGGCTTGCCCTTCGGGATCCTGCCAGCAGAAATTCTCTCCGTCATCGGTAAAGACATAACCCTCACACCATGGCGCAGCATTATCATCCACAACTTGGATGAAGCCGAAGCCGAGGCTGTCGTGCGCTATACCGCCAGCCGGGGACTCGTCTATGATGCGCGCTCACCATGGCTCTCCATTACCGCATGTACCGGATCCCCCGGCTGCCCCAAGAGCCTCTCTGATGTTCGAGCTGATGCCCGCTCCCTCATTGAACAGCGCAGCATGAGCGAAGAGCCCATTGACCCAGCCGATAGGCGCGTCCACTTTGTTGGCTGTGGTCGCCGATGCGGCCGCCCCAACGGCCACTATCTTGAATACCAGGCAACTGGAGAAGGTGAATATGAAACCATATATCGCTAATGGCAATGACATCTACCGCGAATCCTTCAGTATTATCCGTGCTGAAGCCGACCTGGAGCGATTCACCCCCGGTGAAGAACTCGTTGCGGTACGCATGATTCACTCCTGCGGGCAGGTCGATCTCACCGAAGACATCGAGTTTTCTGAAAACTTTGATGAGGTTGCGCGCCGGGCCTTGGCCAATGGTGCACCCATCCTGGCGGATGCCCACATGGTTGCCGAAGGGGTTACCCGCGCACGCCTACCCAAAAATAACAGTGTCATCTGCACCCTACGGGATGAGGATGTACCTGAAATCGCAGAACGAATTGGCAATACCCGCAGCGCCGCCGCTATCCACAAGTGGGATCCCCACCTCGAGGGTGCAGTTGTTGCCATTGGCAATGCACCAACCGCACTCTTCTACCTCCTTGAGCGCCTGGCAACCGAACCGGAGCTACCCCGCCCCGCTGCTATTATTGGCATGCCTGTAGGATTTGTGGGGGCAGCGGAATCCAAAGCCCTACTATCAAATATGGCCCAGGATGTGGGCGTCGAATTCGCCACCGTGCACGGTCGCCGTGGCGGATCCGCAATAACCTGCGGTGCCCTCAACGCCCTAGCAACACCAATAGAAATCATCCCTTAAGGAGAAGAGTGGATATACACGCAACCGGCCGGCTCATTGGCGTGGGCGTAGGCCCTGGGGATCCAGAGCTCATCACCCTCAAAGCCGTACGGGCAATTGAGAACGCCGATGTTCTCGTCTACCACTCCAAACCAGGAGGAAAAAGCAGCGCCTTGAGTGCTGCCGAAGCCTATATCAACCCTGGGTGCGAACACCTCCCACTCGAATACCCCGTCACCGTTGGCCACACCGACCATCCGGGTGGCTATGAAGGTGCACTGGCAGATTTCTACGCCCACGCCCACCAGGAAATCAGCGCCAAGCTTGATGCCGGCAAAACAGTGGTAGTTATCTCCATCGGTGACCCACTGCTCTACAGCTCCTACCAGCATCTCCACTCCATGTTTGAGCAGGACTATGAGACCAGCATCATTCCAGGTATTAGCTCCGTGTCAGCTGCGGCGGCAAGTAGTGAATCAATCCTGGCGGATGACTCCGAATCCTTGGCCATTGTTTCCGCTACCTCCAGCCCTGAGGAGCTCAGCGCACGACTAGCCATGGTCGACCGGGCAGTAATCCTCAAAGTTGGCAACCACATGGAAGAACTCATCCGTGTGCTCACAAATCGTGGTCGACTCCACAGCTCCACCTTGGTGTCTTATGCATCTACAGGACGCGAAAAAGTACTTCCCCTTGCTGATTTCGCGCCGGGCACCCCTGTGCCCTACTTCTCCGTCATTATTGTGGGCAAGGCAACCGCAGCTTCCAATGAATATCCTCACGGCAAAGAGTCTCACAGGGAGGAGGCTCACGGTTGGGTGGCTGTTGTGGGTTTGGGTCCTGGACCTGGGGTGTGGATGAGCCCCGAAGCCCATGAAGTATTGGCGCAGGCCACAGATATTATTGGCTACTCAACCTATGTCAACAGGGTGACCCTTGGTGCAGGCCAAGTCGCCCATGTGACTGATAACCGTGAGGAAGCGGAGCGTGCCCTCCATGCCTTTAGTTTGGCGGCTGATGGGGCCCGCGTCGCTGTGGTTTCCTCTGGAGATCCCGGTGTATTTGCCATGGCCAGCCCTATTATTGAGGAGGGCCAGAACTGGGAGGTTCCTGTCCGCATTGTGCCGGGTATCAGTGCAGCACATGCAGCAGCCTCCCGTGTTGGCGCCCCACTGGGCCATGATTTCGGCATTATTAACCTCTCCGATAATTTGAAGCCTTGGTCTGTTGTGGAGAATCGGATCAAGCACCTTGTGGCAGCTGACATGGCCTTTGCTGTGTACAATCCGGCCTCCAAGGCACGCAAGGAACAGGTGAAGAAACTATTGGATTTGGTTCCTGAGGATCGTCTGGTGATTCAGGCCCGTGCCGTGGGGCATCCGGAGGAAGCAATTTTGGTGGCACCGGCCGGCCAAATTAGACCAGATAGTATTGATATGCGTACTATTCTCATTGTGGGCGCCACCAATACCCACAGCTATACATCGGCTGATACGACTCGCGTATTTACTAGCCGATATTATGAGTCTTAACTCTTAAATGTAATATTGATAGAGATCTGGTCGTTATATATTTAGTAGCCGTTCAAGTTCTCTAAAGATAAGAAAATGGTGATTATGCGTAAACTCAAGCTGACTGCAGGCGCTGTGGCATTTACCGCAGCTACCCTTGTGGCTTCTTCCACGGTTGTTCCAACCGCTGCTGTTCATGCAGAAGAAACCACCCAGTCAACCTCTGGCACAAGCACTAATAGTGATGGTACATCCACCCAAGCTGCGTCTGATGAGGCTACTGACGACGTACGAACCGACACGAGTGCCTCCACCTCCTCCTCTATCAAGAGCTGGTGGGATGAGAAGTACAATAGCTACGGCAAGTGGGGCCGCGCCGGCTTCATGTTCCTTACCGCAGCTATCCTCCTGGAGATTGCGGGCTTCGTTCTTGGCCCACTGCGCTCCTGGTTCGACGCTACTTTTAATCTGACTCCGCTGAGTAGCCAAATTGAGCTAACACTTGGCAGCAGTGCGAGATTCTAGTGCCATAAGTTAATTCCGATCGGGGCCTACTGACCATCAGGACAGGGGTCCCGATTTTTCGTGCCGCCTCAATTTTGGCGAAAGTTGCCGCCGACCCAGAGTTTTTGGTGACAATCAGGCCAATATTATGTGCTGCGATTAACGCACGCTCATTCTCCACCGTATAGGGGCCACGGTCAAGAATCAGCTCGTAAGAGGCCGGGAGATCCTCTGGGGCTGGGGGCTCCACACAACGAATCAGAAAATGATGATGGGAATCCTGACTAAAGTGGGAAAGCTGTTGGCGACCAATGGTGAGAAAAACACTGCCCTCCACCGGGTGCCCCTGAAGATACTGGGCGGCATCAGCCATGGAGTCCACATGGATCCACATATCCTCCGGGCTTTGCTCCCACAAGGGGCGCTCCAGGCGATATAGCGGGATGCGGAGCTGTTCACAGGCCTGGGATGCTGAGGCAGAAATACGCTCCGCATACGGGTGGGTGGCATCAATGACCACATCCACATTATTTTCTTTAATCCATGCTTTGAGGCCATCAGGACCACCAAAGCCACCCACACGGTACTCCCCTTCAGGGATTTTCAGATCTCGCACACGGCCGGCAAAAGAAGTCATGACCCAATCCCCATGCTTATGCAGCTGCTGGGCTAAATAATGGCCTTCCTTAGTGCCGCCCAGGATTAGTGCCCGCATGGAATGGTCCTTCCATGCTCATCGCGGGGACGATCCGTGGAATAGAGGAAACTAGGGGCTGCCTGGGGGCGCTGGCCCACAGTAGGGCCAACAAAGATAATGGCTGTGCGGGTGATTGAGGCGGCTTCGACAGGCAAATCTTGAAGAGTGGTGCGAATAATCTGCTGCTCAGGACGGGAAGCATAGGCAACCACAACAACGGGGCAATCAGCACCATAATGTGGCACCAATTCATCCGTAATGCGCTGTTTATCGTGGGCTGCCAGGTGGATGGCCAAGGTGGCACCATGACGGGCCAAATCCGGCAAAGACTCACCCTCCGGCATGGCAGAAGCCCTACCGGAAATGCGGGTAAGGATGACTGTTTGGCCAAGCTCAGGAACCGTCAACTCCTGGCCCATGGCGGCAGCAGCTGCAGCAAAAGCAGGAACACCTGGAATGATCTCATAGTCAATACCGGCCTCGAGGGCGCGGATCTGCTCCCCCACAGCCGAATAGATAGCTGGATCCCCTGACTGGAGGCGGGCCACATCCAAACCCTGGGCATGGGCCGTGGAAATATGCTCCATGATTTGGTCCAAAGGCATGCGGGCCGTATTAATTACTTGTGCATCTTTGGGGCAAAGCTCAACAACCTCAGGGGGAATAATTGAGCCTGCATAGAGGCACACTGGTGCGCTTTGAATAATGCGCATTGCACGAACAGTTAAAAGATCAACGCTACCAGGGCCGGCACCAATGAAATACACAGTCATGCTTCAAGCATACATGCCGACTAGCTAAGCGCCTTGCGGTAAACCAGGCGCAGCTGTGGGAATTGAGGCTTAAGGGCAGACATGGAACCCAGCTGATACCAACTAGAGAACTGCACCCCAGAAATCTCAATGCCCTCCGTGCCGGCATAGCTGCTGAGCAAAGCCTGGGTTTCCAACGTGACCCCGTGGGCAATGAGCACACCGCCCGGGGCAAGCAACTCCATAGCGCGGTCAAGGAAGGCCTTCTGCACACCGCCACCATAGAAAATAACATCCGGGGCACCATCGGCATATAAAGAATCAAGCAGCTCAGCGGAGATTTTCTCCCCATGGATATGCACCGCACTATCCAAACCCAAGTTGGTGGCATTGAGGGCAATAAACTTTTGGCGGGCTTCCACCGGCTCCACAGAATGAAGAACACCGCCCACCTGGTCGATGGCACGGGAGCGGGAGGCGTGGCCGAGGCTACGCAAGGCAAAAGAGCGAAGAATCTCCAGGCCAACCGTGCCAGAGCCTGCACCCAAATCCCACACACGAAGAAAATCACGGCCCAGCGAGGCATCCGCCACCGCCAGGACACGCATATCACGCTTCGTCATCTGGCCATCAGTGGCGAAATCAGAATCCGGCAAACCAACAGCCGGGCGGGCACACAGCGGTGCCTGTGGGAGCACCACAATCACAGTCGGACCATCAAGGACAAGGGCTGTAGCCTCGCCCGCCGAATAAACTTGGTGAGACTCCGACTCAAAACCAAGATTGCTCAGCACATGCAGCTCATAGTGCTCCGGGAGTACTGTCGCCATAGCTTGGGCCACAGTAGAATTAGGCACCAGGACCAATAATGGGCGGGCCGAATCCACATAGAGATTCATCACCGAAGCCCCGGCATCCAAAAGACTCACAGGCAGCAAAGCATTGGGGGCCACACCCACGCGCTGTGCGGCGAAAGTCAGCGAAGAATGGGCGGGAATACACTCCACCGAAATACGCTCATCGGCACTAGTGCCGGCAGGGTTGAGCCCCTCAAGAAGACGAAGACCCACACCAAAAAAGTTAGGATCCCCGGAGGCCAAGACCACAATGCGCTCCCCTGTTTCCACAACACGGCTGCGCACAAAGTCCTCAATTGGAGCAGCACCCCAAGGGTTTAGTGTGGACACCAACTCATGCTCCACAATCGCCGAAGGCAGAGTTGCCAACTGACGATCCGAACCCAAAATCAGCACAGGGCCGGAGGCCTCATTCACATAAGGCGAAAGAATAGCCTCAAGATCCTGCGGAATGCCAATAACAAGAACACGGGCATGAGAGTGGGCACACACTATAAAAAATCCCTCTAGAGCAGCATTAACGAGGGGCACGACGCCACAAGAAACGTGGAGTCGAACGCATCATGGCCGCAACATACTTCAACTTACCCGGAACCCAAATAGTCTGGGAACGGAAATGGCCGCCCTGCAAATCAGCAGTAATCTGCGAAACCACAGTGGAAGCAACCTCACGTGGAGTCACCGACATTGGGGCAGGCTTCATGCCCTCAGTCATAGAACCAATCACGAAACCAGGACGCACAGTCACCACACGCACCTGGGTATTATGCAAGGCATCAGACAAGCCCTGGCAGAACGCATCCAAACCAGCCTTAGTGGAACCATAAACATAGTTCGGGCGACGGGCACGCGTACCCGCAATAGAACTAAAAGCCATAATGGTCGAACGCGTCTCCTGGTGGCGCAAAATATCAGCCAAAATAGTCAAAATATTAATCTGCGCAGTGTAATCAATAGTCGCAATCTCACGGGCATGGGACTCATCATGCTCCGCCTGCTCCTGATTACCCAAAATACCGAAAGCCACAATGGCATAATCCAAAGCACCACCGGCAAGCTTATACGCATCCATAACCAAATCACGATGCGAAGCCATATCAGTAGCCTCAAAAGGAAGAACATCCACCTTAGTGGCACCAGCCTGCTTCAAACGCTCAACCAAAACCTCAGTGGCCTCAGGGCGACGAGCAGCCAAAATCACGTGGCGCTTCCAGCACAAACGTACCGCCAACTCCCCACCAATATCGGAAGTCGCACCAAGCAGCAAAATGGCGTCACGGCGATCTAGTTTGCCCTGACTTGTTGACCGGGACTCAACCATTACAGTACCTTTCGTGGCTCGTTATTCAGACGCTCACAACCATCCTCGGTAATGAGCACAATATCCTCAATGCGGGCACCATACATGCCCTCCAAATAAATACCTGGCTCAATGGAAAAAGCCATACCCGGCTCCAAAACCACCTCAGAACCAGCAATAATAAACGGCTCCTCATGGGTCGAAAGACCAATGCCATGGCCAGTACGGTGGAAGAAAGCCTCACCATAACCCGCATCCTCAATAATACGGCGACCAATAGCATCCAACTCGCCGGCAGTCATACCCGGACGGGCCGCATTAACCGCAGCAACCTGGGCCTCATAGAGGACCTCTGCCAAGTGCTTAAACTCCTCCGGGGCCTCCGCACCAGGAACCACATGGGTACGGGTGCAATCAGAATGATAACCATCACCCCACGTGCCACCAATATCAATGACCACAGGATCACCAGCCTCAAGGACACGATCCGAAAAATCATGATGAGGATTCGCACCATTAGGACCCGAACCCACAATAATAAAGTCAATAGCCGTATGGCCCGACTCAAAAATCAGCTTCTCAATATCAGCCGCAACCTCGCGCTCAGTACGACCCGCAACCAACAAAGCCGGAACCTGGGCATGAACACGGTCAATAGCTGCACCAGCCTCACGCAACTGGCGCTGCTCCTCCTCATCCTTAATCATAAAGAAAGAAGAAAAGAGCTCCACAGACCCCACACGATCCGCGAAACGCAACACATGATCCGCAGTCATATCAGGAACCACACCCAGGCGGCTAATATTCCCACCCAGCTCCGAGACAATAAGCGAATAAGGATCCTCCCCATCGCCCCAACGAAGAGTACGCATCAAATCCGGGCTCACATCAACCTTAGGCACCACAACAAAGCACTCACCCTGAGCCGGAACAACCAGCGCAGCAAGACGCTCATGCGTATCCAAAGAAGAACCAGTCAAATAGCTAAAATGCACACCCGGGGTAATAATAAGCGCATCCACCCCAGCCTCAGCAACGGCCAGCTGGGCACTATCGCGCCGGGCCTCAAAGTTAAAAGGACTCTGATTATTACTCATAGTTCCACTACTCCTCGTTTAATTGCGTCTATAGCCTGGGAAGCCCGGGCTCTTAGTTCTATAGTAGGGGTTGTCTGGCGGACTTGCTCAAGATTATCCACCACAATGCGGCATTGGCGCACAAAATCGCCAGGTGTCATACGCAGCCCAATCGCCTGGGCCACCTTCATGCAATAATCCAGAGGCGCGCCAGCAGTCCACTGGTGCAGAATCAGAGCGAAGGATGGGTCAGGTTCCTGGGTTTCAGGAAGATTCCAGCGGCGCTCATTGGAAATAATCTCATCCCAAATGCGCATGGTGGATTGGAAAGCCGTGTCCATCTTATGGGTGGCAAATTCCACGCGGCCTTCTGCCCCACGGCTCTCAAAGCAGCAGAGGGAGACAATGCCCGCCAATTCTGCTGGGTCCAGGTCAGCCCAGACTTGGCGGCGGAGGCATTCGGCCATGAGCAGGTCCGCATCATTGTGGATACGGGTGAGGCGCATGCCGTCTTCGGTGAGGGCCAGGTTCTCATCAATATAGCCAATCTCCTGGAGGAGGGAGATATTGGAGTTGAAGAGGGTTGTCAGGTTATTCCCAGCATTATCTACCTGTGACTGCAAAGAGTCGATCTGGCGGCGTAGTTTCTGCAGCTGGAAAGCCAACTGGTCCAATAGGTGTGTGCGGCGCCAATAGTGGACTGGGTGTTCTGCCATACGACGCCTAATGTCACTCAGGCGCGCGGTTTTCACTGCCGGCACACGGTTCTTCATTCGGCGCGGGATTGGAAAGCGCTGCTGGCGCAGGTTACGCAGCATTGTGCCTGTATTGTGGCTGGTGCGAATAAAACCGAGCTTGAATGGAACCGCTCCATAGTGGGTTGGGTCCAGTCGGAACTGGTGGCCACTGGTAGTCATGAGAATGGTCTCTGGCTGGGCTGCCAGAACCACTGCAATGAGTGGACGCTTTGGGTTTCGGCCAGGTAGAGCAAGAACATCACCCTTGCGGAGTTTACGGGTGAGCGCCTGGATTTCCTTGACCACATTACGCTGGGCTAGTTCTTTACCGCGCTGTTCCTCCTCGGCCTGCTCTTGGCGCAGGGCCATATACTGCTCATAGAGTTCGACCACATCGGTGCCTTCATCCAAAGGCATGGGACCATCCTCGGCATAGTCCTGGCAGGCCTCAATCAGATCCGCATGGAGGCGGGCTTCTTCCTTGCGTAGATCAGCAAGTTCTGCTGCCACAGCCACCAATTCCTTATTGGCCTGGAACTGGGCAAAGGAGCGGTCAATCATCTGATTAGCCTTATCAAAACCCAGGGTTTTGAGCAGGTTAACGCTCATATTATAGGAGGGTGAGAAGGTGGAAATCAGTGGGTAGGTGCGGGTGCTGGCCATATTAGCCACCTCAACCGCATCATATTCTGGGCGCCACTGAACAACCGCATTACCCTGGGTGTCAATGCCACGGCGGCCGGCACGGCCGGTGAGCTGTGTGTACTGACCTGGGGTGAGTGGCACATGGGCCTCGCCATTATATTTAACGAGTTTATCCAGGAATACGGTGCGGGCAGGCATATTAATACCCAAGGCCAGGGTTTCGGTGGCAAAAACCACCTTGAGCAGGCCACGCTCAAATAGTTTCTCCACCACATGGCGGAAAGCAGGAAGCATACCAGCATGGTGGGCGGCAATACCCCGCTTGAGGGATTGCAACCAGCCCTGGTAGCCCAGAAGTCGAAGATCCTCAGGCGGAATATCGGCAACGGCTTTCTCCACCATGCGGGTAATTTCGGCGCGCTCCTGCTTGGTGGTGAGACTAATATTAGTCAGGCGCATTGCGCGCTCACAGCCATTACGGGAGAAAATAAAGAAGATGGCTGGCAGCATATCCTTGGCCGCCAACAGCTTGATCGCATCCTGGTGATTGACCACCTTGACCTTCAAATGGTCCGAATCCAGGCGGCCAGAGGCCCCACCCTCACGGTTAAAGAGTGGAATGAGCTTATGGCCCACCATGGCATATTGGGTCAATGGGATTGGCCTGTGGTCAGTAACCACAACCTCGGTATCACCGCGAACAGTACTCATCCATTCGCCGAATTCCTCCGAATTGGAGACCGTGGCGGACAAGCCAATAATCTTGACGCTGTCGTCAAGGTTGAGGATGACTTCTTCCCACACAGCGCCACGGGACTTATCCGATAGATAGTGGATTTCATCCATGACCACAAAGGCAAGGCGGTCAAGATTATCCGAATCGGCATAGATCATATTGCGAAGAACTTCGGTGGTCATCACAACAATCTCAGCCTCAGGGTTGATGGTCACATCACCTGTGAGAAGACCAACAGTGTCCTCATCATAGGCGGCAACTAGTTCGGCGTATTTCTGGTTGCTCAGCGCCTTAATCGGGGTGGTGTAGAAACAACGACCACCGGTGCGCAAGGCCAAGAAAATAGCGAACTCACCAACTATGGTTTTGCCGGCACCAGTGGGTGCACACACCAAAACGCCTCGGCCTGACTCAATATAGTTGCAGGCCGAGACTTGGAAATCATCCAGCGGGAAAGGGCGCTGGGATTGGAAAAGCGAAAAATATGTATTAGAGGATGTCATCGAAATTAGATGTTGGGTAGCTGCGCTGACCCTGGTTATTCGGGGCCTGTGGTGGTGCAGCTGCTGGAGGTTGGGTGGGTTGGCTTGCCTGTGGTGCTGGGCTTGGCTGTGCTGGCTCTACCCCACCAATTGGGCTGGCGGCGGAAATACTGCCGGAGGCAGAATCATCATCCACATCCATCCAGTCTGGGCGGGAGTTCTTGCGGCGCTTGTCATTGAAGCGGCAGAACTGGAAGGAGAGCTCAACAAGGACAGTCAAGGCCAAGGCCAGGCAGGTCATGGAGAATGGGTCCTGGCCTGGGGTCACGATGGCGGCAAAAAGGAAGATGAGGACAATGACGAAACGGCGCTTGGTGCGGACTGTTTCGTATTGGAGGATGCCCACAAGGTTGAGCACCACAATAAATAGTGGAACTTCGAAACTTATGCCGAAGATCATGAGCAGTGCCAAGAGGAAGTGGAAGTACTGGCCACCGCTCAGGGCTGCAACCTGGGTATCGGAACCAATGGAGAGGAGGAATTCCAAACCATAGTCGATGATTACATAGGCAAGAACAGCACCGGTAACAAAAAGCAGGACAGCGACAGTAACAAAAGCAAAAGTACTGCGCTTCTCACCCTTGTGGAGACCTGGGGCTACGAAGGCCCAAATCTGGGTGAGCCACACTGGGGATGCAAATACTACGCCGGCAAGGAAACCCACCTTGAGGCGAAGCATAAACATATCGAAAGGACCGGTGGCAAGCAGCTTACAGGTGCCATCGGCTGAAAGATTGGCGCGCACATCATCCGGCAAGGAACAATATGGGCCACGAAGAATATCGCCCAGGCTGGTCAGGCCAAAAGGGGTGGCCTGGTACCAAATATAGCCAAGGACGGTACCAAAAAAGAGCGCAATGAGGCTGATTATGAGGCGACGACGAAGTTCCTGGATATGCTCAACCAGGGACATTTCACCATCAGGTGCCTTCTTTTTAGGTTTAAAAATGCTCACGAAATTTGCGCTCTAGAAACGGGGGAAATTACTGCTGCTGCTGATTTGGGTTGGTGTTCTGTGGCTGATCAGCTGGCTGCTGGTAAGGAGCAGGCTGAACTGGCTGCTGCTGTACAGGCTGCTGTGGGTATGGGTTCTGCACTGGCTGCTGAACCGGCTGCTGAACCTGGACAGGCTGCTGCTGTACTGGCTGTTGCTGCATAGGCTGCTGGTACTGCTGCTGTGGAGCCTGGATCTGCTGCTGGTACTGCTGCTGTGGCTGGGCCTGAGCCTGCTCATCATCATTAGCCATTTCCTTGACCTCAGACTTGAAGATACGCATGGAACGGCCGATGGAGCGCGCAGCATCAGGGAGCTTGCGGCTACCAAAGAGCACAATAATGATGATGGCGATAATTATAAGTTCAGGTGCGCCAAGATTTGGCATTGATTCCTCCAAAGAGTGGTTTACAGTTAGTACCTATGTTACATCTTTTGGTAACGCGATAACGCATCACCAACAGAGATTCTGACTTCTTCCAGAAAACTCTCAGAATCCAAGAGGGTTACATAGTCATGGTAGGCCATGAGATAGCGGGCTGCCCATTGCTTATCCGCAACTGGGATTTCAACGCGAAGTAGGTCCTCACCTTGCTCAATCACATCATGCTCAGGAAGCACCCAGGAGTTTTCCGGCTTGAGTTCCACCGTAATGCGCTCAGCGGCACGCTTCAAACGGAATGGGTCATGGGGATCATAGGCAAAAGCGTGGCGGGAGGCTGTGGACTCGGCCTCAAGGATGCTAATGCCACCGTCGATACGGTCGAGACGGAAGTTCCTATGGTCGCGCTTATCCTCATCCCACGCGGTGATATAGGTATTGCCGTGGCGGTTGAAGATACGCACCACACTGACATGGCGCAGATCCCCGTTATAGGTAAAGGAGATTTGGCGCTTGGTGCGCATCGCCTCATAGACCATTTCGGTATTAGGGGTGACCTTAGCCTCGTCAATGGTGGATACAACCAAACCAAAAGTATTTTGGGTGTATTCCTCGAGCTTCTCCTTGACCTGGTTAATCAGCGGACTATTGTAGACAGTTTCCAAGCTAGCCAGATTAGCCATAACTGTGGTGACTTCCGCCAAGGTCAGGCGCAGTGGAACATCCAATTCGCGGGTATCAAAAACCGCAAGCTCATCCTCTTCCACAGCGATATCAAAACCGGTGAGCTCATCTTCAAAGCTCACAGAGGCCGAGTAGTGTTCACCGTGGCGCATAGCAAAACGCACAGAGGTCAGAGTTTTAATCAGCTCATCCAGCTGGTTTCGTGGGATATCAAAATCAGCGGCGATTTCTTCAAGCTTACGGTCACCAAAGCACATTGCATATGGGAGCAGCACCATAAGCATGACGAGTTTCTCATGGGTGCGTCGCTTAGCCATTGAGCTTCTCCTCCCCTGTTGGCAACTGGTTTTCAAGTTCAGCGTGAATTTTCTCCAGGCGGGCAATAACATCCTCACGCAGATCCGCAGGCTCAAGCACCACATCCGTATTGGAAAATAGGATGAGATCACGAATGATTGCTGCCCGTGGGGCTTGGATAATGCGGATTACTTCTTCCCCATTGTGGGTGGCCAGCTCATAGTTATATTTGCTGTAATGCCACTGCTGGCCGGAGATGAGAAGATCCACCTTATCCTGCTTGCTTGGAAGGCCCTCATTAATCATGTCCTTGAGGGAGACATCAGCAGGTTTTGGATGCTCGATGGGGGTATTGAGTAGTTCGACTGAGTGGATATTGCTAATGCGGAATACGCGAGGCGCATTGCGCATATGGTCCCAACCGCACACAAAAAGCTTGAGGCCTTCAATGCTAAAACCCCACATATCAAATTCGCGGGTAACCCCTTCAGCCTCACCCTTACGCTGATAGACAAAGGAGCAACGAACCTGCTCAGAGATAGCCTGGGTGAGCAGATACAGATCATTGAGATCCTTCATCTCTGCAATATCACCCTTGGTGCGCATGGAGGCGCGAACCAAAGCATAGTCATCCATGCCCATGGAGGCACCGAAACGGTCAGCACCAGTACTGGCAATCTTTGCCCATGCGGAGGCAGAGAAGGACCTATCGGATAGGTCGTGGGCATGCTCAAAGGCCATGGCAACCACTGTGGCTTCCTCAGGGGTGAAGCGCAAGGATAGCGGGTAGTTTTCGGCATCGAGGCTATAGCGGCGACGGCGATTATTATGATTATCCGGGCTTGGATCAATCTCGCTAATAATCGGCACACCGATACGCGCCAAAGTCTGAAGGTCTGACTTAAAGCGCTTATTAAATGCATTAACGTTGAGCTTGACACCATGAGAATCCGAATTGAAATTAGGCATCTCATAGATGTCCTCGGTGGTCAACCACGGATTCTTACGGTCCTGCTGGTAGGCAACCATAAAGGTATAGGCCAGCTCAATAATTCGCTTCTCCGTGGAGTTGCGCTTCAATAATTCTTCAGACACTACCTAAAACACCACGCTTAATTCTTCTCATACCTGTGCAGGTACTCAATAAAGGCATCAGCCTCAGGGGAATGTGTAGCAAAAGGATCGGGGAACTCTACACGCTCGGAACCGAACTTGTTGTACATCCAGTCAGTCACAACTGGAAGACCCTCCTGCTTAGCTGCGGCAAGAATCTGGCCACGAATATGGGCACGGGTTGTTTCCGGCGCAGTAGTCACAGCCTTAGCAACCTCCTCATCAGAAATGAGGGTGCGCAGCAGGCCCTTCTTCTCAAAAAGCGGCCCCAGACCATTCAAATCATGGTAGGCCAAGTCCAGCTGGCGCAGCTTCATGTCGGTGATGGGAAGATCATAGCGATCAAAAAGTGCCTTTTTGGCCACCCAGTCAACCTCATCGGCCACAGTGGTTGGCTCATGGGAATCAATGGCCACAAGGGCGCGCTCCCAAATCTCCAAACCCAATTCCATGGTGCGTGACTTGATTGGGCGGGACTCGTACCACTTTTTGGCCGTATCCAAATAGGCAAAAGCAATCTGAAGTGCAGGGGCGGTACCGGCCTCTTCCAGGCGCAGCTCCACACGACCGGTAGGGTCGCGGGAAATCATGCGGATAGCCTCCAGTGGATCCGCCAAGGAATATTCCGGCAGCTCAACACGGGCCTCAATCATCTCCAAAACCAGCTGGGTGGACACAATCTTGGCAAGCATGGCCGACTGGGAAATATTGGAGTCACCAGAAATAATATGCAGGCGACGGTACATGCGGGAATCCGCATGAGGTTCATCGCGCGTATTAATCATGGGTCGGGAGCGAGTAGTTGCACTACTCACACCATCCCAAAGGTGGTCGGCACGCTGGGAGAGGCAGAAACCTGGACCAAAATGGGCCGATGCACTGCCAGGATATGGCACATAGATTTTGCCGGCGCCACAAAAGAGCTGGCGGGTCACCAAGAATGGCAGGAAGAAAACACCCAGGTGCTTGAGCACCATATCGCGATCGACCAGGTAGTTTTCGTGGCAGCCATAGGAGTTGCCCGCAGAGTCCACATTATTTTTCAGAATGTAGACTTTGCCACCGAGTTCCTCACTAGCCTTGGCAGCCAGGTCACGCATAATCTGGTCGCCGGCACGATCATAGGCCAAGAGCTGGAGGGCATCATCGCATTCCGGGGTTGCGAATTCAGGGTGGGAGCCCACATCAAGATAGAGCCTGCCACCATTTGGAAGAAAAACATTGGTAGCACCATATTCCTCCACAATGGGGCGGAACATGACGCGTGCAATCTCTTCTGGATCCTTGGTTGGCACACCATCAATTGTGAAGGTCACACCATATTCGGTTTCAACACCGAAAACTCGATGGAACAGGGGTTTTAACACTTACTGGCCACCCTTTTGGACATAGGAGCGGACGAATTCTTCCGCATTATTTTCCAGCAAGCCATCAATCTCGGCCAGGAGATCATCAGTGTCCTGCGTAGGAATATTCTTTTGTGCAAGCCCTGCTTCGACATTATCGTCGCTTGGGCCGCCTGCCTGGTTAAGGGAAATACGAGGCACTCTCAACTCCTTTTAATTATTCACCTGTGCTTATTTGCCAGTTAGCTTGTGGAATAACAGCTTCATTGTACTGTAATCGCTGTTCGAAAGCTCCGAGCGACTCCGCAAAGTTCGTGGCATTGCGCTACCCTGCTCAGTTACTTGTGCCCGAGCAGCATCTGATCCATAGGCCGCCTCATAGTTATGCTGCGTTATTGCCATGGCCTGCTCAAATAGCAGCTCGTGGTTGGTAGCCAAACCAAGAATCTCCGTGAGGGTATTCATGAGCTCCACCGAGGAGCCAAAGCCCTGCGGCTGATCCATGCGGATTGTGACGAGCTCACTAGGATCCACATAACCCTCAGTATCAGGGACGGCTAGGGTCACTCGATCCCAGTTTACGCTGCGCACATATGGTCGCATGAGACGAACCAAGGTTCCTCGTAGCCATGCGCGGGTATCCTGTGGTGGCTTATCGACGAACCTCTCACAGTCACGACATAGCGCACGCATACGGCCGCTGCGCTCCAAATGGTGGTAGAGACTACGGGCCGGATTAATATCCGTATACTGCAGATCAACAAGCGCCATTGTGGGGTCCTGCCAGGTCTTACCCTTAGCAATATAGCCCTGCATCAAAGCATATTTAGCCACCCAGTCCAATAGATGTGCAGCCTTGAGAGGATTCTCAGCAAGAAGTTCTTGCACTTCATCCCACTGGGCGAGCACACTCAGATCTACATCCTCCTGGCTGGCAGCATAAGGATCCGCGTGGCTAAAGCAGTTACGGGGCTGACCAAAGGCATATTCATCAAGGTTGAGCTGCTCCACCCCGGCCTGGGCAGCCATGTGTGCCCCAATAATCTGGCGGTATTCCGCCAAGATATCGAGGGCTGTGAGCGAGCGGCCGTCGACAAGCGCAACACGAGCCTGCAGGCTCGGATCATGGGAGATAGTGTGCATGGCGCTCACAGGATCCTCCAGCTCAATAGAACCAAAGGCAGAAGGATTCTCAATGAGGGTACGGATCACCAAATCCGTCATGCCCAGCTTGAGGAAAATCGAGGTGTGGGACATATTGGCATCGCCCACAATGACATGGAGCCTACCCCACTGGTCGGCATCCATATGTGGCTCATCACGGGTATTAATAATGCCGCGGTTAAGCGTGGTTTCCAGGGAAATGGCCTGCTCAATATAGTCGGCGCGCTGGCTAATCTGAAAGCCTGGCTGCTCAGAGGCCTGGCCAATACCCACACGGCCGGCACCAATAATGACCTGGCGGGCCACAAAGAATGGAATCAGGGCCGAAGCCATGGTGGCAAAAGGCACAGTACGTGGATACAGATAGTTTTCGTGGGCACCATAGGATGCGCCCTTACCATCAACATTATTTTTATAAATATTGAGCGGTGGGCACGGCTTATGGCCGCTAACGGCAGAAAGGCCCGCCTCACGGAGCTTATTTACTTCCTCTGTGGCGCGGTGCATAATAATGCTGCCTGCCAGCTCATAGAGAGTGGCCAAGTAGGCATTGGAGCACTCCGGGGCCGAATATTCTGGGTGCGCGTGGTCTACATAGAAGCGGCCACCATTTTCCAAAACCATATTGGCCTGGCCCACAGCCTGGGGATCCACAATAGGTGCCGTATGGTAGCGGCGCAGATCAAAACCGCGACTATCACGCAGCGGGGACTCCCCCGCATAATCCCATGGCGTGCCATAGTTGGCATAGCTCAACACCGCATGGGTTGAGGTAATGATTGGACTCAAATCAGGGGCTTGGGGTGCAGCAATACCAAATTCAATCTCGGTGCCGATAAGAGTCTTCACCTGGGGTCCTTCCACTTAAACTTTTAGTTTAGGATACGTGCTTTAAGCACCCGATGTCCAAGAGAAAGGCCGCTGACACGAGCCCACTCATCTGGCTTGGCGGTATTAGGCAGATCCTCATTTTCATCACGCTCAGCTGCAATAGCATCCAAAAGGTGATCGGTGGTGATACCGCAGGTACCGCCACCGATGAGGCACTCCTTAATGGCAGACTTCTTGGCGCGGGCAACAATATTGGCGATCATTGCGCCAGAAATGAAATCCCTGAAGTGAAGAACCTGGCTAGCGCCATTCTCCAATTCCAATTCCACCGTTGGGTGATCGGCAAAGACTGCCTGAACGGCGGCGTCGATAAGCAAAGCAGGTGGACTAGCCAGCGGAATATCAGTATTGATATAGCGGCTAAAGATCTCGGCGGCAGCCTTCTGATCCGGACGACTAATACGAATCTTGACGTCCAGGCGACCCGGGCGCAAAATCGCAGGATCAATGAGTTCCTCGCGGTTAGTGGCACCAATAATGATCACATTGGAGAGCGACTCCACACCATCCAATTCGGCCAAAAGCTGTGGCACAACTGTGGTTTCCATATCCGAGGAGCGACCAGTGCCACGGGTGCGGAAAATAGACTCCATCTCATCAAAGAAAACCACCACAGGCTGGCCTGCGGAACCCAACTCGCGAGCACGCTCAAAGATATGGCGGATATGGCGCTCAGTCTCACCAACATACTTATTGAGCAGCTCAGGGCCCTTCACATTAATGAAATGAGAGGTTTTACCAGTGCGGGCGGACAAAGAATTAGCAACTGCCTTAGCAATCAGAGTCTTACCGCAACCTGGAGGGCCATAGAGCAAAACACCCTTCGGGGCATGAAGATTATAGGTTTTGTACAGGTCAGGGTGGGTAAAAGGCAATTCGACGGCATCATGGATGGCCTCAATCTGCTCACTCAAACCACCAATATCCTCATATTTAACATCAGGAATTTCTTCCAAACCAAGGCCTGTAAGGCCACTGGCAGAAATAACCTCAAGGACAAAACCGGCCTTAGTATCGGCCAAAACAGTATCGCCGGCCTTAGGGCGCAGCTCAATGAGTGGCTGGGCCAAGGACATAACGCGCTGCTCGCCACTGTGGGTCGAAACCAAAACACGATTCTGATCGAGCAACTCATCCACAACCACCAATGCGCCGGTTGTGGCATAGTCACAGACCTCGACAATCTGGGAGGCCTCACCAATACGGACAAGGCAACCAGGCTTGAGATCAGTCGCAACAATATGCGGCGCAATAGTGAGGCGCATCATGCGCTGGGAGGTAAAAACCTCCGCTGTCGCCTGGGTTTGTGGACTAAAGCTAATGAAAACACCATAGGTGCTTGGTGGCTGATTAAGCTCCTTGACCTTGGCATTCAAGTCCTCGAGCTTATTGCGAGTTTGGGTCAGAAGCTCTACGAGTTTCTGATTCCTCGCCCCCAATTCACGCACATGCCGGCGTAGTTGAGCGAGCTCCCCTGCTTGCTGTTCCGTAAATGACTGGGAGGACGAGGTAGGCATGCCTTACATCATAACACGAGTTATCTAATAGTTGTGGGGAGAATAGGGTTTGAAAAAGCCGAAATGAGGTCGGTGGTTAGGGCACAATACCCAAAATAAAACAGCACTTTATGGCCCTTGCGGTGTGTTCGATTTGAATATCTAACGAAAACGGTGTAAAAACTAAGTAATCGACTGAGTAAACGGTTGATTCACTCTATTTTAGAGTGTTGGAGCTCGAGTAATCATGAGGCATTCGATCATGGTTGATGTTGGAGTAAAACGACCACTTAATGTTTTGGTCGCGTTAGATTCCTTTAAAGGTACCTTGTCCTCCTTGGAGGTCAATGAGTTCGTTGCGCGTGCCTGGGAAAAACACCGCCCGCAAGATATTATTCGCCAAAAACAGATGGCGGATGGCGGTGAAGGCACCATTGAAGTCATTGTTGCGGATAGAAACTGCACCATAGACGATGTTTTCGTCTGGGATGCACTCCACGAAAAGCGACATAAGGTGCGTCTCTATTGGGAGGACACACGTGCCCTCTTTGACCTGGCCTCTTGCTGCGGCATTGAAGGCGTATCCCACCTTGACCCCTGGCATGCTGATACCTGGGGCCTGGGTGAGGTCATTGCCTATGTCGTCAAAGAAGGCGCCACGGAAATCAATATTGGCATTGGCTCCTCAGCCTCCATGGACTGCGGCTGGGGCATGCTCAAGGCCATTGATGCCCACCTCAACGGTATTCCACCAGTTGGCGCTCCCCCGCATTATGGTCTTGGCTGCCTAGCTGAAACCGACCCGCAGGAAGTCCGCGAGCTCATCGCGCGCCTAAAGCTGCCGCAGATTTATTTCATGGCGGATGTGGATAATAACCTCTCTAATGCTGTGAGGCTCTTTGGCCCCCAGAAGGGCTTGGATATTGAGGATGTTGATCCATGCTCCCGTGTCCTGCAGCACTTCGGTGCCATTATGGGCGACTACTTCCTCCTTAAGGGTGCCGGTGCGGCCGGTGGTGTGGGAACTGCCCTCTATGCTTTGGGTGGCACCGCAATCTCCGGTGCGCATTCCGTCGCGGTCATGACCCGGGTTGATACCCTCATTGAAACTGCGGATGTGATCATCACCGGTGAGGGCCGTTTGGATGGCTCTACCCTTCGCGGCAAGGTGCCACAGTATTTTGTGGAGCGCGCCCCGGAGCGAGTCATTTGCTTGGCTGGCTCCATGGAAGGCACCGCCAGGGACTATGACTTTGAGGAGTACATTATCATGGCGGCCCATTCCCCACTGGAAGTGTGCATGAACGACCCAGAGACAGCCATTGAGCGCGCTGTGGACGCATACTTCAGGGATAAATTGGGTCTTGATGATGAGTACTAGACCTGTGGCACTGAACATGCACCGCGCCTAAGCGTGAAAGTTAGGCATGAAAATAGGGGAAGAACCCGAAGGTTCTTCCCCTTATTGCTTTTTTCGGGGGTATAGGCAATGACTGTGTTGATGAGTAGCTAGTCAAAAGTAAAGGCGCGAT
>JAUMTX010000025.1:0-23728 GCA_030530985.1 Corynebacterium sp.
GTTTCTCTGTAATTTTTAACTTCCCCGTCGCTCTCGGCGACTTGATTAAACTTACTCCATTTTCCGCATGCTACGCAAGCCCGCAGGTCAGAGGGAATTTTTGCCTCGCGGTATGAACGTCGATAAGCAAAACCTGCAGGTAATCCTATATTTCCACTGTTTCACTAGATACTTTCCAGTATTCTGAACTGCGGTTTTTAATTTCTATTGATCTATAGCTAGAATACCTATATGACTACAGTTAAAACAAATCAGGACACAGGCCTTAAGAAAGGCACCGCTGGATGGCTGCTTCTTGCAAGCCTGGGCGTCTCCTTCGTTATTAGTGGCGACTTCGCTGGATGGCAGTTTGGTTTAGGTGCCGGCGGCTGGGGCGGGCTCTTTATAGCCCTGCTCATAGTCGCCGTTCTTTATTTCACAATGAGTATGAGCCTGGCGGAACTAAGCTCGTCACTGCCCAGTGCGGGCGGCGGTTACCGTTTTGCGTCGGTAGGCTTGGGCCGCACCTGGGGCTTTATTACAGCAAGTGCCATTGTGATTGAATACGCCGTGGCGCCGGCCGCGATTGCCACTTTTATTGGCGGATATACCCAATCCCTGGGGCTCATGTCCTCAGATTGGAAACTATATTTGCTGGTCTACGTAGTTTTCGTGGCCATTCACCTCAGTGGTGCCGGTGAGGCAATGAAACTCATGCTGGCTATTAGTGGCATTGCCCTGCTGGCCCTGCTGGTCTATTCCGTCTTTATGGCGCCGCACGTATCGGTCAGTAATTTTGGCCCGATGCTTCCGCAGGGCGGGGCTGGTATTTGGGCGGCGTTCCCCTTTGCTATCTGGTTCTTCCTTGCTGTTGAGGGTGTGCCTATGGCTGCTGAGGAAGCTAAGAACCCAACCCGTGATGTGACCCGCGCCATTATTATTGCGATGATTATTCTTTTCGCCGCTGCCATTGCCATGATGATTATGGGTCCGGGTGCTGCCGGCACCGGGGTTTTTGCGGAATCCGATAATCCACTGGTTGATGGTCTGGCCGCTATTGGTGCGCCGGCCGGCATCAGGCTCTTTGTTAACTATGCTGCCCTGCTGGGTCTTATTGCTTCCTTCTTCTCCATCACCTATGGCTATTCTCGCCTCATCTATTCTTTGGCCCGCGACCGTGTTTTGCCTGGTTTCCTCGCGCAGACCAACCGCCGTGGCGCCCCAACCTGGGCTTTGATTCTCCCAGCCGCCCTTGGTTTTGCCCTCACCCTTTTTATTGATGGCGATACCTTGATGAGTGTGGCGGTCTGTGGCGCGGTTATTTCCTATGCGCTCATGATGGCCTCCCATATCGCTCTTCGCCGCACCAAGCCACAGATGGCACGCCCTTTTAAAACCCCTGGCGGCACCATGACCTCCGGGATTGCGCTGGTTCTGTCCCTGGTTGCCATTATTTCGACCTTTGTTTCCAATTGGCATGTGGGTGTGGCCACCCTCATTGTGCTTCTTCTCATGCTGGCTGGTCATAAACTACGAAGGGGCTAAAAATGTATCGCCAGAGCATTGGTAATGAAACCTATACCTTCCGTAGTCTGACTGAGGTCATTGCCCAGGCAAGCCCGCACCGTTCGGGCGATGTGCTCTCCGGGGCGGCCGCTCCCAGTGCCGCTGCCCGGGCTGCCGCCCAGTGGATCCTGGCCGATATTCCAGTCATGGAGATCATTAATAATCCCGCCATGCCCTATGAGCAGGATAATGTGACCCGCCTGGTCTGCGATAACCTGGACCTCAATGCACTGAATATGGGTGAACGTGGGGATTGTTCATCCATGACAGTGGGCGAGTTTCGCAGCTGGCTCCTTGCGGTCTCTGCCCAACCGGATGCCGCACGTATCCTGGCGCAGGTCTCCAAAGGTATTAGCCCCGAACTTATTGCGGCTACTTCCAAGCTCATGTCTAATGGCGAACTCATTGCTGTGTCCAAAGCAGCCACTGTCACTGCTGCTTTTCGCTCCACTATCGGTCTTCCCGGCCGGGTGGCCACCCGCCTGCAACCCAACCACCCCACCGATGATCCACTCGGCGTGACCGCCAGCATTATTGATGGTTTGAGCATGGGTGCGGGCGATGCGGTCATCGGTATTAACCCCGCCACCGACTCCCCGGAGCGTGTGCGCAGCCTGCTGGAACTCACCGATACGGTGCGCCAACACTATGATATTCCCACCCAAACCTGTGTGCTCACCCATGTGAGCACCACCCTGGATCTCATTGAGGCCGGCGCCCCCGTGGATCTCATCTTCCAGTCCATCGGCGGCACCGAGGGCACCAATAAGAGCTTTGGTGTGGAGCTCTCCATGTTGGATGATGCCATGGCGGCCGGCACCGCTTTGAACCGTGGCACGGTGGGCAATAACTTTATGTACTTTGAAACAGGTCAAGGCTCTGCCCTTTCAGCCGGCGATTATCGTGATGCGAATGGTCGCCCCATTGACCAGCAGACCCTGGAGGCCCGCGCCTATGGCCTGGCCCGCCACTATTCCCCGCTACTGGTCAATACTGTGGTTGGCTTCATTGGCCCCGAATACCTCTACAATGGCAAGCAGATTATTCGCGCTGGCCTGGAGGATCAGTTCTGCGGCAAGCTTTTGGGCCTGCCCATGGGTGTGGATGTGTGCTATACCAACCATGCTGAGGCCGATAGTGATGATATGGAAACCCTGCTGCATCTTCTTCTTGCTGCCGAAACGGGTTTTGTGATCACTGTTCCGGGTTCGGATGATGTGATGTTGGGCTACCAGTCCGTCTCCTACCATGATGTGGCTTTGGCCCGCCAGGTCACCGGCAAGGGCCACGCCCCCGAATTTGAAGAGTGGTTGGCCCGCCGCAATGCCATTAGCTGGGCGGACATGGGCGCCTTGGTTCCCTCAAGCACCACATCCATTGCCACCATTCAGGAGGACAGTCCTGCACGTATTGCTCTGGGTAAATCCGGTAATGCCCTTCCTGTTAAGGCTCGCGCCGAACTAGCAACCGATCATGCTCAGGCCCGTGATGCGGTGCATGCCGAGGTGGATATTGCCCGCATCCAGGAGCAATTGCACGCCGCCGGCTGGTCGGATATGACTGTTGTTGATTCGCAGGCCACCACCCGTGAGGAGTACCTCACCCGCCCTGATTTGGGCCGCCTGCCAGCCCATCTTCCACCGGAATTGAAAGATTCCCACGCGGCCACCATTGGTGTTTTGCTTATCGACGGCCTATCCCCCACAGCCGTTATGGACCACGGCGTTGCTACTATCCAGGCACTGAAAGAAACCCTCCCGAAGAATCTCACCATGGCCCCACCCATTATTGTCCGTCAGGGGCGCGTGGCCTTGGGTGATCATATTGCTGCCCTGTGCGGCTGGGATGTGTGCATTGTTCTCATTGGTGAGCGCCCCGGCCTATCCGTGCCCTCCTCCTTGGGCATGTATTTGACCTGGAAGGCCATTCCCGGCACCACCGATGAGCGCCGCAATTGTATCTCCAATATTCACCCACCAGAAGGCACCAGCTACAAGGAAGCAGCACTGGTTGCCGCCGATCTCATTGCCCAGTTCACAGAAAAGAGCACCAGCGGCTACATGATTAAAGCCGCTGATGCTCAAAGACTGCTGGAGGAATTGGAGAGCAATTCCGCCCAAGCGCTGAACTAAGCCAGACGAAAATTAAACCAGAAGAAACTAAACCAGGCGAATACCTGCGAAGTTCTTCTTGCCCTTGCGCAGAACCAGGTACTGGCCGTGGAGGAGATCCTCTGCGGCTGGTGCCCACTCCTCTTCGCTAATACGCTGGTTATTCACATAGGCGCCGCCTTCCTTAATGGCGCGGCGGGCATTGGACTTGGAGTTAACCAAACCGGACTCCACCAGCATATCCACAATGGTGGCGGATTCCTTAGGCAGGTCAGTAATACCGGCCTCCTGGAGTGCACCCTTGAGGGTATTCTCATCCAATTCGCTGAGCTCAGCGCGGCCAAAGAGAGCCTGGGCGGCAAGCTCAACAGCCTTGGTGGCTTCCTCACCGTGAACAATATTGGTCATTTCCTGAGCCAGGCGACGCTGCGCCTCACGGGCACCAGGATTGGTCTTGACAGACTCCTCGAGGGCGTCGAGTTCTTCCTGAGTAAGGAAGGTGAACCAGCGCAGGTAGCGGATAACATCCGCATCACCGGCATTGATGAAGTACTGGTACCAGCTATATGGGCTGGTCATTTCTGGGTCGAGCCACAGCTTGCCGCCACCGGTGGACTTACCAAACTTATTGCCCTCGGAGTCGGTTACCAGCGGCACGGTCAGGGCATGCACTGCCTTGGAATCCACACGGCGAACAAAGTCCACACCGGAGATAATATTGCCCCACTGGTCGCCGCCACCGATCTGCAGGGAGCAACCATAGGCGCGGTTGAGCTCCAGGTAGTCATTGGACTGCAGAAGCATATAGGAGAACTCGGTATAGGAGATACCGTCATTTTCCAAACGGCGCTTCACGGTCTCACGGTTAAGCATGGTGTTCAGACCAAAGTGCTTACCCACATCACGCAAGAAGTCAATAGCACCCAGCTTGGAAGTCCAGTCTGCATTATTGACAAGCTTGGCTGCGTGCTCACCCTCGAAGGAAATGAAGCGCTTAAGCTGGCCGATAATACGGCTGATGTTATATTCCATGGTTTCTTCATCGAGCATGGAACGCTCACCCACATCACGTGGGTCACCAATCATGCCGGTTGCACCACCAGCAAGGGCGATTGGGTTGTGGCCAGCCTGCTGGAAGCGACGCAGCATCAGCAGTGGTACCAAGTGGCCGGCATGCAGGGATGGGCCGGTTGGGTCAAAGCCGCAATAAAGGGTAATGGGCTGCTCGCAGGCCTCACGCAGGGCCTCAAGATCGGTGGACTGGTTGATCAAACCACGCCAGGACAACTCATCAATGATATTCATGTGGGGTTCTTTTCTTTCGTGTTAGGAATTGGTGCTGTATGGTTGCGCTTCATCAATGAGCATCACAGGGATGCCATCCTCAATGCGATACGCAATGCCAAGCCGCGGATTCACCAGAAGATTCTCCGCTTCCTTATACTCCAAGCTGCCCTTATCTTTGGGGCAGACGAGTACCTCCAGCAGACGCGCGTCGATAGTCATAAACACCGATCATACCAAAGCCCGGGCCCACCCGCGCCACCAGCAATGTGCAACGCGAGCAGAACCCGAACCTGGCTCAACCACGCATGTACTACCCATGTGGTTGATCTATTTGAAAGGTTACCATTAGTTGATTTCTATTTGATATGTCCTGTGATAACGGGCACCCCCTCTCCAACGAGGTCCTTGAGGTTCTTTTCCCGCTCCTCGGCACTGATGATAGTGGTGGCCTGCTGGGACTTTCGGTTCCCACCGGCCCCCATCATGCCAAGGGGCATCATACCCATGCGTCCTGCACGGGAAGTCTGTGTGGCCTGAGTAGCCTGCGGTGTCGTACTTCCACTTGCCTGCGGGCCAATACGCACCGCACCAAGGGAAGCTGCCTTGGCATTAGCACCCACCTTGCTTGTCGACGCCCCCGCACTCAAACCCGGTGCGCGCCCGGCACCACCGGCGGCAGCTGCCGCAAGACCACCAAGGGCAGCGCGCATCGTAGTGTCACGCTGGGCAGAGTGAGTCTTTGTGGGATCACTAAGCCCCGCCCCAAGACCAGCAGTGGAGGCCGCGAGGCTAGCGGCACCCAGCGCACCAATAGATGCAGTCTGCAGGGGCACGCTGGCAGCCGAGGCAAGTTGCGGCCCATGACTTAGCGTTCCCATTGGGGTTCCACTAATCGTGGTGGCCCCAATGCTTGTGCTCCCCATGAGTCCTACACTAGCCGGGGTGGTTTTTAGCATCTCCGGGCTAATGCTGACATGAGGTTTAACACCAAGGTCCGCACCGGAAAGCGTGGTGAATTTGCCAAAGGTGCCAAAGCCATGACCATTGGTGTCGCCCGCGAAGGCAAACTTACTCGAGTCGGTACCAAGGTTATAGCCACCAGCCTGGCTTCCGGCCAGGTGTCCAAGACCATCGAGATCAAGGACCACTCGCTTATAGGAGCCCTTGCCGGTCTCCCCTGGCTCCGGGGTGCCAATTGGGTCAGGTGCGGTGGGGTTGACAATGATAGGGCCCCTCACAGGGTCGAGTAGCGGGCCGCCAATAACAAGCTCATGGCCGAAGTCATCGAAATTTTCGACTTCGGCACCCTGGACTTTATCCAGCTCATCGGCCAACATATTAAGGAACCTCACCACTTGTTTGAGAAAGTTCCACAGTCCTTGTACATGCTCAGCGAGAAATTTGAGCACACCCTTGAGGGCTGGAATACCATGTTTCTTAATCCAGTCGCCGATAGTGTGCAGAACCTGTTGGAGCCGCCCCGCATAGTCGGTCACAATCTCACGGAACTTAGCAGCAAAGACTTTAAAGTGCTCGATGGCTTGGCGCGCGGCTTCTTCCACGACACTCAATGTTTGGCGCAGGCCATTGACAAAATTCATAATATGGCCGCTAATAGCGTGAATGGCTACGTGCATGATGTGCCCCTAAAGTAGGTCGCATTGCGCTCATCTAGGTTCGTGATTTCTTTAACGTACGAGCCAATCTGTTGTTGAATCCAAGCAAAGTGCTTGGCAACAGCTGATACTCTTTCGGTCACGCTACCAGCGTCCCCGCCAACGAGATTGGCAAGGTTCATAGCATTAGCATCATCCGCAGTGCTCAGCGACAGCGTAGCCGACTTGAGCCCATTGGCAGCACTATTGACCGATTCGAAGATGGTTTCAAGCCCAGTGAGAGCTTCGGCAATGGCGGTTTCATCCAGATCAACAGTCTTAAAAGCGGCATCGGTGCCGCTGTATCTTTCAGTCATAAAAAAAATCCTTCCAGTTCTTCCTCGTATATATGAGACGAGAAGGGCTGGAAGGACTAGGAGAGCTATGGCTTTTAAGCCATAAAACCATGCTTAAGCATGGAGAACCTCTAACATGACACCAGGGTGTGCTGCCAGGTGAACACTCACCTTGGTGCGGGTGACACTATTGCCACGAAGACCGAAAACAAAGTGGGAGCCGGCGGCCTGCTCAGCCACATAAATAACTTCCACATCAAGACCGGTGCTAGCCAGTGCGGCCTCAACAGCACGAAGCTCAACACCCTCATTGACACCGAGGCTCAGCACGGCACCCTCTGCCCCGCTTGCAATGCGCTGCCATAGGCTCTCTGGAAGATATACAGAGTCCAGGGTGCCGATAGGAGCAACACCCAGGGCGGTGGCAAGCATCTCGCAGCAGGAAGCAGCCTCATTATTCTGGGACATCATAGGAGCAGTTCCAATAATGACGTCATATTCTGGGCTAGCTACTGCTGTTGTGCTCATCTGTACACCTCCATTAGGAATCAGAGTTAATCTGGAATCACAGTCTTAGACTGTCTTGTTCGTTAAGTTTAGACCGATTAGTTCATTTTAGCAAATCCGCAGGAAGGGCCTGAAAAATACCTGCATAGCAATCTACCTGCGATAGCTAAAAAACTACCTTAATAGACTGGCTAGTCTATTTTACTGCGGTCCAATTCTATTGCCCTCCATACCTTTTGCAAACAGTTGTCTTATATTTGCCTTATTGCTACCATATGATCTGCGAGTTAAATGATCATGGGATCATTTCAACCTAAATAAAGCGCTAGATAAAGCTATGGAGGATAGCATCGTGAATAATAATTTTGGCATGCAGCCCGGTATGCAGCCGGGTAACTTTGGTGGCGGCTTTAATACCATCCCACCAAAGCCAAATGGCAAGGCTTTGGCCGGCCTCATCCTGGGTATTGTTGCTCTGATTCTGTGCTGGTCTGGCCCAATTGGTGCCATTATTGCCCTTATTGGCCTGATTATCAGTATTCTTGGCCTGCGCGCCGCTGCTCAGTACACCCCTGATACTGCCCGCCGTGGCATGGCCATTGCCGGTATCATCCTCTCGGTCCTTGGTCTGATTGCCGGCCTTGTATTCACTGTCGGCTATTACATTGCATTCACCGTTGTTAAGGACGCCAATGACTCCTGCTCCGAATTTGAGATGGGCAGCGAAGCCTATCTGCAGTGTATTGAAGAGCACTTCGGCGGCCCTGCCAGCAACGTCCCAGGCATCGCCGAACTGACCAGCTCTATTTCCTCTCAGGTCGAATCAGCGATCTCCTCCGCATCCTCCTCTGTGTCCGGTGCCGTGGAATCTGCTGTAGAGTCCGCTACCGAGACTGCTGAACCAAGCAGCGAAGCTGCCACCACTGAAAGCAGCAGCGAAACCCCTGCACAGTAAAGACTTCTCCCACAGTCGCTACTGTACCGGTAGATAGCACCGCTGCTAGACAGCACAACTGGTAGACAGAATAAAGGAGGCTGAGTCCATTTGGACTCAGCCTCCTA
Organism: Corynebacterium sp.; assembly: GCA_030530985.1. Taxonomy (GTDB): domain Bacteria; phylum Actinomycetota; class Actinomycetes; order Mycobacteriales; family Mycobacteriaceae; genus Corynebacterium. Next base: position 8,464 of record JAUMTX010000025.1, read on the forward strand.
CTTTTATGCGTCGTGCGCTGTTAGCTCACTGGCTTGGTGGATGCCCACTGGGCAAATTCACCATTGAGGTTCTTAGCGCGATCCCACTGCTCTGCTACACGGACACCAGCGGTACCACCGCGGGTGGCACGGGCAGCAACGGCACCGTCAATAGTGAGAACCTCACGCACCTCAGGGGTGAGACGAGGATCGACACTAGCAAGGTCGGCGTCGGAAAGCTCATCAAGGCCAATGCCACGGGACTCAGCAATCTGAACGCAGGCACCGGAAGCCTCATGGGCCTCACGGAAAGGAACGCCCTGGCGGACCATCCACTCAGCCAAATCAGTGGCCAAGGTGAAACCGGCAGGGGCCAGTTCACGCATGCGATCCTCATGGAAGGTGAGGGTGGCAACCAGACCAGTCATCGCAGGGATGAGCAGGTTAAGCTGTGCCACGGAGTCAACGATAGGCTCCTTATCCTCCTGGAGGTCACGGTTATAGGCCAAAGGCTGTGCCTTCAGGGTAGCCATGAGACCAGCCAAGTTACCAATGAGACGACCAGTCTTACCGCGGGTCAGCTCAGCCACATCAGGATTCTTCTTCTGCGGCATGATGGAGGAACCAGTAGACCAGGCATCATCCAAGGTGACATAACCGTATTCAGGGGTGCACCAGTAGATGATTTCCTCAGCCAGACGGGACATATCCACAGCAATCTGGGCAAGAACAAAGGCAGTCTCAGAGGCAAAGTCACGAGAACTCGTGCCATCAATGGAGTTTTCCGCACTGCTATCAAAACCCAACTCGGCAGCAATGGCCTCAGGGTCAAGCTGCAAGGAAGAACCAGCCAAAGCACCGGAACCATAAGGACTCACGGCCAGGCGCTTATCCAAATCCTTAATGCGGTCAATATCGCGCAGCAGCGGCTGCACGTGGGCAAGCAGCTGATGGGCCAAGAGCACAGGCTGTGCTGCCTGGGAGTGAGTCTTACCAGGCATAATGGCAGTGTCATGCTTCTTTGCCTGGTCGAGCAGCGCGCCAATAAGTTCGGTGAGGCTCAAGGCCACATCACGAACAGCATCGCGCACCCACATGCGGAAGAGGGTTGCTACCTGGTCATTACGGGAACGGCCGGCACGAAGACGGCCACCCACCTGTGGGCCAACAATATCAATGAGGCCGCGCTCCATGGCACCATGGACATCCTCATCGGTTGGCAGTGGACCAAACTCACCACTCTTGACCTTGGCACCAAGTTCATCCAAGCCAGCAAGCATGGTGGCGAGGTCTTCATCGGAAAGCAAACCGGCCTTGTGCAGCACCTTGGCATGCGCCTTGGAGGCAAGAACATCATATGGGGCCAAAACCCAGTCGAAATGAGTGGAAACACTCAGGGCAAACATGGCCTCCGAAGGGCCGCCGGAAAAGCGGCCACCCCAGAGGGCACCTTCATTAGTCTTATGCATAATCTATTCGGGAACTAGGTTGATTTAGTTCTGGCCAAACTTACGGTCACGCTCACAAGCAATCTTGGAGCTCAGGCCGTGAAGCTGAACGAAGCCCTTAGCCAGGGTCTGGTCGAAGGTATCACCGGTGTCGTAGGTTGCGAGGTTGAAGTCATAGAGGCTTTCCTCAGAACGACGACCATTAACAGTGATGCGGCCCTGGTGCAGAACCAGACGGATATCGCCGGTGACATGCTCCTGTGTGGAGTCAATGAAGGCATCCAGGCTGCGCTTGAGTGGGCTGAACCAGAGGCCATCATAAACCTCTTCAGACCAACGAGCCTCAATAAGACGCTTGTAGCGGGCAAGCTCACGCTCAACAGTGACATCCTCGAGAGCCTGGTGGGCGGTGATCAAAACCATGGCACCTGGTGCCTCATAGATCTCACGGCTCTTAATACCAACGAGACGGTCCTCAACCATGTCCAGACGGCCAACGCCCTGGGCGCCACCACGACGGTTAAGCTCCTCAATGGCCTCAAGAACGGAAACTGGGCGGCCATCAATAGCAACAGGGGTACCAGCCTTGAAGGAAATGGTGACCTCATCTGGAGCATTACCAATGGTTGGGTCCTCAGTATAAGCGTAGAGGTCCTTGGTTGGGGCATTCCAGAGATCCTCAAGGAAGCCGGTCTCAATAGCGCGACCCCACACATTCTGGTCAATGGAGAATGGGCTCTTCTTGGACTGCTCGATTGGGAGGTTTACTTCCTCAGCGAAGGCAATAGCCTTATCGCGGGTCCATGCATAGTCACGAGCTGGTGCAATGATCTCCAGGTCTGGGTGGGTGGACATAAAGCCGACCTCGAAACGAACCTGGTCATTGCCCTTACCGGTGCAGCCGTGAGCAACGTGGGTGCCACCAAATTCCTTAGCTGCCTCAACGAGGTGCTTAACAATCAGTGGACGGGAAATAGCAGAAACCAGTGGGTACTGCTTCATGTAGAGACCATTAGCCTTGATGGTTGGCAGGCAGTACTGCTCTGCAAACTCATCCTTGGCATCAACAACGATGGACTCAACAGCACCGCAGTCCAGCGCACGCTGACGCACAGACTCCATATCCTCGCCACCCTGGCCAAGATCCAAAGAAACAGCGACAACTTCGCCGTCAACCATCTTGGAGAGGTAAGGGATAGCAACGGAGGTATCAAGACCGCCGGAGTATGCAAGGACTACACGATTAGTCATTAGGAAGTGCTCCTCAGGGAAATAGACTGGACTGATCAGAAGATCATCCACAAAGATAATCGGACAAAATAAACTCGTACCTAGCTATTGTGTCATAGATTCAGTACGGCAACAGAATCCACCTTACACATAACATACTCAGCTATGCAAAATATACGCATAAATCTGAATATTCATGCTCCTGCCAGTGGATATACAAAAACCGCCCGAAGGCGGTTCCTGCGAAAAGTGTTCCTAACTAGGCAGTGCCTTAGCTCTGAACAGTGGTGGTTGCGGCGGCATTGCGTGCGGCAATTTCTTCCTCGGTAAGACCCTTGTAGAAGAACTTGTAGATAGCCATAGCGACAATGGAGATAACACCGGCAACAATATAAACATTGGACCAGGAGCCCAGAGCGCTGTGCAGCATGCCGTGGAAGAAAGGACCAACACCAAGACCAAGGTCCAGGCCAATGAAGTAGGTGGACAGCGCAACACCAACACGGCTTGGGGCGGTAACCAGCTTGAGGCAGACAGCCTGACCATTGGACATGAAGTTACCGTAACCAAGACCAATCAGGGCGCCGGCAATCAGCATGGTCACACCAGCGAAGGCAACATTGCCAATGTGGGAGATACCCATCAGGATCCAGCAGCCAATGGCGAGGAAGAGGTAGGAAGGATAGAGAACGGAGCTCTCACCGAAGCGGTCGAAGACACGGCCAAGAACTGGACGGGTAACTGCAACAACCAGGGCGTAAACCAGGAAGAAGAAGGAGCTCCAGACGATGATGCCATCAACCAGCTCACCGGAAGCAGCGTAGCTATTGAGGAAGCCAACCACTGCAGCATAGGACAGGCCCATGAAGAAGCCAACAACACTGATGACATAAACACGTGGCTCGAGCAGGCTCTTGATGCTCCAATCCTTGGAAGCCTTGCGCATAGCCTCGGTGATCTCGATATTCTTTGCTGGGAAGAAGAGAGCGCCAGCGGTAGAAATAGCAACCAGAACTACACAGACAATCAGGGTCACAGTGAAGTTGGTGGCGTGGAGAATAATGGAACCAATGAATGGGCCAAGGGCGGCTGCCAAAGCAGTGGACAGACCATAGTAGTTAATACCCTCACCCTGACGCGCCTTAGGAATATAGGCAGTAACAATGGTGTTGGTTGCGGTAGAAACCATGCCGTAGAAGAAGCCGTTAAGGAAACGGATAATGAACAGGACCGCCATGCCTGGAATCCAGAAGTACATGAGGGTGGTCACCAGGTAGAAGATAGCGCCCCAGCGAAGCACCGCCTTGCGGCCCATCATTTCGATGGTCTTACCAAAATACAGACGGGCAAGCAGAGTACCGATGATATAAATACCGGTGGCCAAACCTGCAGCCGAAGTGGATGCATGGAGCTCCTCGGAGGCAACGAAGGCAATGATCGTCACCAGGAGGTAGTAGACCATATAAACAAAGAAGTTAATGAGGGTGATACCTACGAAGCCCGCGTTAAAGAGCTTCTCCTGTTGGGTTTCCACCGCAAGTCCTTTCCTGACTACTAAATTTTGTGAACACAGACGAGCGTACGCCCATAAGCATTAAAAGAAAAGACCCGTTACCACATCGCAACCCACGTTCACCGCCAATTAATGCCCTATTCGCTCCCCTATTCCGGGGGTAGTCGCGCCAAATCCCCCAGACAGACATAAGACAAGTGCAACTTTGAGTACATAAATGGCTAAAGAGTTGAACAAGACGTAGTGACCCACGCCACAATGAACTGCAATCGAAGCTGCTTATTTATATATGAAAATTCCTACCATTTCCCCAGGTCATCACATGCAAAAGAGACATCATATAAGCAATATTTAAAGTGTGGTCTTTTTCACAATTTACCCAAATCGGGAACAAAACTGGGGCCATTAAGTCATACGGCTTTGAAGCGCCAATCGCGAAGCACCCCAGCGAGATAGGTATCGAAAATGGCGCTGCGGGCGCATAATATTTTTCGATAATGCATAGCGAATAATGAAAATTCGGCCATAGGTTATGGATCTATGCGCTGGTTATAGCCCTATATTGCATTTTAATTCGGACCTGGCCAGTATGATGCCTTTGATCCTAGAGATCTTTTCAACCCAAAACTATGCTTTCATGGTTGCGCATATAATCCACAACCAGTTTCCACTTAGCGCGGCACTCCCCTGCTTGTACCCTTGTGTGGATACAAAAAGCCGCCCCGTAGGGCGGCTTCCTATTAGCGCTCCAAGTGGCGCCTAAAGACCTTGGCCACATCAGCACCTGTTGCAGGTTCGCGGGAGAGCACAAAGATTGTGTCATCGCCAGCAATACAACCAAGCACTTCAGTCAGGCCGACGCGGTCAATATAGCTTGCTAGATATTGTGCGGCACCTGGTGGGGTGCGCAGCATTGCAATATTGCCGGAATGGTCAATGCTAATAACTAGGTCGGTCAAGATTCTATTGAACTTGTCCACCAGGCCAGTGACCCTTTCGGATGCCACAGCCTGGGGTTCGACCGTATAGTAGCTTTCGCCTTCCTCAGTACGGACTTTCACCGCACCGAGTTCGTCCAGGTCCCTGGACAGCGTCGCTTGTGTGAAGTTGAAGCCCTCCTCACGGAGTAGCTCAGCCAGCATCTGCTGGTTCTTCACCCTGCTCTTGTCAAGAATCTGAAGAATCAGACCCTGACGTGCTGCTCGAGAGGATGGTGTAGGCACGATATCCTCCTTAGATTTCTAGATTAATACTAGCGATTCTCTAATAACCATACTATCAGAGCTTTCTGTGCATGGAGGCGATTCTCCGCCTCATCGAAGACCACAGATTGTGGGCCGTCGATCACGCTCGCTGTAACTTCATTTCCACGATAGGCTGGCAGGCAGTGCAGGAAGATTGCTCCTGGGTTTGCCTTGGCCATAATCTCATCATTGACCTGATAAGGCAGGAATGGGGTACGACGATCCTTACCGTCATTCTCCATACCCATGGAAATCCAGGTATCAGTGATGACTACATCTGCCCCAGCCACTTCATTAGTATCCGCAGTAACCACTACGGTGGCGCCAGTCTCGGCACCGCGCTTCTGTGCGCGCTCCACGAATTCTGGCTTTGGCTGGAAGCCCTCTGGGGCAATAATGCTAATGTCCATGCCTGCGGTGGCGAAACCAATCATGTAGGAATTGGCCATATTATTATCGCCATCGCCCAGGTAGACTGCCTTCTTACCCTTGAGGCCTGCCGGGCCCTGCTCAGGGCACAGCTGCTCAATAATGGTCTGCAGGTCTGCCAGAATCTGGCATGGGTGCAGGTCATCACTCAGCGCATTAATGATTGGCACGGTAGCAGTCTCTGCCATATCGTGGAAGTTCTGGTGCGCATAGGTGCGCCAGACAATGGCCTCCACAAAACGGCTGAGCACTGCGCCAGTGTCCTGGTATGTTTCACCCTTGCCCATCTGGGTCTTGCCGGTATCGGCAACAATGGCGTGGCCACCAAGGTGGGTAATACCAGCCTCAAAGGAGAAGCGGGTACGGGTGGAGGTCTTATCAAAAAGAACCGCCACGGAGAGCGGCCCCTCCAGCGGACGCTTGGATAGTGGCGCCTTCTTTAGTTCAGCGGCAAGGGTGAGGACCTCAGCCTGCTCTGCAGGACTCAAATCATCATCTGCAAAAAAATGTCGCATTTATTCTACTTTCGCAATTACGTTATTTTAATCTGGGCTTCTATATATCTACTATCGCCTCAGCCCGCCGCAGTGTTACTTCTAGCAGCACTAATACGACGGTCGAAGCAGCGATGCGTGAAGCTATGTGCTCTGCTCGGCAATAAGGCCGGCAAGCAGTTCCACAGCCATATCCATCTCTTCATCATTAATGATGAGTGGTGGGGTCAGGCGCAAAACATTCTCCGCTGGCGCATTGAGAATCAGACCCGTTGGGCCTTCAAGAGCAGCAGTGACAATCTGCTTGGCAACTGGCTTCTCCAGAACCACACCCAGCATGAGGCCACGGCCACGAACCTCAGTCACACCATCAATGGCGGCAAGCTTCTGTGCTAAGGCAGCACCCTTGGTCTTGACGGACTCAAGGAAGTCCGCATCCAGATGCTCAAGCACAGTCAAGGCGGCTGCGGCCACAATTGGATTACCACCAAAGGTGGTGCCGTGCTTACCTGGACCAAAGAAGCTAGCAGCTTTACCGCGGGCAATACATGCGCCGATTGGAAGACCACCACCCAGGCCCTTAGCCATGGTGATAATATCCGGGTCCACCCCATCATGCTGGTGGGCATAGAAATCACCGGTACGGCCAACACCAGTCTGTACCTCATCGGCAATAAAGAGGGCATCATATTCGCGGCAGAGATCCTGCACGCCCTTGAGGAAGCCTTCCGGTGCCGGAATCACACCGGTCTCACCCTGGATTGGCTCAAGAATAATGGCGGCCACATCATTGTCCATCATGCCGCGCAGCTGCTCAAGGTTGCCATATTCGTAGAATTCCACGCCGGCTGGCAGTGGTGCGAATGGGGCTGCCTTATCAGGCTGGCCGGTCATAGCAAGAGCACCCATGGTGCGGCCATGGAAGCCATGCAGGGCTGCCAGAATACGAGGCTTGCCTGTCAAGCGTGCAAGCTTGAAGGCTGCTTCATTGGCCTCAGCACCGGAGTTACACAGCAGTACCTTGGTTTCCGTTTCTGGCTTGCCGGCAGTCGCGCGGGCAACCAGTTCTTCAGCCAGGTCCACCACTACGCCGGTGGTGAAGAGATTGGAAATATGGCCGAGGGTGGCTGCCTGCTCACTAATAGCTTTGACCACATCAGGATGTGCATAGCCAAGGGCATTTACAGCAATGCCAGCAAGCAAATCCAAATAGCGCTTGCCCTCATTATCGATGAGCCAGCAGCCCTCACCGCGAACAAACTCACGGGCTGGGGTGCCGTAGTTGTTCATCAAATAATTAGGCCACTGTTCAATAGCGTGGCCAGTATTTTTAGCCTGGGTCACTTATTCATCATCCTTAAATACCATGGTGCCAATGCCACCAGAGGTGAGTAGTTCGAGAAGTACAGAGTGGGCGATACGACCATCAATAACGGTGGCTGCCTCCACCCCGCTTTCCACAGCATGGAGAATGCTCTCCATCTTTGGAATCATGCCGCTATCAAGATTCGGCAGCAGGGTGCGCAGACGTGAAGTATTGATCTGGCGTACCAGGGATTCCTTATTTGGCCAGTCAGTATAAAGGCCCGCCACATTAGTGAGAATGAGCAGACGCTCAGCACCCAAGGCGGAGGCCAAGGCACCGGCCGCAGTATCCGCATTGATGTTATAAATCTGGCCAGACTCATCTGGCGCGATGGTGGATACCACTGGGATACGGCCGGCTTCGATAATGTCCATAATGCTGGTGGCATCAACATGGGTAATATCGCCAACGAGGCCGACGTCGACAGGCTCACCATCAACCTCAGCCATGCGCTTGGTTGCGGTAAAGAGACCCGCATCTTCACCGGAGGTACCCACTGCCAATGGGCCGTGGCTATTGATGAGGTTGACCAGGTCACGACCCACCTTGCCGAAAAGCACCATGCGGGCAATGTCCATGATTTCTGGGGTGGTGACGCGGAAACCGCCACGGAATTCGCCCTTTACACCAAGACGATCCAGCATCTCGGTGATCTGTGGGCCACCACCGTGAACCACCACTGGCTTTACACCGACAGTGCGGAGGAAGACCATATCGGCGGCAAAAGCGGCCTTGAGTTCTTCATCCACCATGGCATTGCCGCCGTACTTAATGACGACAATCTTATCGCGGTAGCGCTGGAGCCATGGAAGCGCATCAGCAAGAACATGGGCGCGCTGTTCATTATCAAGATTAAGATCCATCAGTGCTCCTTAGGTGGTGTATGCGGAGTTAATCTCCACATACTGGTGGGAAAGGTCAGTGGTATATACAGTGGCTTCACCTGGACCATCAAGGCCAAGGTCAATGCGAACAGCAATATCAATGCCACTCAAATCCACATCGCGGGCACCCTCGGCGCCGGTGGAATTAATGCACACTGGCTGGTCATTGAAGTAGACGCTAATCTTCTCTGCATCCATATCTGCATCAGCCATGCCGACTGCTGCAAGAACACGACCCCAGTTTGGATCGGAACCAAACATGGCGCACTTGAAGAGATTATCGCGACCAACAGTACGGGCCGCATTAAGAGCCATCTCCTCGGTGGTGGTGCCGGTGACGGTAATGGATACGCGCTTGGTTACACCCTCACCATCAGCCTGCATCTGCTTTGCGATATCCAGGCAGACTGCGTGGACGGCCTCATCAAGTTCTTCTTTGCTTGGGCTCACCTCAGAGGCACCACTAGCCATGAGGATAACAGTGTCATTGGTGGAGGTAGAACCATCAATATCCACACGATCAAAGGTGGTTGCTGTTGCCTTACGCAGAGCCTCATCCAGTTGCTCTGGGGTGGCTACCGCATCGGTGGTGACACACACCAGCATGGTGGCAAGACTAGGGGCCATCATGCCCACACCCTTACCCATGGCACCAACAGTAAAGCCCTGACCACGGAATACAGCTTCCTTGCGGACCGTATCGGTGGTCATAATGGCGGTAGCCGCATTAAGACCATAGTCGCCCTGGGATTCCACCAACTGTGGAATAGCAGCAAGCATCTTGCCCACTGGGAGCAGCTCACCAATAATACCTGTGGAACATGCGGCAACGTCGTTATGCTGCAGGGAAAGTGCACCCGCTACCTGGCTAACAACTGCGCGGCAGTCCAAGTCACCCTGGGCACCATTACACGCATTGGCATTACCGGAGTTATAGATCACTGCATGGAGAGTGCCATCAGCAATGGCCTCACGGGAATGCTTAACCGGGCTTGCAAAAACACGGTTCTTGGTAAATACGGCGGCTGCGTTATACAGCGGACCATTATTAATGACCAGGGCCATATCGGACTTGCCGGAAGGCTTAATGCCAGCGGTAGTCGCAGCAGCACTAAAACCAGCAGGGGCGGTAATACCGGTGGAGCTCATATTCTTTCCTTCGATTCGCGAAAACTAGAGATGATTATTTTTAAGGCGCCAAACCAACCATTGGCAGGCCTGCTGTTTCCTCATAGCCGAGGGCCAGGTTCATGCACTGCACGGCGGCACCGCCGGTGCCCTTGGTCAGATTGTCAATGGCACTAATCATAAGCAGGCGATTAGCGCGTGGATCCACCTCAACCTGGATGTGAACCATATTGGAACCAGCCACATTCTGGGTTTCTGGCTGGGTGCCAATTGGCATGACCTGAACAAATGGCTCATCATCATAGAACTCGGCATAGACCTCATGGGCACGCTCAGTGCTCAAGGAACCATTAATTGGTGCGGAGGCAGTGGTGAGAATACCACGAGTCATTGGGGCCAATACTGGGGTGAAGGAGAGGGAGATCTCCTGGTCAGTGAACTCACTCAGGTTCTGAATGATTTCAGGATTGTGGCGGTGACGGCCGGCAGTATTATAGGCGCGAACAGAACCCATGGTTTCGGAACCAAGCATTGGTGCGGAAGGCTTCTTACCAGCACCGGAAACACCTGTCACCGAAACAATGCTCAGGTTCGGAATAATAAAGCCCGCTGCCACCGCTGGCATGGTGGCCAGGGTCGCACCGGTTGGGAAGCAACCAGGCACAGCAATATGCTTGGCGCCAATAAGTTCGGCGCGGTGGCGTGGCATTTCAGGAATGCCATAAGGCCAGGAGCCCGCATAGTCGCCACCATAATAGGCATCCCAATCGCCCTTATTGCGCAGACGGAAGTCAGCGGCACAGTCAATAATGACTGGCAGTTCCCCACCGTTCTGTGCCACCTCAGCCTCAATGGCCTTGGCAATCTCAGCGGAGTGGCCATGTGGCAGGCAGATAAAGACCACATCATGCTGGGCCAGGCGTGGGATTTCTGTTGGCTCAATAAGACGACCAGCCAGTGGGCTCAGATGCGCTGGTACTGGTGTGCCCGCGGAGGATGCGGCGGTAAGTGCGCCAATCTGCAATTCACCACGGTGATATTCAGGGTGATTAAGAAGAAGGCGGATAATTTCACTGCCGGCATAACCACTGGCGCCGACTACTGCGACCTTTTTAGACATACAGAAATTCTACCACCACTAAGTAAAATATGCAATCTTAAGTATTATTTGCATAATTTACTGTATATTGACCCCGCCAAACGCATAAATCCCCCAAATCCCCTGTTCAGTTTATGCAATATGTATAGTTCGCGAAGTATAGTCCGCAAAAAACAAACCCCTACCCTTCACCAAAGAATAACTTTTGGAAGGATAGGGGTTGGTGTGCGCAGGTTTAGCCGCGCAGAACTGCACCGAGTTCCTTGTTCGCTGCATCAACAGCGGCAAGGCGTGCCTCGGAGCACTCATCATCAGTCAAGGTGCGGTCACTGGCACGGAAGCGGATATTGAAGGCCAGGCTCTTCTTATCCGCACCCAAAGCATCGGAGCGGTAAATATCAAAGAGCTCAACGGACTCGGCCAGTGGGCCAAGGTTATCCACCAGTACGCGGCGAACACGCTCAGCAGGCATGCTCTCATCCACAATCAGGGCCACATCCTGCAGCAGGACTGGGAATGGGGATGGGATTGGTGCAGGGCTGCTTGGAGCCAGTGGGAGCTTAGCCACACTGATTTCCATGGCGCAGGTGCGGGCAGGAAGATCACCCAAGAGCTGTGGGTGGAGCTCACCGGCATAGCCCACAACTTCACCATTCACCTTCAGGGCAGCACAACGGCCAGGGTGCCATGGGAGCATCTCGGCATTTTCAACCTCAAGCTCAACATCAGCGGCGCGGGCAACAATGCGGGCAGCCTCAATGGCATCAGCCCACGTGTATTCGCGGCCCTCACCCCATGGGCCATCCAGTTCAGCCTTGCCACAGGCAACAGTAGCAACATGCAGCTGCTGGATTGGCAGGGAGTCAAGAACAGCCTGAATCTCTGCTGCCTCTGGGCGTCCCGCAGTGGAAGGCATTGGGGAAATACCATCACCATAAGCGAAGGAAACCTGCTCCTGGCCAAAGAGGCGCACATTATTCTGGCCACGGGAAACATTGCGGCCCAGGCTTTCGAGCATTGCTGGCAGCAAGGTGGTGGCAAGAACGCCATGGTCAGACTCGAGTGGGTTCAAAACCTTGACGGTCTTGGTGCGCTCATCGGTCACACCCCACTCTTCAAGAATGGTATTGGACATGAATGGGGTTGGCAGAATCTCTGCATAACCCTGGTATGCCAAGGCGTGGCCAATGGCACGGCGGCGACGCTGCGCAGGAGTAAGACCACGGCCGGCTGGAGCCTGTGGGGTGATGGATGGGATAGCATCCAGGCCCTCAAGGCGAACAACCTCCTCAACCAAATCGGCACTCATGGTGATATCTGGGCGCCAGGTTGGTGGAACCACACTAAGCAGATCGGTAAGACCAGAGGTGGTGGAGGCAGGAACAGCAACAGTGGAACCAAAGGCCGAAACAGCAGCATCAGCAGCGGTGGTCACATCGCAGCCAACCTCAGTCAGGCGGGCAACCACAGTCTCATGGGTATAAGGAACACCAATAATCTGTGCTGGGCGGTTGGCATCCATGGTGATTTCAGGCATGGCTGGAATCTCACCAATGAGGGTGCGACCGGCCTCAACAGCACCGCCACCATAGGTGGCGAGCAGGCCGCAGGCAAGGTCAAGGGCAATCTCAACCATGGCAGGATCGACACCACGCTCGAAGCGTCGAGAAGCTTCGGAGCTAAGCTTATGGCGACGGCAGGTGCGGGCCACAAAAACAGGATCCCAGTTAGCAGCCTCAAAGTAGACATTGACAGTGTCATCGCCAATCTCGGAGGTGGAACCACCCATGACAGCGGCCAGGGACTGGATCTGCTCATCATCACAGATGACCACATCTTCAGCGTGAAGGGTGCGGGACTGCTCATCCAGGGTGACAAGCTTCTCCCCTGCCTTAGCCTGGCGAATATGCAGGCCACCCTTGATCTTATCGGCATCAAAGGCGTGCATTGGCTGGCCGAGCAGGAACATCACAAAATTGGTGATGTCAGTAGCCAGGTTCACTGGGCGCTGGCCGCAAAGCATGAGCTCACGCTGCATCCACAGTGGGGACTCAGCCTTAGGGTCAATTCCAGTCACCTTGCGCAGACCAAAGCGGCGCATCTTGGTGGCTGGGTCAACCTCGATTGGAAGAATCTCGCCGCCAGCTGCCGGCACATCCAGGCTATAGCTGCTACCACTGGTCAGGGCCACTGCCTGCTCAGGGTTCTTAGCCAAATCGGCATAGTCACGACCCAGGGCGGAGGCAACCTCGCGGGCAAGACCGCGGGCGGAGAGCGCATAGCCACGGTCAGGGGTGATATTAACCTCAAAAACAGTGTCATTGAGATTCAAAATCTCGCGGGCATCCTGGCCGATGGTTGGGTTACCGGCAAGGGTAATAATGCCCTTGGTCTGCTTATCGGCAAGACCAAGCTCGGCAGCCGAGCAGAGCATGCCCTCAGACATGTGGTCATAGGTCTTGCGGGAAGCAATCTTGAAACCACCTGGAAGCTCTGCACCTGGCAGGGCTACAACCACATAGGAGCCCTCTTCAAAATTGCGGGCACCGCAAATAATCTGCTGCAACTCTGGGTTGCCAACATTGACCTGGCAGAAGCGAATTGGCTTCTTGAAACCAGTGAGTTCTTCAATCTTTTCAACACGGCCAATAACCAGTGGGCCGGTGGTTTCTGGGATTGGGGCGTAGCCTTCAGTCTCAAAACCTACACGGACGAAGGCGGCGTCCATCTGCTCATCAGTTACGGTTGCTGGGTCCACACCAATGAGGCGCAGGAGCCAGTTCTTTGCTACAAACACAGTTCTTTCTCCTGTTTCTTAGATGTGAATACCGAATGGAAGGGTGAAGCGAACATCACCTTCCACCATGTCGCGCATATCGGTCAGGCCATTGCGGAACTGGAGGGTACGCTCAATACCCATACCGAAGGCAAAACCGGTGTACACCTCAGGATCAATGCCTGCTGCACGCAGAACATTAGGGTTAACCATGCCGCAGCCACCCCATTCGATCCAGCCGGCACCACCCTTCTTATTTGGGAACCACACATCCACCTCAGCGGAAGGCTCGGTGAATGGGAAGTAGTTGGTGCGCATACGGGTGTGGGTATCTGGGCCAAAGAGAGTCTTAGCCAGGTGGTCCAGGGTGCCACGCAGGTGGGCCATGGTCAGGCCCTTATCCACAGCCAGGCCTTCGACCTGGTGGAATACTGGGGTGTGGGTGGCATCAAGCTCATCGGTACGGAATACACGACCAGGGCAGGCAACATAAATTGGTACCTCACGGCTAAGCATGGTGCGCATCTGCACTGGGCTGGTGTGGGTACGCAGAACCTGCTTGGAATTTTCCGGTGCAATGTGGAAGGTATCCTGCAGGGTACGTGCTGGGTGGTCTGGAAGGAAGTTCAGGGAGTCGAAGTTGAAGTATTCGGCCTCAACCTCTGGGCCATCGGCGATTTCCCAACCCATACCAATAAAGATATCGGCGATTTCTTCATTGAGCTGGGTGATTGGGTGAAGGGCACCCAACTGGTGGGTGGTGCTTGGGACGGTGACATCGACACGCTCAGCAGCAAGCTGCTCTTCTGCGGCCTTTGCTTCCAGGACTTCCTTGACCTGTGCAAAGTGCTTCTCCACACGGCCAAGGGCCATGTTGACCAGGCGGCCGGCTTCCTTTCGCTCTTCCTTTGGAATGGAACCCAGGGATCGACGGGCTTGCGGGATTGCAGCATCCTCACCCAAATGCTCGCGGCGCACATGCATAAGTTCGGCTAGGTTTTCTGCCTTTTCAATAGCAGCCAACGCAGCCTCAGCAAACTTATTCAGCGCTGCTTCGGACAACGGGGAGGTTGATTGCGAGTCAGACACGTGTCTCCTCATCTCGATAGCTTATAGATTCAACCCTACTATTCTACTACAGAGCAACACACTGGGGCAGCACACGAGGGCACCACACAAGAGCAGCACACAAAAGCCGTCCCTAGTCCAGAGAAGAAAAACTGCCGATTTAGCGATTCTGGATACGGGCAGACTCGAAGAGACAAATGGAGGCGGCGGTGGCCAAGTTGAGGCTTTCCGCGCGGCCACGGATTGGAATAGAAATACGGTGATCGGCCTGGGCGAGCAGTTCCTCGCTCAAACCATGGGCCTCATTGCCAAAGAGCCAGGCGGTTGGCTGGGCCAAGAGTTCCTCAGCATCATCCAGGCTCACATCACCATCAGCCGCGGTGGCAAGAATAGTCAACCCCTTGGACTTGAGGCGCTGGAGAGCCACCTCAATATTAGGGTCCTTGGCCACAGGGATATGGAAAAGGGAGCCCGCGGTGGCCCGCACCGCCTTGGGGCCCTGTGGGTCGGTGGTATTGCCGGCAAAGAGTACCGCATCCGCGCCCATTGCATCGGCCACACGAATCATGGTGCCCGCATTACCCGGATCATTAGTATCCACCGGCAC
>JAUMTX010000025.1:23828-30228 GCA_030530985.1 Corynebacterium sp.
TCAACGAGGAAACCAGAATTCTTCTTTCGCCCCGCCGACTTGAGCAGCTTAGCAGCATTGACAATTCGTGGGGTGCGTTCGGTAAAAGCAGAAGAAAAATCTAATTCCATAAGGAATTAGATTAGCACACCACCACGTGCCACTGGGTCCGGGCAAAGAAAAAAAAACCCGCCCCAGTAGTGGGACGGGTTGAAAGAAGCCGATTATTAGGCGTTCTTTGGAGCGTTAACATCAGCTGGCAGAGCAGCCTTTGCCTGAGCGCAGATAGCGGAGAATGCCTGGAAGTCATTCACAGCGAGCTCAGCGAGGATCTTACGGTCAACCTCGATGCCTGCAAGACGCAGACCCTGGATGAGGCGGTTATAAGTGATGTCATTCATACGAGCTGCAGCGTTGATACGCTGGATCCAGAGCTTACGGAACTCACCCTTGCGAGCGCGACGGTCGCGGAAGGCGTAAGTCATAGAGTGCAGCCACTGCTCCTTGGCCTTACGGTACAGGCGGGAGCGCTGGCCACGGTAACCCTTGGCAGAGTTGAGAATTTCGCGACGCTTCTTCTTAGCGTTCATGGAGCGCTTTACACGTGCCACGTTGAAACTTCCTTTACAGTTTTAAGTTTGACTAGTAATTCTTATGCTCGGCCGGGATTAGCCCTGGGCCAGGAGGCGCTTGATGCGCTTGGTGTCGGAAGGAGCCACGTCGGTGGTACCCTTCAGACGACGGGTGCGACGGGAAGGCTTGCCCTCGAGGAGGTGGCGACGGTTAGCCATCTCACGACGGAGCTTACCGGAACCGGTAACCTTCACGCGCTTTGCGGTGCCCTTGTGGGTCTTCTGCTTCATAAGTCAGTCTCTTCCTTTTCTACTTCTTGCCCTTGCGAAGTGGGCCAAGAACCATGGTCATATTGCGGCCATCCTGCTTGGCCTTAGCCTCAACAACACCGTAATCCACGACATCATTGGCCAGACGCTCAAGTAGGCGATGTCCCAGCTCTGGGCGGGACTGCTCGCGGCCACGGAACATAATAGTGACTTTAACCTTGGAGCCTTTTTCCAAGAAGCGAATTACATTACCCTTCTTGGTTTCGTAGTCATGATCATCGATCTTTGGTCGGAACTTCTGCTCCTTGACCACAGTCTGCTGCTGGTTCTTACGAGCCTCACGAGCCTTCTGTGCGGCCTCGTACTTGAACTTGCCATAATCCATGATCTTGCACACAGGTGGCTTAGCATTAGGGGCAACCTCAACTAGGTCAAGATCTGCCTCGTATGCCAATTTACGTGCATCTTCAATACGAACGATGCCGACCTGCTCACCGCCAGGACCGACGAGTCGAACCTCGGGAACGCGGATACGCTCATTGATGCGAGCTTCAGTGCTGATACGAACTCCTAAAGATAAAGCGAATACAAGAACTTACCCAAGCGCAATGTAGTCCCATAACAAAAACCCGTCTATGCTGGAATATTCCTTGCATAAACGGGAGATCCTACTAGCCACAAAAAAGCTAGCTACTTCTGTTAACCATTATCCGACCTTTAAGGTGGCATCTGGTGGGAGGGATCTCCACTTGCGACCCACATATGTGGGTGGTAGCAAGAATTAACTATACCCTATTCTGAGGTTTTGTCAAATGCGACTTGCGCGAGAGCCCTCACCAAATCATTGGCCATAATCTGGGCGGTACCAAAACTACCATCACCAGGGTGAACAAGCAGGCTCACGCCATATTCACCAAAGGGTGTTTCGGCCAAACCGAACTGGCGGACACTAAAGTCACCAGCAAAATCCACACCCCAGCCGGTCTTATAGATAGCCCCATCCACATGGCCAAGACCAAAGGAGGATGCACCAGAATTATCACTCATTGCTTGAAGCACAAGCTCAGAGCCAGAAATCTTGCGAATATTAGCAGCCCAGTTGGCTTGGTCAAAGAGGGACCAGGCAGTCACACTGCAGGGCTTGGTGGTACCTGCACTAAGTGCAGTGGTGGTATCCCCACCCTGGCGCAAAATATCATTGACCTTCACTGAGGCCGCTGGGGGTGCACCCAAGGCAGAATAATATTGTGCCGCCACATCAGTATTGGTTTCTTGAATAAAGCTGCCCAGCTGATCAGTATCAATGCTGTGGCCCTTCATTAGCGCCATGGCGATGGGCACATGGAGGGTGGACCAAGCCGGCGCAACGAGGCGATCGCCTAAAACTATGCTGCGGCTCGGATTATTCACCGGTACTAGTGCAATACCAATGGAGCCTTGGTATTGGGCGGCCAGGTTCAGAACCAATTCACTCAGGCGCTGGTAGGCCTCATTATATCCCCCACCAAATTCCAGGGCTTCAGTACTATCCAAGGGCACAATGGAAATATCAGCAGCAGAGCTACTGTCCATGGAGCTACTGTTTTTAGCCATGGCTTGATTACTCTTGCGGCTTCTATCGGTAATAAGGAATACCGCAAGAATCAAAACCATAACTGCTAGTACTACTGAAACCAGCATGCCCCATTGGCGAATACTGAACCGGGAATGCATACCTATTATTTTAACGCATAAAACTGTTAGATAGTGTCACAAGTGTTGCATTGCCAGCAGCGGTTGGTATTGATGCTGCTACACCAATATTTTGGCCAAGGGCCCACCAAGTACCACTAGTAATACCATTGGCCAAGGTGGTCTCCTGGAACCAAGGCACATTATTCACCTGCTGGAGCTGGGCACCCGCCTGATAAGACTCAGGCATGCCCACACCAAGACGGATCACAATGGACTCGTAGCCTGCGGCCACATAACCAATAGTGGTCTCATCCACAGTCACCTTGGTGTATTCCACCCCAGCATCAGTCATACTCTCCGGCAGCGCAGCCGCATAGGCCGCAGTATCCGAATTGGCAGTGGCAGCAATATCACTCAGCGGCAGTGGGTGTGGCGTCTGCTTCTCCCCTAGCTGGAAATAACTAAGAGTTTCACCACCCTGACCATCACTGGACGAGCTATCCTCCGCGCTCAAGTCACTAGCACTTAGTTCACTAGCACTCAAATCACTCAGCGCCTTAGAAATATCCTCACGGGGATCGGCGCCATTATCGGTGGTCACCGCAATAACAGCATTGCTATTAATACTGTAGTAGGTGGCCAGGTCAGAGCCAGGGGTTTCATCCTTAATGAGCAGCCACTCGACCCCACGCACATTCTCCGTGGTGGAGAGGCTAGTGTACTGCAGGGGCAGCTGCACCCCGCAGCGCAGAGTAATATGGTCCGACCAGGCGGCCGCACCGGCAGGTACAGGCTCCTGAATCTCGGAGCGGCGCAGGCCAGCCACACGCCCAGGCGCATTGGCCACAACCTCAGCACAGGCAGCACTGCTTGCACTGGGGCTATCAATGGTGCCCACAGCCACCGGCGGATTATTGAGCTGACGAACACCAATAATCACACCAATAACCAGCAGGATTGGCAGAAGAAGGGCAATGCCCATGATTTTATTATTCATAATTCTTGGCCCGCGCCTGTCCTTTAAAGAATATCCTTGAGGAATCGACCAGTGTGGGAGGCTTCCACCTTGGCCACTGCTTCCGGGGTGCCTTGGGCAACCACGGTGCCACCACCGGAACCACCCTCAGGACCCATATCAATAACCCAGTCGGCAGCCTTAATCACATCCAGGTTGTGTTCAATAATGAGCACAGAATTACCCTTTTCCACCAGGCCTTCAATCACCAACATGAGGCGACGAATATCCTCAAAGTGCAAACCGGTGGTTGGCTCATCAAGAATATAGATGGTGCGACCATTGGAGCGCTTCTGCAACTCAGCAGCAAGCTTCACACGCTGGGCCTCACCACCAGAAAGGGTGGTTGCACTCTGCCCCAGGCGCACATAACCCAAGCCCACATCAACCAAGGTTTTGAGGTAGCGACTAATGGCACCAATGGGTTCAAAGAACTCGGCTGCCTCAGAGATAGGCATATCCAACACCTCGGCAATGGACTTGCCGTGGTAGAGAACCTCCAGGGTTTCACGGTTATAGCGTGCACCATGGCAGACCTCGCAGGGAACATAGACATCCGGCAGGAAGTTCATTTCAATCTTCAAGGTGCCATCACCAGAGCAGGCATCACAGCGGCCACCCTTCACATTGAAGGAGAAACGACCAGCCTTATAGCCACGGGCCTTTGCCTCCGGGGTTTCAGCAAAAAGATTACGAATCTTATCGAACACACCCGTATAGGTGGCTGGGTTGGAGCGCGGGGTGCGACCAATAGGACTCTGGTCCACCTGCACCAATTTATCCAGGTGCTCCAAACCCTCAATGCGGGTATGCTTACCCGGCACCTGGCGGGCACCATTGAGATTATTCTGCAGGCTCTTAGCCAAAATCTGATTAACCAAGGTGGACTTACCCGAACCAGAAACACCAGTAACGCAGGCCATCACACCCAGTGGGATGCTGACACTAACATTCTTGAGGTTATTTTCCTTAGCCCCAACCACCTTGAGCTGGCGCTGCTTATCAATAGGCCTACGATCAGGAACAGGAAGACTCTTAGCCCCAGACAGGTACTGGCCTGTCAGAGACTCCTTGCAGGTACGGATTCCCTCCGGTGGGCCCTGGTAGACAATCTCGCCACCATATTCACCGGCGCGCGGGCCGACGTCGACAAGCCAATCGGCGGCACGAATAGTATCCTCATCATGCTCCACAACAATCAAGGTATTGCCCAGGTCACGCAGGTTTTCCAGGGTGGCAATCAGACGCTGATTATCACGCTGGTGCAGACCAATAGAAGGCTCATCCAAAACATAGAGCACACCGGCCAAACCGGAACCAATCTGGGTGGCCAGACGAATACGCTGGGCCTCACCACCAGAAAGGGTGCCGGCGGCACGGTTCAAGGTGAGATAGTTCAAACCCACATCAAGAAGGAACTTCAAACGCGCCTGGATTTCCTTGAGCACCGCCCCGGCAATCATGGCTTGGCGCTGATTCAGCTCCAAGGAGTTGAGAAACTCGGAGGCATCCGCCACCGACATAGCAGTCACATCAGCAATGGAGAGCGCACGCTCCTGCCCTGCTGTTTCACCATTAATACGCACAGCCAGAATCTCTGGCTTCAGGCGGGTGCCCTGACAGCCAGGGCATGGAATTTCGCGCAGGTAGGATTGGAAACGCTCACGGGCAGATTCGCTCACATCATCCCCAGCAAGGCGGCGCTGCACATAGTTCAGCACACCCTCAAACTGGGCTTCATGGGTGCGCAAGGAACCAAAACGGTTACGGTAACGCACCTTCACAATCTCACTACTACCATGCAACAGGGCCGCCTGTTGCTCGGCGGTGAGCTCCTCAAATGGGGTGGATGTGCTAAAACCTAGGGCTGCGCCGAGGGCGTCGAGAAGCTTCTTGTAATACTTATTGGTTGTATTCCATGGCGCAAAAGCGGTGGCCACGGGGGCGCTACGGTCCGGCAGCACCAAATCAATATCCACCTCATAGGACACACCCAAACCATCACAGGTTGGGCAGGCACCATATGGGGAGTTAAAGGAGAAACTACGTGGCTCCAATTCATCAATGGTCAACTTGTGGCCATTAGGGCAAGCCATGTGCTCCGAATAGCGCACCGTCTCACCCAAATAGTCAATGACCACCAGGCCATTGGTCAGGCGCAGGGCTGTTTCCACCGAATCTGTCAGGCGCTGGCGCTGGGAATCCTTAATGGTCAGGCGATCAACCACCACATCAATATCGTGCTTGATCTGCTTTTCCAAAGTCGGCGGGTTGGATAGCTGGTGCTGCTCCCCATCAACAATCACACGGTTAAAACCCTGCTGTGCCAGGTCAGCGAAAAGATCCACAAACTCACCCTTGCGGGTACGCACCACTGGCGCCAAGACCATAAAACGGCGGCCTTCCTCACCGGCCAGCACATCATCCACAATCTGCTGTGGTGTCTGGGAGGAAATCACCGCATCACAGGTTGGGCAATGCGGCACACCCGCACGCGCATAGAGCAGACGCAAATAGTCATAGACCTCCGTAATGGTGCCCACGGTGGATCGTGGGTTACGGTTGGTGGACTTCTGGTCAATGGACACCGCCGGCGAAAGGCCCTCAATAAAGTCCACATCCGGCTTGTCCATCTGCCCCAGGAATTGGCGGGCATAGGCGGAGAGGGACTCAACATAGCGGCGCTGGCCTTCAGCAAAAATGGTATCGAAAGCCAGGGAGGACTTGCCCGATCCGGAAAGACCGGTAAAGACAATCATCTTATCGCGCGGCAGGTCCAGGTCCACCCCCTTGAGATTATGCTCACGGGCACCTTTAATAATGAGTTTCTCGGCCACAATTCTCCTTCTACGTACGTTCGCTGGCTGCGAAGACACCCTGCCAATACGGT